>NZ_AFPM01000159.1 GCF_000220565.1 Oceanicola sp. S124 | reverse complement strand
GCGAAGCCATGTGCAGTTCCATCTCCTTGCGGAGCTTTTCCAGCACTTCCTCGCGGTTCGAGCCCTTCTCGAGCATTTCAAGGCGGCGGTTCACCTTGCTGTTGAGGCTGATCGACTTGCCGAAGACCGTCAGGTAGATGCCTTCGATCAGGGCGAAGACACCGGCGAAGATCAGCAGGTAGATGATGGGATCGGTGGCCATGGACATCATGACGGATCACTCCCGTGCCGGTTCGAAGATCTGCGGCGGCAGGTCGTAGCCCCACATCTTGAACCGTTCAGAATAATGGCTGCGCACGCCCGTGGCGGTGAAATGCCCGAGGATCTTGTTCTCGGGGGTCAGGCCGGTGCGCTGGTAGCGGAAGATCTCCTGCATCGAGATCACGTCGCCCTCCATCCCGGTCACTTCGGTGATCGAGGTCATGCGGCGAGAGCCGTCCTGCAGGCGCGAGGCCTGCACGATCAGATGAACGGCGCTGGCGATCTGCGCCCGCATCGCCTTCAGCGGCATGTCGATCCCGGCCATGGCGATCATGTTCTCAAGACGCGAGATGCCGTCGCGGGCCGAGTTGGCGTGGATCGTGGTCATCGAGCCGTCGTGGCCGGTGTTCATCGCCTGCAGCATGTCGATGACTTCCTCGCCGCGCGTCTCACCCACGATGATGCGGTCAGGGCGCATCCGCAGGGCGTTCTTCAGGCAGTCGCGCGGCGTGACCGCCCCCTTGCCCTCGACGTTGGGCGGGCGGCTTTCCATCCGGCCGACGTGTGTTTGCTGCAGCTGCAGTTCCGCCGTGTCCTCGATCGTCAGGATGCGTTCGGAATTGTCGATGAAACTGGACAGGGCGTTCAGCGTGGTCGTCTTGCCCGAGCCCGTGCCACCCGAGACGATGACGTTCAGGCGGCAGGCCACTGCGGCCTGCAGGTAGGCGGCCATTTCCTCCGAGAAGGCGCCGAACTGCACCAGGTCGTCGATGCCCAGCTTGTCCTTCTTGAACTTCCGGATCGAGACCAGCGAGCCGTCCACCGCGATCGGCGGCACCATGGCGTTGAAGCGCGAGCCGTCCTTCAGGCGGGCGTCGACGTAGGGGTTGCTCTCGTCGACGCGCCGGCCGACGGCCGAGACGATCTTGTCGATGATGCGGAAGAGGTGCTTTTCGTCCTTGAAGGTGACGTCCGACATTTCAAGCTTGCCGGAACGTTCGACGAAGATCTGGTGCGGCCCGTTGACCAGGATGTCCGAGATCGTGTCGTCCTTCAGCAGGCTCTCCAGCGGACCGAGGCCCTTCACCTCGTCGTAGAGTTCCTGGCTGAGCTGCAACCGCTCCTCGCGGTTCAGTACGATGCCCTTTTCCTGCAGCACCTCGGCCGAGATCGCGTTGATCTCCATCCGCAGGTCGTTTTCCTGCGCGGTTTCAAGGGCCGCGAGGTTCAGGTTGTCCAGCAGCGCGCGGTGCAGTTCCAGCTTGATTTCCGACAGCCGCTCCTTGCGCTTGCGGTTGCGGTCGGCGGCGCCAACCTCGGCCGGGCTGGCGGCGGCGGGCTGGGGTTTGCGCATGACGCGGGGGGCATCGGCACGGGGCGGCACCGGCGGCGCGGGAACGGGCTTGGGGGACGGGGTGGCTGCGGGCTGCGCTGCTCTGCGTGCCGCAGCCGTACCTGCGCCGCCCTTCGGAGCGGAGGTTGCGGGGCTTGGGGCAGTGTCTTTCTTGTAGCGCGAAAACATAGGCGTTCCTTGCTTGTCGGACCTCTGGCTCTCAGGCCTCGGCGGCCTCTACCGCGTAGTCCAGTTCCAGCAGCGAATGTGCCAGCTTCTGGATCTCCTTGCGGAGCGGGTTCTTGGGGGCGGCCGAGCCTAGCGGCACGCCATGGTCGGCCCCCTGGGTCACCTGGCGGCCACCGTCGGGGAAATGCAGGTCGATCGCGATGTCCAGCGTCTCGGCCAGCCGCTTGACCCGCTGGCGCGCGGTCAGGTCGGTGAACTTCGGCGCCCGGTTCATCGCATAGCGCAGCTTTTCGACCGGCAGTTCCTCGGCTTGCAGGGCGCGCTTGAGGCGCTGGATGTTCTGGGCCGAGCGCATGTCCATCTCGATCATGGCGAAGTAGACCTGAGCTTCGTTCAAAACGGTTTCCGTCCACTGAACGATGGTCTTCGGCATGTCGATGACGACGAAATCGAAATGCGAGCGCGCCATCTCGATGATGCGCTGGATGTCCTGCTGGCTGACCAGGTCCAGCGGCAGCATCTCGGTCGGGGCGGTCAGTACCGAAATCTGTTCCTCGAAGCCCATGAGCGCCTGCTTGAACACATCGGCGTCCATGGCCTCGGTGTCCGACAGCAGTTCGTAGACCGCTTCGCGGCGGGGCAGGTCCAGATAGGTGGCGACCGAGCCATATTGCAGGTCCAGATCCAGCAGGCAGACCTTCGGCGGAGGCGGGGCCTCGGCCTTGCGTTTGCCACGCCGGCTTGGGCGGGGGGCGCCCTGGGCCAGTTCATAGGCCAGGTTCACCGCCAGGGTCGTCGCACCGGTGCCGCCGGCCAGGCCGTGGCAGACCAGCACGGCGCCGTTGCGGTCGCCCTTGCCGCCGCCGGGGCGCGCCGCGACGTGACGGTCGCTGTCGTGCTCGGGTTCGGGGGCCGGTTGCTGGATCCGGCTGATCGCGGCGGCCAGCTCGTTCTCGGGCAGGGGGTAGGGGACGAATTCATCCGCGCCCTTGCGCAGCAGCTGGTGCAGCGCGGCGGGGCTGACATCTTCGGCGATCAGGATCACCTTGATCCCCTGGGCACGCGCATGGGTGATCACCTCGCCCAGCAGAACCAGGTTTTCCTCGTCCTCGGCGTCGATGGCCATGGCGATGAACTCGAGGGTCTCGGCCTCGGGCTGGTTGAAGAACATCAGGGCCTCGGCAAAACCGAGATCGCCCCACTTGTCCCCCATGGCCGCTTCCATGTCCTCGATCAGGAGTTCGAACCCGTCGGGTTCTCTCCGGATCGTGCATGCCACGATCGGGCTGGGATCAGCCTGTAATGTCGCAGATGCCGTCATGGCCTCACTACCTCTCACTCCACTGCGGCCCGGTGGCCTGTCCGCCTTGAGGCGAACGCTTGTCCCTGGCGGCCCCGGGACGACTCATGTCCTCCGCAGTGATCCAGGATGTAACCTGGGGGTCAACTTAGGCGACAATACGGCCAAAAAAACGAATTGTTGCGGATTCGTCGTCAGATACGAAACGCCTTGAGGTCAGCAAAATAAGGGAAATCCGGCTGTTTTGCACGCCCGGATCGAAAACCGGCCTCTTCCCGACGCAATCGCGCCCAAGTGCCGCCGAGAGGCGCCCTTTTTCCGCTTCAGCCGGTCATTCGCCGCCTGCGGAAGTGCCTGCCAGGGCGCCGCCACTGAGGGTTGAGGGGGCAACCGCGCTTGCCACGTAGTCGCGATAGATGATCGCCGCGTATTTGCCATCCAGGATGTTGGGGTGGCGCTGCACGAAGCCGGTCACCTCCGTCACCGTGCGGCGGTTCTCGCGTTCCGGGCCCTGGCTGTAGACCAACGGCTGGGTCTCGCCGAACGAGGCGACGGCCTCGAGACGGTCCCGGCTGATGCCCTGGGCGACGAGGAAGTTCACCGCAGCCTGGGCCCGGCGCAGGCCGAGCCGCTTGTTGTAGGCGTCCGAGCCGACAAGGTCGGTATGGCCGTAGACGCGGAAACGCACCTCGGGGAACTGCTGGATCCAGCTGGCCTGGCGACGCAGCACGGCCACCGCAGCGCCGTCCAGAGCCCAGGAATTGAAGGCGAAGTTGATCGTGCTGGGGACCTCTGCCGAAAAGCGCTCGTTCAGGTTCTCGACGTAGGAGCGGCGCCCGGTCTGCACCAGCTGGTTGTTCATCGTCGCATTGCCGAAGTCGCCGCTGTCGACCAGGGCACCCGCCTCGCGGGTGAAGGGCGAATAGCCGTCCGTTGCGCAGGCCGAGAGGCCGCCGAACGCACCGAGGGCCAGAAGGGCGGGAAGCTGTCTGAACATCGCCGCGGTCACTCCATCACATAGCCATAGGAGCCGCTGAAGTCCTGCCGCGCCACTTCTCCGGCGCCACCGGCAAGGCGGCTGCCCTGTTCCTTCGCGACATTGCCGAACAGGAACAGATCCTTCTCGGACGGGGGCTTGACGCGGTCGGTCGGCAGGGCAAGGGCTTCGCCGCGGGTGGGCGAGACGAGATGAGCCGTGATAATGATCACCAGCTCGGACTGCGAACGCTGATATTCGGCGCTGCGGAACAGCGCGCCCAGGATCGGGATGTCGCCCAGCCAGGGCAACTGGCTGGAACTGTCGGTGAAATCATCCTGCAGCAGGCCGGCTATCGCGAAGCTCTCGCCGTCGCGCATCTCGACGGTGGTCGAGGCCTCGCGCCGCGAGAAGGCGTCGATGCGGAAGCCGTTCATCTCGAAGCCGTTCGAACTGTCGATGGCCGAGACCGCGGCGCGCAGCTCGAGGTTGATCACGTCGCTGTCGACGACCCGCGGAATGAAGCCCAGCTCGACACCGAAGGGCTTGAACTCGACGCTGACCGAAGTGTCGTCCTGCGCGACGGGCACAGGATACTCGCCGCCCGCGAGGAACTTGGCCTCCTGGCCCGACAGGGCGGTCAGGTTGGGTTCGGCAAGGGTGCGCACGACGCCCTTGGACTCAAGGGCTTCCAGCAACATGCCGACCTCGACCGATCCGACGTCGAAGCCCAGCAGGATTGCGCCGGTGTTGGTGTTGGAGCTGGGCAGGCTGCCTGACAGCATGGTGCCCTGTCCGCCGCTGTTGGCCCCGCGCGAGGTGCCGCCTTCCAGCCCGACACCGCCGCCGAACGCCGAGCCGCTGAGGCCAAGCGAGGCGGAAAGCGACTTGGTGACAGAGCGCTGCATCTCTGCGAAGCGCACCTTCAGCATGACCTGCTGGGTGCCGCCGACCGACATCAGGTTCGATACCCGGCCCGGCGCATAGCGTTCGGCCAGGTCCATGGCGCGCTGCACCTTCTGCGCCGAAGAGACGACGCCCGACAGCACGATGCCGTCATTGGCGGTGCGGACCTCGACCGGCTCGCCGGGCAGGATCTGCTTCAGCCGAGCCTTGAACTCGGTCACATCGGCCGAGACGATCACGTCGACGTTGGTGATCAGCTGACCGGCCGCGTCCAGCAGGGTCAGCGTGGTGGTGCCGGGGCTCTTGCCCAGCACGTAGATCGACCGGTCCGACAGCGAGGAAATGTCGGCGATGGCCGGGTTGGCGATGGAGAGTTCGGCAAAGGGCACGTCGCTTTCGACCACCACGGCGCGGTTCATCGACACGCTGAGCTGCGATTCGGCGGTCTGGTTCAGTACCCGCAGGGTATTGGCCAGAACGGCAGTCGGCGGCTGGAACGCCAGCGCCGCGGCACCCAACAGGGCTGCCTTGATAAAACGGTCAATTGTCATTGTGATCTGCCTCTCGGATCACTGCTCTGGCCCGGATCTGTGCCCGGTACTTGCCGTCATCCTGCGTCAATTCGGCTTTTCATGCAATAATCAATGATTTCCGCGCTGGAACGCATGTGGATAACGGGCAACAAGACCACCCCCCGGGTGGGGTATGCAGAGGCGAAAGGGCGACCCGAAAGGGGCCGCCCGTGCTGGGATCGCTTGAGGGGGGGCAGGTCAGTCGGTGCAGGGGATCGGGATCTCGACCACCTCCGAACCGCGGCGGTTGCGGATCGTGCAGACCCGGTCAGCCGGGTCGGGCGCACGCTGTACCTCCTCGGGCTGGGCGACGGGAATGCCCAGGAGGCTACGCTGGTCGACCTCGATCGCCTCGGCCACGGTATCGTCGCCATAGCCGACAAGCGCCAGCGAAAGGCGGCCGGTCGACTGGGCCTGAGCCAGGGTGGCGACCTGCTGGGGATTGATGGCAACGGTCACGGTGCGGGCAATGGTGGTGCCGGCCAGGTCGCTGTTGGCGGTCTGGTCGATGGCGATCAACTCGACACCGCTTTCGATCAGCTTGGTGAAATCGCCCATCATGCCGTCGACGCGGCCGGTCCAGTAGACATCGACCCGGTCGCCGGGACGCAGGAAGCCCGACACGCCGGTTGCCACGTCGACCGAGATCGCGAAGGCCCGCATGCCACGCTGCAGCCGTGCGGTCAGGCCGGCGTCGATGCCGGGCTCTGTCACCTTGATCTTCAGCAGGGCCTCACCCTTTTCCATGCCGCGCAGGACATGGCGAGGGGCGGCGTTGTCGTTTGGGAACAGCGCGTCTTCCTTGGTGAAGATACCCTCCGGCAGGGCAGAGCGCGGCCACTCGATCTGGCGCACGTCCGAGGGCAGCAGCGTCTCGCCATAGGCCAGCTGGCGGGCTGCCACGTAGACCGGCACGGTTTCGACCGCCGGGGCGGCCTGCTGCTGGGCCGCTGCGACACGACGCTGCCAGTCCGCCTGATTTTGATTGAACAGATAGGCTGCGCTTCCCGCCAGGGCGAGGCCAACAATCAGCACCAAACCGAACACGACTCGCATGTGTACACCTCATACCTGCTCCGCTGTCCGCAGCGCACGGGGGCGTCGCGAAGGGCGGCTATTGTCCCCCTGACGGGATCATCCCGCAGGAATGTGACCAAATCAGGGAGTTATCACGTTGCTGACGAGACCCTTCAGTCGAAGGTCTTCTCGCTCATGAAGTCCGCCGTACGGTCACCCAATGCCAATGTGCTGTCGGCCATGGCGGTGTAGATGAACATGCAGAGCGCGATCACCATGGCCACCAGGACGACCCAGTCGACGGTGACGGCGCCTTCTTCGCGCCGCAGGAAGCGGCGTAGGGACGGAATTGTGTACCTCATCGTCATGCACAATATCCTTCTGGTTCCCCGAGATGCCGCCTGAGCAACCTTGCCCCATATTGACGAAAGGCCGCGCCTAGTGAAAGACGCGGCCTTCCGACAACTCAAGACAAAGTCGTCAGAACTTAGTTCGAGGTGTTGCCGTCGGTGACGGTCGCGTCGGACATCATCTTCGCGGTGTCTGCGGTCAGGTCGGCCGCGCCGCCGGAGATGGCGGTGTAGGCTGCGCCGCCCAGGGCAACGATGGCTGCGGTCAGCACGACCCAGTCAACGGTCACGGCGCCGGATTCGTTCTTGCGGAAGTTCTTGATGAAGTTGATCATGGTCTTGTCCCTCCAAAGGATCACATGGGTTTCAGAGTGGTTCGCTTCGATGTTTGGTGTGGCCCGTTGCTCTCTCTCGTGGGTCACCATCTCTGCGGCACTGGGCATTTATAGCTCTTGGATTCGGGCAGGATTTGGGCACCTTTGCAGCGAAAAAAGAGTTTGTTCACATCTTGGGGAGGTGCCCCATCAACGCCCTGAAAAGAAACGGTAAAAAATATTGATCCGGGGCGGAATTATTGTTTTTGACCGCTGGAATATGGGGGCAGGCGGGCCGGAAACGGGGCGGCATGGAACCGGAATCGGGGGTGAAACATGCAAGAGAATCTTCCGCTGACAGGGCAAGTGCCCGTGACTCGCGGATGAGGCAATGCCCTCTCATGGCCTTCCGCCGCGCGTGGGCGCGCGGGCGTCGCGCAGGCGGGATTGCGACCCGGATCTGCCTGGGGCTGCTGCTGGCGCCGGGGCCGGTGCTTGGCCAGCAACCGCCCCCCTTTGCCGACTTCACCTTCAAGACCGTCCGTCCGCCCGCGCCGGGCAGCAACCGGCGCATCACGGTGCAGATCGCCCCGCAGGACCAGCCCGCGCCGCCTGCACCCTCGTCATCTTCGGCCTCGCCTGCGGCGGCTGTGCCCGCGGCCCCCGGGCGCTACGGCTGGTTCTGGCAGGCGATCCCGCCCGAAAGCGCGGCCTCGGGCCCCGGGCGGCTGGACCTGGCAATGAGGGCGCTTTCCGGCGCGCCGCCGGGCCAGCAGGTGCCGGCCCCCCGGCTGGCGGAGATGGTGCGGATCGCGCGGGCACACCAGGCCTCGATCCTCGTGCATTCGGTCGGCAGCGGCGTCTCTCCGGCACTGATCCTTGCGGTGATCGCCGTCGAATCCTCGGGGCGCACGGATGCGGTCAGCGGGGCGGGGGCACAGGGGCTGATGCAGCTGATGCCCGACACGGCGCGGCGCTACGGCGTCGAGGATCCATTCGACGCCGATCAGAGCATCGCCGGTGGCACCGCTTTCCTCGGCGCGCTGCTGGCGCGGTTCGAGGGCGATCCGATCCTGGCCCTGGCGGGCTACAATGCGGGAGAGACGCAGCTGGCGCTGCACGAGGGTGTCCCGGATTTCGCCGAGACGCGGGACTATGTGCCCAAGGTGCTGGCCGCCTTCGCCGTGGCGCGCGGCCTCTGCATCACGCCGCCCGAGCTGATCTCGGACGGCTGTGTCTTTCACCTGCCCTGAGGCGGCTCAGAGGATCGTCGCCTCGGTGGCGGCGCGGAGCTCGTCCTCGGTCACGCCATCGGCCAGTTCGACCAGCTTCAGGCCGCCTTCGACCACGTCCAGCACGCCGAGGTTGGTGATGATGCGGTCGACCACGCCGGCCCCGGTCAGCGGCAGGGTGCAGGCCTTCAGAACCTTGCTTTCGCCGTGCTTGTTCTGGTGGTCCATCACCACGATGACGCGGCCGACGCCGGCCACCAGGTCCATGGCGCCGCCCATGCCCTTGACCAGCTTGCCGGGGATCATCCAGTTCGCCAGGTCGCCGTTCTCGGCCACCTCCATCGCGCCAAGGATCGCCGCGGCAATCTTGCCACCGCGGATCATGCCGAAGCTGGTGGCACTGTCGAAATACGAGGTCTTCGGCAGCTCGGTGATGGTCTGCTTGCCCGCGTTGATCAGATCGGGATCCTCGTCCCCCTCGTAGGGGAAGGGGCCCATGCCCAGCATGCCGTTTTCCGACTGCAGCGTGATGTCCTTGTCGCCGGTGTAGTTTGCCACCAGCGTCGGGATGCCGATCCCGAGGTTCACGTACATGCCGTCTTCCAGCTCCTCGGCGGCGCGGGCTGCCATCTGATTGCGATCCCACCCCTTGGTATCACTGGCCTTGGTATCAGTGGCCTTGATGTCACTGGGCATCGCTGTCCTCCTCTTTGACCTATGTTGCGTCGGTCACGCCGGACAGGTCCAGCGTCACCACGGTGCCCGTGGCACCCGTGTTCACGTTCAATGTGCCGTTCAGCTGCCGGATCAGCCCCGCGATGACCGACCCGCCGACCGACGTCCGGTCCGGCCACTCGACGCCCTCAGGCATGCCGAGACCGTCATCGGCAACGGTGATCCGCAGCGACTGGCCCGGCAGGCGGCGCACCGAAAGATCAATCCGCCCGGTCTCGCGCCCGACGAAGGCATGTTGCAGGGCATTGGTCAGCACCTCCGAGACGATCATGCCCAGATGAACGGCGGTATCGGATCTTGCCTCGGCCTCTTCGATGTCGACGTTGACGGTCAGCCCGGAGCGCCCGTCCAGCGATTGCGTCGCCGCCGCCAGCCGCGAGAAATAGGCCCCGAGAGAGACCGTATCCATGTTGCGCCGCCGCTCGGGGTTCGACAGCTCCTGGTAGAGCACCTGTAGGCTTTCGATCCGCCGCGCCAGCTGGCTGAACTGGCCCCGCGCATCGCCGGCACCCCGGCCGTACATCCGTGTCAGCGAGATGACCATCGACAGGTGGTTCTTCACCCGGTGCTGCACCTCGCGCATGGCGTGGCGTACCGCATTCGGCGACAGCAGGTCCTCGACCTCGGCCAGCGGCTTCTGCATCCCGAGGAAGTAGCGCAGGCTGCCGTCCTCCGAGCGGATCGGAGTCATCATCAGCCGGTTGATGAATTCCGAGCCGTCGGCGCGGTAGTTCACCAGGTCGACGGTGCAGTCCTCTTCCCGGTCCAGCGCCTCGCGCAGGCGCTTGATGTCATCGGGGTCGGTGTTCTCGCCCTGCAGGAAGCGGCAGTTGCGCCCGATGGCCATGCCGGACATGTAGCCCGTCACCTCCTCGAAGGCCCGGTTCACGTAGACGATGGGATTGTCCGGCAGCGCCGGATCGGTAAGCACCATCGAGATGCGGGAGCCGCTGAGAGTCTCGAAGGCTTCCGCATGGCTGAGGGGCTGCAGGGCGGCGCGGTTTTCGGCGTCCATCGTCATCAGGGTCTTTCGGTGCAGGCTGGGCGGCCCTGTCAGGCCGCCGGTCGTGTGGTGACTTTTTCGATCCGCTTCTCGTGCGTGCCCTGGATCAGGCGATGCACGTAGATGCCGGGCAGGTGGATGGTGTCGGGATCCAGCTCGCCAGGTTCGACGATCTCCTCGACCTCCATCACGCAGACCTTGCCGCACATGGCGGCGGGCGGGTTGAAGTTGCGCGCGGTCTTGCGGAAGACCGCGTTGCCGGTCGTGTCCGCCTTCCAGGCCTTCACGATGGACAGGTCGGCGAAGATGCCTTCCTCCATGATGTAGGTCTCGCCGCGGAACTCCTTGTGTTCCTTGCCCTCTGCGATCTGAGTGCCGACGCCGGTACGGGTGTAGAAGCCGGGAATGCCGCAGCCGCCGGCCCGCATCCGCTCGGCCAGGGTGCCCTGCGGGTTGAACTCCAGCTCAAGCTCGCCCGAGAGGTACTGCCGCATGAACTCGGCATTCTCTCCCACGTAGGAGCTGATCATCTTCTTCACCTGCCGGGTCTGCAACAGGATGCCGATGCCGAAGTCGTCCACACCGGCATTGTTGGAGGCGAAGGTCAGGTCCTTCGTGCCGGCGTCCTTGATTGCCTGCAGCAGCAGCTCGGGTATGCCGCAGATGCCGAAGCCCCCCGCGGCGATCAGCATGCCGTCGGTCAGCAGCCCGTCAAGTGCCTCGGCGGCAGAGCCATATACCTTCTTCATGGACATCCTCCTCAGAATTCATTCCCCCTGTCATGGCGTCCGTCAGAGGCCCTGTCAAATGAACTGATGAACGAAGGGTTAACAAAGGTACGGGACCTTGCCGCGCTGCGGCAAGGTGTGGCCGCAGCGCGGCATCAGATGATACGGACCTGCGCGCCTACCGGGGTGAGGGCGAAAAGCTCTTCGATGGCAAAGTTGTAGAGCCCGATGCAGCCATCCGAGCTGGGACGGCCGATCTTGCGCGTGTCATGGGTGCCATGGATCAGGTAGGCGGGCCACGAGAGGTACATGGCATGGGTGCCCAGCGGGTTGTTCGGCCCGGGGGGCATGTAGCGCAGTTCGGGGTTGCGCTCGACCATCGAGGCGGTCGGGGTCCAGTCCGGGCCGACCCGCTTGCGCACCACCTTGGTGTAGCCGCGCTTGGTCAGCTCTTCGGAGGCGGGCACCGAGGTCGGATAGATCCGGTAGTCGCTGCCGTCCTCGTTCCAGTAGTGCAGCGCGCGCGAGGTGGTGTCGCAGACGATCGAGACCCGGTCGAGCCGCTCGAAGTGGTCGCGCCAGTCCTGGCTGGCGAAGCTCGAGATGTTCCGCCGTGCGGGGGGCAGCACGGGGGCGGGGATCAGCGGTGGCGGATCCGCCGGCACCTGCTGGGCCAGGGCGGCACCGGGGGCCAGCCCTGCGGCACCGGCGGCGATCAGGAAACGGCGCCGGGTGCAGGGCGGGACGATGCTGGGCGGGGCGATTTTGGGCGGGGCGATTTTGGGCAGGTCGGGGGCATGTTGCCCGAGGGGGCTCGATTTGGCTGGGGGTCTGGTCACGTCATCCGCTCCTTGGCTGCGTCGGGTCGCAGGCAGAGGTCGGATGGATCGCGGCCGGGAGCCAATCACATGTGATCATGCGCCCGTGATGGCGGCGGCGGGGCCACAGTCGGGCCCCGCCAGGGGATCATTCACCGGCGTCAGCGGCCTTCTTCGCAGGCGCCTTCTTCTTCGCCGGAGCCTTCTTTGTCGTCGCCTTGGCAGTGGTCGCCTTGGTGGCGGCCTTCTTCGGAGCGGCCTTCTTGGCCGGGGCCTTCTTCTTGGCCGCGACCTTCTTGCCGGACTTCGCGGCGCGCTCGGCGATCAGCTCGACCGCGCGCGCCATGCTCAGATCCTCGGGATCGTCGGCATCGGCCAGCGTGGCGTTGATCTTTTCCCACTTCACGTAGGGCCCGTAGCGGCCCTCCATCAGCTGCACCGGGCCGCCGGCCTCGGGGTGCTCGCCCAGCTCCTTCAGCACCTTGGCGGTGTTGCGGCCCTTGCGGGCGGCGACCTTCTCGGCCAGCAGCTGCACGGCGCGGTTCATGCCCACGGTCCAGACCTCGTCAAGCCCCTCGAGGTTGGCATTGGTGCCGCCCCGGTCCGAGGTGCTCTCGGCGTGCTTCAGGTAGGGGCCGTAGCGCCCGATATTGGCCCAGACGTTGACGCCATCCTCGGGGTGCGGCCCCAGAAGGCGCGGCAGTTCCAGCAGCTTGACGGCCTGATCCAGTTCCAGGTCCTCGGGGGTCCATTCCTTGGGCACCGACTGGCGCGGCGGCTTGGGCTGCTCGGCGGTGGCCTCTCCACGCTGGACATAGGGGCCGAAGCGACCCTTGAAGATGCGGATCTCGTCGCCCGCATCCTTGCCCAGAAGCTTGCCCTCGGGGGGGATGGCGCTGGCCTCGGCCTCGGGGTTCGGGGGGCCGAAGGGACGGGTGTAGCGGCACTCGGGGTAGTTCGAGCAGCCGATGAAGGCGCCGCCCGAGCGCGCGGTGCGCATCGAAAGCCGCCCGGCGCCGCAGTTCGGGCAGAGGCGCGGATCGCCGCCATCGGGCAGCGGCGGGAAAAGATGCGGCTCAAGAACCTCGTTGATCTTGTCGAGCACCTCGGTGATGCGCAGCTCGCTGGTCTCGGCAATCGCTGCCGAGAAATCGCGCCAGAAGCGGCCCAGCACATCCTTGTAGTCGCGGTCCCCGGCGGAAACGTCGTCGAGTTCCTCTTCCAGGTCCGCGGTGAAATCGTACTCGACGTATTTCTTGAAATAGTTGGACAGGAAGGCGATCACCAGGCGTCCCTTGTCCTCGGGGATGAGGCGGTTCTTGTCCTTCACCACGTAGCCGCGATCCTGGATCGTGGTGACGATGCTGGCATAGGTCGAGGGACGCCCGATGCCCAGTTCTTCCATGCGCTTGACCAGCGTCGCCTCGGTGTAGCGGGGCGGCGGCTGGGTGAAATGCTGATCCGGGGTGATCTTCTTCTTCTCGGCCTTTTCGCCCTGGCTGATCTGGGGCAGGCGGTTGTCGTCGTCATCGACGACATCGTCGCGGCCCTCTTCGTAAATTTTCAGGAAACCGTCGAACAGCACCACCTGGCCGGTGGCGCGCAGACCGACCTGGCCGTCGCGGCTGCCGATCTCGACCGTGGTGCGCTCCATCCGGGCGCCTTCCATCTGGCAGGCCAGCGTGCGCTTCCAGATCAGGTCATAGAGCTTGCGCTGGTCGTCGGAGAGGCCGAGCGCCGCGGCATCCTTGGTCATGTCCGTCGGACGGATGCACTCGTGCGCTTCCTGGGCGTTCTTGGCCTTGTTCTTGTAGACCCGGGGGCTGGAGGGCACGTAGTCCTTGCCGAAACGGTCGGCGATGGCCTCTCGGCAGGCAGTCACGGCCTCGGGGGCCATGTCGATACCGTCGGTCCGCATGTAGGTGATATGCCCGGCCTCGTAGAGCCGCTGCGCCGCGTTCATCGTCTGGCGCGCGCCCATGCCGAACTTGCGGCTGGCTTCCTGCTGCAGGGTCGAGGTCATGAAGGGCGGAGAGGGGTTGCGCGAGGCCGGCTTGGCCTCGACCGAGGTCACGGTCAGGTCGCGCGAGGTGATCGCCTGCACCGCCATCTCGGCCTGGGTGGCGTTCTCGATCGAGTACTTGTCCAGCTTGTCGCCGGCCAGCACCGTCAGGCGGGCCTCGTATTCCTGGCCGCGCGGCGTGGTGAGGATGGCCTTCACCGACCAGTATTCACGCGGGCGGAAGGCCTCGATCTCCATCTCGCGCTCGACGATCAGACGCAGGCAGACCGATTGCACCCGGCCGGCCGACTTGGCGCCGGGCAGCTTGCGCCACAGCACGGGCGAGAGGTTGAAGCCCACCAGGTAGTCCAGCGCCCGGCGGGCGAGGTAGGCATGCACCAGGTCCCCGTCGACCTGGCGGGGGTTCTTCATCGCCTCGGTGACGGCGGTCTTCGTAATGGCGTTGAAGACCACGCGGCTGACCGGCGTGTCCTTCTTCAGCGCCTTGCGGTTGCGCAGCGCCTCTTCCAGGTGCCAGGAAATCGCCTCTCCCTCGCGATCGGGGTCGGTGGCGAGGATCAGCGCATTGTCGTCCTTCAGCGCGTCGGCGATGGCCTTGACGTGCTTCTTGCTGTCGCTGGCGATCTCCCAGAGCATCTCGAAATCCCGCTCGGGATCGACCGAGCCATCCTTGGGGGGCAGGTCGCGGACGTGACCGTAGGACGCAAGAACGGTGTAGTCGGATCCCAGATACTTGTTGATTGTCTTGGCCTTGGCCGGGGATTCGACGACGACGACGGGCATGCGTGTTCCTTTCGCTGGACGGCGCGACTCTGAGAGCAGGCCTTGGCGGCGGAACATGTGGGGTCGGCAGGGGCATTGTCAATGGAGGCTTGCCCGACCCCGTGCTGCGCTGCGGCGCGAGGCCTCAGGATGCCCGCGAGATAAGCCCACCCGGTTGCCGTTCGATCCGCCCCTCCAGTTCGAGGTCGGTCAGGGCAGGGCTGACAAGATGCGGCGCGGCGTCGATGTCGCGGATCAACGCGTCTTCCGCCAGCGGCGCGGCGCCCAGCCGGTCGAGGATCATCTGATGCAGCCGCGCCACGTCGCGCAGGGGGCTGCGGCCCCTCACCTTGCCCGGCGACGGAGCATCGAGCGGTACAGGGGGGCGCGAGGGGGCCGTGGTGCGGGCCTCTGCCTGGTCGGGCAGGTCCAGCGCCTCAAGCACGTCGCGGGCCCCGCGCACGAGAACGGCGCCGTCGCGCAGCAGCATGTTGCAGCCCGAGGCGCGCGGATCGAAGGGGTGGCCCGGCACCGCCAGCACATCGCGGCCCTGGTCCAGCGCGTGGCGTGCGGTGATCAGCGTGCCCGACTTCGCCGCCGCCTCGACCACGATCACTGCGCGGGACAGCCCCGAGATCAGCCGGTTGCGCAGCGGAAAGTGCCGTGCGGTCGGCGTGACGCCGATCGGCTGTTCCGAGATCCTGAGGCCCGTCCGCGCGATGTCCTCGGCCAGCGCTCGGTTCTCGGGCGGGTAGATCTGGTCGACGCCGCCGGCCATCACGGCGACGGTGCCGGTGTCCAGCGCGGCCTCATGGGCGGCGGTGTCGATGCCCCGCGCCAGGCCCGAGATCACGACCTGCCCGGCCCGGCCCAGGTCGACCGCCAGCGAGCGCGCCATCCGCAGCCCGAGGGACGAGGCTGTCCGGGCGCCGACCATGGCGACGCCGGGCGTCGAAAGCAGCTCGACCCGGCCAAGCGCCCAGAGCAGGGGCGGCGGGTCGGCCAGATCCTCCAGTGCCCGGGGGTAGGCGGCTTCGCCCCGGGCCAGAAGCTGCGCGCCCAGGGCCCGGCCCCGGGCCAGTTCCGTCTGCGCGATCTCGAGGGGGCAGGGGGAATAGCGATCCAGACCGGCGGCGCGGGCGACCCCGGGCAGGGCGGCCAGCGCGGCCTCGGCGGATCCATGTTCCGAAAGCATGCGCCAGAAGGTGCTGGGACCAACACGGCGCGAGCGCAAGAGACGAAGCCACGACAGACGCGCATCTTCCGTGGTGGGTGGGAGTGGGGGGTGAGTGGAAGGATGTGTATCCACGACCATCGTGACTCCGCCTGCTTGCGGAATCATATGTAGCTGCCGGGTGGTTAATTAAGGGTGAAGGGGTGCGGGCCCCCTGCGAAGGTCGTAGGCTCTGGCCATCCGGGGGCTGCAATGGCACCCCGAGGCAAAAGGAGACCGCCATGCTGATCCGTCCCGCCGCCCTGGAAGATGCGCCCGCCATCAGCGCGATGCTGCAAGAGCTGGTCGCGGCCGGAAAGCGGACTGCGCGCGCCGACGCGGACTTCGTGCGGACACACTATATAACGGGCGGTCTGCTCTGCTCCGTCGCGGTCGAGGGGGATGAGATCCTCGGCCTGCAATCCCTGAAGCGGGCTGAGGCGGGCAATCCCTATGACACGCCCGAAGGCTGGGGAATCATCGGCACCCATGTCTCGCCCCGTGCGGCGCGCAAGGGCGTGGGCCGGGGGCTCTTCGCCGCCAGCCTCGCCGCTGCCGAACAGGCGGGCCTTCCCGCCATCGAGGCCTATATCCAGCGCAGCAATACGGAGGGGCATGGCTACTACGGTGCCATGAGCTTCAGGCCGTGGCGCGAGGACGACAAGGCCATCGCGCGCCGCTACGACCTGACCTAGACCGACGAGCCGCCGACGGTCAGCCCGCCGATCAGCACGGTCGGCTGGCCGACACCCACGGGCACCCACTGGCCGTTCTTGCCGCAGTTGCCCATGCCCGGATCCAGCGCCATGTCGTTGCCGAGCGCCCGGATCTGCTTCATCGCCGCGGGCCCCGAGCCGATCAGCGTCGCGCCCTTCACCGGCGCCACCCGCTGGCCGTTCTTCACCAGGTAGGCCTCGGTGCAGTTGAAGACGAACTGGCCGTTGGTGATATCCACCTGACCGCCCGAGAAGCCGACGGCGTGGATGCCGTCCCTCATCTCGCCGACCACCTCTTCGGGGGTCGCCTTGCCGCCCAGCATGTAGGTGTTGGTCATCCGGGGCATCGGCACATGGGCGTAGCTTTCGCGGCGGCCGTTGCCCGTGGGCGCGACCCCCATCAGGCGGGCGTTCTGGCGGTCCTGCATGTAGCCGACCAGGACCCCGTCCTCGATCAGCACGTTCTTCCCCGAGGGCGTGCCCTCGTCATCGACCGAGATCGAGCCGCGCCGGTCCGGGATGGTGCCATCGTCCAGCACCGTGACGCCCTTGGCGGCGACCTGCTGGCCGATCAGTCCCGAGAAGGCCGAGGCGTTCTTGCGGTTGAAATCGCCCTCGAGCCCGTGGCCCACGGCCTCGTGCAGCATGACGCCGCACCAGCCGGAGCCGAGGACCACGTCCATCTGGCCGGCGGGGGCGGGGATTGCCTCGAGGTTGACCAGCGCGATGCGCAGCGCCTCGCGGGCCTTGGCCTGCCAGTCGGCGGGATCCAGAAGCCCGTCCAGCCCGATGCGCCCGCCGCCCCCGGCGCTGCCGGTCTGGCGCTGGCCATCGCCCTCGACGATGACCGAGACGTTCACGCGCGTCATGGGGCGGATGTCCGACGTGATCTGCCCCTCGGGGCGCAGGATGAAGACCTCCTGGCAGGAGGCGGCGATGGTGGCCGAGACCTGCACGACCCGGGGGTCCAGATCCCGGCAGAAGGCGTCGATCTCGCGCAGGGTGTCGACCTTCACCGGGAAGGAATGCCCGGCGATCGGGTCAAGCGCCTCGTAGAGATGGCGGTTGGTGGCACGGGGCGGCGGGGCCATGGTGCCGCCGCCATCGCCGACGGCAAGGCGGGCGGTGGCCACGGCGCGCTGTAGGGCGCTTTCGGAAATCTCGGTGGCATGGGCATAGCCTGCGACTTCGCCTCGCACGGCGCGCAGGCCGAATCCCTCTGACGCATCGTAAGCGGCGTTGCGAATCCGCCCGTCGTCGAAATGCAGCACCTCGGAGCGGCGGCGTTCAAGAAAGAGTTCTCCGTCGTCGGCCCCGGCCACGGCCTCGCGCAGCAGGGTCAGGGCGCGGTCCTGGTCAAGCATCTGCTCGAAGGGGCGGAACGGGGTCTCGGGGGCGCTGGCGGACATCTGGGGCCTTTCCTGAAAGGGCCGGGCGGGACGTAGCCACCCGGGGCGTGCGGCACTGGCGGTGCACCTTGGCCCGCGCCGGGCGGTTGTGCAAGCGCACCGGGAGGACCGACATTTTTGATCCAGATCAAAAAAAAGCGTCCCTTTGCCGCAAGAGCGATTATTGTCGTGAACGCAAGAATATGGTTTTAAGCAGCGACAGACAACGGGAGCGCCGCGGCCATCGGGCGTTCCTCCCCGGTTGGGAGGCCGGGCGGGGAGGGGGGCCGAAGACCGCGAGCGACACGCAACCGATCAGGGTGAACGATGCGACTGATGAAACCTTTCCTGGCCCTGACGGCCGCTTTCACCGCCATGCCCGCCCTCGCGCAGGAGCTGGAGACCATTGGCAAGCCCCACTCGGGCGGTATCGACTTCCAGTCGGCCTCGACCGAGCTGGCGCGCGACCTGCAGTGGCTGGACCACATGCTGCTCTACATCATCACGGCCATCGTGATCCTGGTCTGCGTGCTGCTGCTGGTCTGCATCTTCCGCTTCAACAAGAAGTCCAACCCGACCCCGGCGAAGTTCACCCACAACTCGCCTCTGGAAGTCGCCTGGACCATCGTGCCGATCCTGATCCTGATGTTCATCGGGGCCTTCTCGCTGCCGACGCTGTTCAAGCAGCAGGTCATCCCCGAGGGTGACGTCCACATCCAGGTGACCGGCTACCAGTGGTACTGGGGTTACGAGTACACCGACCAGGAAGACCTTGCCTTCGAGGGCTTCCTGCTGCCCAAGGAAGAGCTGGCCGCGAACGGCTACAACGACGACGAATACCTGCTGGCCACCGATACCGCCGTCATCGTCCCGGTCAACAAGACCGTCGTGATGACCGTGACCGGTGCCGACGTGATCCACTCCTGGACCATTCCCGCCTTCGGCGTGAAGCAGGATGCAGTGCCCGGCCGCTTCGCCCAGCTGTGGTTCTCTGCCGAGCAGGAAGGCGTCTACTTCGGCCAGTGCTCCGAGCTTTGCGGCAAGGATCACGCCTACATGCCGATCACCGTCAAGGTGGTCAGCCAGGAGGTCTACGACGCCTGGCTTGCCGCCTGCGCCGAAGCCGGCCAGTTCGTGCCGCTGCGCGACCTGCCCTCGGCCTGAGGCCAGACGGCGTGAGCGCGGGCCCCTGGGCCTGCTCCACCGGCCGCGACCGCGCGGCATACGATGCTGACTGCCCCGCCCCGGATTTCCGGGGCGCGGGGCCCTTCCGAAGAGTGACCATTCATGACCGACGCAAGCATCACGACGCAAGCTGACGGGGGCGACGCCGCGTTCGGCGATTACATCGCCCTGCTGAAGCCGCGGGTCATGTCGCTGGTCGTCTTTACCGCGCTGGTCGGCCTGGTGGCCGCGCCGGTGCCGGTGCATCCCTACATAGCCTTCTGCGCGATCCTGTTCATCGCCATCGGCGGCGGTGCCTCGGGCGCGCTCAACATGTGGTACGACAGCGATATCGACGCGGTGATGAAACGCACCCGTGGCCGCCCGATCCCCTCGGGCCGGGTCGGTCGCGACGAGGCGCTGGCGCTTGGCCTGGCGCTGTCGGGCTTCTCCTGCGTGATGCTGGCCCTTGCGGCCAATGTCTTCACGGGTCTGTTCCTGGCCTTTACCATCTTCTTCTACGCCGTGGTCTATACCATGTGGCTGAAGCGCTGGACGCCGCAGAACATCGTTATCGGTGGCGCGGCGGGGGCCTTCCCTCCGATGATCGGCTGGGCCGTGGCGACGGGCAGTGTCAGCCTTGAATCCGTGCTTATGTTCCTGCTGGTCTTCATGTGGACGCCGCCGCATTTCTGGGCCCTGGCACTGTTCATGCGGTCCGACTACGACGATGCGGGCGTGCCGATGCTGACCGTGACCCACGGCCGCCCCGCAACCCGCCGTCACATCCTGGCCTATACCGTGCTTCTGGCCGCGGTGGCCTTCGGCACCGGGCTGACCTCGATCGGCGGGCCTATCTACATGGCCGTCGCACTGGTGCTGAACGCGCTCTTCGTGATCGGTGCCCTGCGCATCTGGCGCCGCGACGAGGTCATGGCCGAGGCCGACAACTACCGGGTCGAGCGCAGCTTCTTCAAGCTGTCGCTGATCTACACCTTCCTGCACTTCGCCGCGATCCTCGCCGAAGCGCTGCTGAAGCCCTACGGACTGGGAGGCTGGTAAGATGCCGCTGACCCGTGAACATGAGCTGCACAGGCGGCGCCGGGGCCTGAACACGGGACTCGGGCTGGTGCTGGGGGCCTTCGTGGTGCTGATCTTCCTGTTGACCTTCGTCAAGGTCACCAGCCAGAGCCTTCAGTTCCCCGACAACCTGCCCGGCACCTCCGCCGCCACACCGGCAGGGGAGGGCTGAGCCATGGATCCGAAACAGAAGACCGTCATGCAGACCGCCGGGGTGATCGTCACCATGGGCGCGCTGGCCTGGCTGGCGGTGCCGGCCTACAACTACTTCTGTGCGGTGACCGGCTTCGGTGGCGTGACCCAGACGTCCGAAGTGGCCTCGGACATCGTGCTGGACCGGACCATCAAGATCCGCTTCGACAGCGCCACCGACCGCGACATGCCCTGGCAGTTCAAGCCCATGCAGCGCGAGGTCGAGCTGAAGATCGGCGAGACCGGCCTGGCCTTCTACGAGGCCACGAACCCGACCGACCATCCGATCGCCGGTCAGGCCAGCTACAACGTCACCCCCTACGAGGCGGGTGGCTTCTTCACCAAGATCGACTGCTTCTGCTTCACCGAACAGGTGCTCGAGCCGGGTGAGACGGTGCAGATGCCGGTGACCTTCTACGTCGATCCCGAGATTGTCGAGGATCGCGATGCGAAGTATGTCCATACGATCACGTTGGGCTATACCTTCTACGAAATCGACCTGCCCGAGAGCTATCGGGCGGCGGAAGAACAGGCCGCACTTCCTGCGGCAGATACCAACATGGACGTGAACTGAGGGCCTCTGGCCGGGGAAGAGAACGATGGCACATGCAAAGAACCACGACTACCACATCCTGACACCGTCGGTGTACCCGTTCATCGCGGCGGTCGGCACCTTCATCATGCTCTTCGGGGCGGTGAAATGGATGCACGACAGCGGCCCCTGGCTGTTCCTGGCGGGCTTCCTGGCGATCATCTACACCATGTTCGGATGGTGGGCGGATACCGTGGCCGAGAACAAGGCGGGCGATCACACCCCCGTCGTGCGCATCGGCCTGCGCTACGGCTTCATCCTGTTCATCATGTCCGAGGTGATGTTCTTCTCGGCCTGGTTCTGGACCTTCTTCAAGCACGCGATGTACCCGATGGGGCCGGCAAGCCCGGCGGTCGACGGCGTCTGGCCGCCGGCGGGGATCGAGACCTTCGACCCCTGGCACCTGCCGCTGATCAACACGCTGATCCTGCTCTGCTCGGGCGCGGCCTGCACCTGGGCGCACCACGCGCTGGTGCATGAGAACAACCGCAAGGACATCGTCAACGGCCTGCTGCTGGCCGTGGTGCTCGGGGCGATCTTCACCGTGTTCCAGGCCTATGAATACAGCCACGCCGCCTTCGGCTTCTCGGGCAACATCTACGGCGCCACCTTCTTCATGGCGACGGGCTTCCACGGGTTCCACGTGATCATCGGGACGATCTTCCTGCTGGTCTGCATGATCCGCGCCCAGGCCGGCCACTTCACCCCCGACAACCATGTCGGCTTCGAAGCCGCAGCCTGGTACTGGCACTTCGTCGACGTGGTCTGGCTGTTCCTCTTCGCCTCGATCTACATCTGGGGCCAATAAATCCGGGGCCGGGCACGGGCGGACGGTGGGTTGCACCCCCCCTACGCCAGGTGCCGCGGCCAGCCCGGAAGAGTAGGGTGTGTGCCAACACACCGCTGGTACGAACCAAGGGCGCGGGGGCAGACCTCGCGCCTTTCGCAATTGAAAGGTGGCAGATGCGCGGAAAACTGATCGGGGCGCTGGTGCTCGGCCTGGGCGGGGTGGCGATCCTGCTGGCGCTGGCCAACTGGCAATTCCGGCGGCTGGAGTGGAAGACCGGCGTGCTCGCCCGGATCGAGGCGCGCATCGCCGCCGACCCGGTTGCGCTGCCCGCGCAGCCTGACCCGGAGGCCGACCGCTACCTTGCCGTCTCGCTCACCGGCCGGTTCACCGGCAACCCGGTCCGCGTCCAGTCGGCGCTGGAGGGGCAGGGCGCGGGCTATCGCCTGGAACAGGCCTTCGAGGTCGGCGCCCGCCGCCTGATCGTCGAGCGCGGTTTCGTGCCCCAGGCTGCGGCCATCCCGCCTGCGCCGGAGGGCGAGGTGACGATCTCGGGCAACCTGGTCTGGCCTGACGAGGTAGACAGCTTCACCCCGGCGCCCGACCTGTCCACCGGCCTGTTCTACGCCCGCGACCTTCCCGCACTGGCGGCAGAGCTGGGCACCGAGCCGCTGCTGATCGTGCGCCGTGATGGCCCTGCGGGCGGTGGCGCCCTGTTGCCCGCCCCGGTCGGCACCGCCGGAATCCCCAATGATCACCTGGAATATGCGATCACATGGCTCTCTCTGGCCGCCGTATGGCTGGTCATGACCGCTTATCTGATTTATCGCATTCGCAAACAGGCAGAAGGCGAGACCACGTGAAATACGTATCGACCCGGGGCCAGGCCCCCGAGCTGAGCTTCGAAGACGCGATGCTGACCGGGCTGGCCCGGGATGGCGGCCTTTACGTGCCCGCCGAGATCCCGGTGCTCAGCGCCGACGATATCCGCGCCCTGAACGGCCTCTCCTACGAGGACACCGCCTTCCGCATCATGTGGCCCTTCCTGGGCGGCACCTTCACCGAGGATGAGTTCCGCGGCTGCATTGCCCGCGCCTACGAGGGCTTCGGCCATGCCGCGCGCGCTCCGCTGGTGCAGCTGGAGCCGAACCACTTCCTGCTCGAGCTGTTCCATGGCCCGACCCTGGCCTTCAAGGACTTCGCCATGCAGCTGATCGGTCAGCTGTTCCAGACGGCGCTGGCCAAGAACGGCCGCCGGGTGACCATCGTCGGCGCCACCTCGGGCGATACCGGCAGCGCGGCGATCGAGGCCTTCCGGGGCCTCGACAACGTGGACGTCTTCATCCTCTACCCCCATGGCCGCGTCAGCGAGGTGCAGCGCCGCCAGATGACCACGCCGGCCGACAGCAATGTCCATGCCATCGCGCTGGACGGCGACTTCGACGCCTGCCAGGCCCGCGTGAAGGACATGTTCAACGACTTCGAGTTCCGCGACGAGGTCGGCCTTGCCGGGGTGAACTCGATCAACTGGGCCCGGGTGCTGACGCAGGTGGTCTACTACTTCACCTCTGCCGTCTCTCTCGGGGCGCCGGACCGCAGGGTCTCTTTCACCGTGCCGACGGGCAACTTCGGCGATATCTTCGCCGGCTACATCGCCCGCAAGATGGGCCTGCCCATCGACAAGCTGGTGGTGGCGACGAACCAGAACGACATCCTGCACCGCTGCCTGACCACTGGCGAATACCGGCCCGACGGCGTGGTGCCCTCGATCTCGCCGTCGATGGATATCCAGGTCAGCTCGAACTTCGAGCGGGTGATCTTCGACGCGCTCGACCGGGACGGCTCGGCCGTGGCGCAGCTGATGGACGAGCTGAAGGCGGGCGGCTTCACCCTGCCGCAGGGGGCGCTGTCGCACCTTCAGGAGCTGTTCACCTCGGGCCGCTGCTCCGAGGACGAGACCCGGGCCACCATCGCCGAGATGAAGACCCTGACCACCGAGCTGCTCTGCCCCCATTCCGCCGTGGCGGTGAAGGTGGCGCGCGAGGTCCGCGACCCTGCGGTGCCGATGGTCAGCCTCGCCACAGCCCATCCGGCCAAGTTCCCCGATGCGGTGGAAGAGGCGAGCCACATCCGCCCCGGCCTGCCGCCGCGCATGGCCGACCTGTTCGAGCGTGACGAGCGCGTGACACGCCTCGCCGACGACCTCGCCGCCATCGAATACCTGATCCGCGAAAAGAGATCCGCATGAGCGTCAACCTGACGACCCTGCCGAACGGCTTCCGTATCGTCACCGAACATATGCCGGGGCTGCAATCAGCCTCGATCGGCATCTGGGTGTCGGCGGGCGGGCGCCACGAACGCCCCGAGCAGAACGGCATCGCCCATTTTCTCGAACACATGGCCTTCAAGGGCACCGAGACCCGCAGCGCGTTGCAGATCGCCGAGGTGATCGAGGACGTGGGCGGCTACATCAACGCCTATACCTCGCGCGAGGTGACGGCCTATTACGCCCGCGTGCTGCAACCCGACGTGCCGCTGGCGCTGGACGTGATCGCCGATATCCTGCGCCGTTCGGTCTTCGACCCCTCCGAGATCGAGATGGAGCGCGGTGTCATCCTGTCGGAGATCGGCCAGGCGCTGGACACCCCCGATGACGTGATCTTCGACTGGCTGCAGGAACGTGCCTACCCCGAGCAGCCGCTCGGTCGCACGATCCTTGGCCCCGAGGACCGGGTGCGTGCCTTCACCCGCGAGGATCTGGCGGGCTTCGTGGCCGAGCACTACGGCCCCGGCCAGATGATCCTTTCGGCGGCCGGTGCGGTGGATCACGACGAGATCGTCCGCCAGGCAGAAGCGCTATTCGGCGACATGGCCGCCCATGGCCAGCCAGACCTGGTGCCCGCCCGTTTCGTCGGCGGCGAGATCCGCCAGGTGAAATCGCTGGAACAGGCCCATGTGACCTTCGGCTTCGAAAGCCCGGATTACCGCTCTCCCAGGGCCTATGCGGCGCAGATCTATGCGGCGGCGCTCGGCGGGGGCATGTCCTCGCGGCTGTTCCAGGAACTGCGCGAGAAGCGCGGGCTCTGCTATACCGTCTTCGCCTCGGCGGGCGCCTATACCGACAGCGGCATGACGACGATCTATGCGGGCACCTCGGCGGACAAGGTGGCCGACCTGTCGCGGCTGATCCTCGACGAGATGTCGCGTGCCGGAGAGGGCCTTTCCATGGCCGAGATCGACCGCGCCCGCGCCCAGATGAAGGCGGGCCTGCTGATGGGCCTCGAAGGCGCCTCGTCGCGCGCCGAACGGCTGGCGCGCATGGTCGAGATCTGGGGCCGCGTGCCCGGGCTCGACGAAGTGGTGCAGCGGATCGACGCGGTGACCTCGGAGGACATCCGCGTCCATGCCGAGGAGATGGCCCGGCGGGCCCCCATGGCCCTGGCGCTCTATGGCCCGGTCGAAGCGGCACCCGACTTCGCCGGCCTGCAGGCCAGACGCGCCGCCTGATGCTGAGGTCCCGGCGCAAGGTCGCGATCGACACGGAGCGGATGATCCTGCGGGCGCCGATCCATGCCGATTTTCGCGCCTGGACCGAGCTGCGCGACGAAAGCCGCGCCTTCCTGACCCCGTGGGAGCCGACCTGGGCCGCCGACCACCTGACCCGGCGCAGCTTCACCAACCGTGTCTACTGGGCGCAGCGCTCTGTCTCGGGCGGGACCGCGCTGCCGCTGTTTCTTGAACGGCGGGGCGACGGGGCCCTGCTCGGGGCGATCACGCTGGACAACATCCGCCGCGGGCCCTCGCTGGCGGGGACGCTGGGCTACTGGATCGGCGAGCGCCACAAGCGGCAGGGTTACATGCGCGAGGCCATCGAGGGCGTCGTGCATCACGCCTTCCACCGCATGGACCTGAGCCGCATCGAGGCTGCCTGCCTGCCCGAGAACACCCCGTCGCGCGCCCTGCTGGAAAGCTGCGGCTTCAAGTACGAGGGCGTGGCGCAGAGCTACCTGCAGATCAACGGGCGCTGGCGGACCCATGTCCTTTACGCCGCCCTTCGGCTGGACAGGCGCGGACGGACCGAGGCCGGATAGGGCCGGGTTCGGGGGCTGAGTTCAGGGGTTAAGTTCCGGGGCCGGGGTCAGGCGTGGTGCGAAGGGTCCTCGGCCTGTGCCCGGACCAAGGGGGGAGGGGGCTGCCGCCCCCTCGGCTGCGCCTCACCCCCGCGAGTATTTTCAGCCTGGTGATGAGATGGGCACCGTACCCTTCCTGTTCCCCGCTGTGACCAGTTCCGGCCGGGGCGAGTGGGTGCATTTGCGCCTGTCGCGGCGGCAGGGGGCCGGTCTTGCCGGGAGATGGCGGGGCAGCGGTGCCGCTTTCGCGGGCAGTCGGGGCGCTGCAGTCGCGTCTCACGCTGGCGTGACCCGGAAAAACGGGCCGCCCGTGCTAGCCTCCGCGCAGGAGGATCTGCCCATGTTGCGCCTGACTGTCGCCTGCCTCTTCGCCCTCTTGGTCCAGGGCCTGCCGGCCCGCGCCCAGGTGCCGGTCAGCCATTGCATCGCCATCGCCGATGCCACGCCGGGGGCGCAGTTCATCCGCAAGGCCAGTTTCCGCGATCCGCTGCCGGAGTACACGGTGCGGATCAGCTACCTGACCCATTCGGCCTTTCTGATCCAGTCGCCCGGCGGCATCGGTGCGGTCACCGACTATCCCGGCTTCATCGGCAGCGCCGACTATGTGCCGGACGTGGTGACGATGAACCATGCTCATTCCAGCCATTTCACCAACTTCCCCGATCCCGAGATCCCCCATGTCCTCAGGGGCTGGTCCGAGCACTACGGGGAGCCGGTCTCGCACATGGTCGAGGTCGGCGACATGCTGGTGCGCAATATCTCGACCGACATCCGGTCGGGCGCCGGCGGCGTCGAGACGAACGGCAATTCCATCTTCATCTTCGAGGTCGGCGGGCTCTGCATCGGCCACCTGGGCCACCTGCACCACGAACCCAATGATGCGCAATACGCGGCCATCGGGCGGCTCGACGTGGTGATGGTGCCGGTGGATGGCGGGATGACCCTGGACACGGCCTCGATGGTACGGGTGGTGGAGCGGCTGAAAAGTTCGGTGGTGCTGCCGATGCACTGGTTCTCGGGGGCCAGCCTGACCTGGTTCCTGAACGAGGTCAGCAGCGCCTTCGACGTGGAACTGCGCGAGGACAGCGCGATCGAGCTGTCGCTGCGCAGCCTGCCGGACCGTCCGACCATCATGGTGCTGCGCCCGCAGCCGCTGGTCGACTAGGGCAGGGTGGCCGCGGGCGCGGTTCGGACGACCCGCAGTCTGGCCCCGCAGTCTGTTCCCGCAGCCTGGCCCCGCAGTCTGGCCCCGATCCACACGGAATGGTTGACCGGGGGCAGAGAACGGGCAATCGTCGGTTCATGAACGAGGTCTTTCCCTATCACCTCGACCAGCAGCGCCTGCCCCAGGTCGGTCTGGTCGTTCTCAAGAGCGACGAGACGGTCGAGCGGGATTTCCGCGACCTGCTGCCGCCGGATGTCGAGCTTCTGGTCACCCGCGTGCCGGCAGCGGACGAGGTGACGCTGTTCAATCTGACAGAGATCCGCAACCACCTCTCGCAGGCGGTGTCCCTGTTCCCGACGGGGGTCGAGTTCGCCTCTCTGGGCTATGCCTGCACCTCCGGCTCGGCAGCGCTTGGGGTCGGGGTGGTCGAGGGGCTGCTGCGCTCTGCCGCGCGCACGCGGGCGGTCAGCAACCCGCTCAGCGCGCTGCTTGAGGCCTGTTCCCGTCTGGGGGTGCGCCGCCTGGGGATCCTGTCTCCCTACGCGCAGCCGGTCTCGGACAAACTCTGCGAGGTGCTGCGGGCCGAAGGGCTCGAGGTGCCGGTGACCGGCTGTTTCACGGTCCCGCAGGAGGCGATGGTGGTGCGGATCGACGCCGGGTCGATCCTTTTCGCTGCGGCGGAGCTGGCCCGCAAGGCGCGGGTGGATGCGCTGTTCCTGTCGTGCACGAACCTGCGGACGATCGGCCTGCTCGACCGGGTCGAAGAGGAGGTGGGCCTGCCCGTGTTCTCGTCGAACCAGGTTCTGGCCTGGCACATGATGCAGCAGGCGGGGCTTGCCGCGCGAGGGCCCGGGCGACTGTTCCGGGTCAGCGCGCCCGCCGGGGCCTGCGCGTAAGCTCGGCCCGCAGCGCCTCGATCAGCTCTTCGGGGCGGCGATCTTCCTCGATGGCGAGGCGGCGCAGGCGGAAATGCACCCGCGCCATGTCCTGGTAGTAGCTGGTATAGGCATAATTCACGGCGGCCCCGGCAGCGGCGCCGAGGACCGGCACGGTCTGCGCGGCAAGCTTCTGACCAAGAGCGGCGGCAAGGCGCGGTGCCACCGACGCGATCAGCGCCTGCATCGTGGTGCCGGTCAGGGTCAGCCGGGTCGCGAGGAAAGCGGCGTCGGCCCCGTCATCCTCGGCCAGCGGGCCGGCCGAGGCGAAGACCTTGATCGAATCGAACTGGACATTGGGCTCGGCAGGGTCGAAGCCCTCTTCCGCTGCGACACCCTGGATGGCACGCAGCAGGACCGTGGTGGTTACCGGCAGTTCGGCCATGGCCGAGGGCAGGCCACCCAAGCCGCCCGCCGCGCCAAGCGCTGCGGTCACCGCCCGGTTCAGCCAGTCGGGCTGATCCCTCACCAGCCCCCGTGATCCCTGCGCGGCCTTCATCGCGCCGTTCAGTGCCGCCTCCGTGACCCGGTCCAGGCGACCCCGCACGCCCTCGGGCAGCCGGTCCAGCAGTCCTTCGGCGCGTGTTCCGAGCAGGGTCATCACCTGCAGGCCCGGCCCGCCGGCCCGGCGATGCAGCCGCGCCAGGGCGGCGATCTCCTCGCTCAGGGCGGGAGGCAGCTCCAGCTGCGGCGGAGCGGTCTCGGTGTCGGCTTGGCTGGGCATCCTGTCCTCCTGTCTGGGCAAGAGATGGGGGCGGTGCTGGCCGAGGGGAAGGGGGCGCTGCCCCCTCTGCCGCCTTTCAGGCGTCATTCACCCCCGCAGTATTTATGGCCCTCGGATAGATACAAGCGCCTCTTGCATCTATCCGGGGGCTGGAAATACTCCGGGGTGTCTCCAACGGAGACGGGCGCAGTACCCCCGTGACCTTTTGATTTGTCGCCATCCGGCGACCGAGGGCAGTGCCCCGGTAACCTTCCTGGCCGTTCCGCCCGGTGACGCCGCTCACTGCGCGCGGGTGACCTCACCGGCGATGCCCTGCCAGGCGCCGGGGCGCAGCTCTAGTCCCAGCACGCGGTCGGGGTTGGTGGGCGGAGGCATGACGATATCGGACAGTTTCGCGAAGCCGAAGCGGCTGTAGTAGGGCGCATCCCCGACCAGCATGACACGGCTCCAGCCCTCGTCGCGGGCGCGGTGCAGCGAGGCGCGGATCAGCAATCCGCCGATGCCCTCGGCCTGGCGCGTCGGGTGCACCGCGACGGGCCCCAGCAGAAGCGCCGTCTGCCCGCCCGCCAGGATTGGCCAATAGCGAATCGCACCCGCAAGGATGCCGTCACGGTCCCGCGCGGTCAGGCACAGCTCGGCCACCGGTGCCACGCCGTCGCGCAGCCGGTAGGAACTCAGCGCCGTGCGCCCGGGCGCGAAACAGAGATCATAGAGGGCCTCGACCTCCCACCAGTCCTCGGTGGTCTCGGGCGTGAGAGTGAACATCGGCGCCATCTCGTCATTTTCGGGTGGCATCGGGCCTATCACGGGATAGGGTCCGCAGCAAACCGTTGCAGACGAAGGATAACGCTATGTTTTACGAGCCCGCCTCCGGCCACCCGCTGCCACACAATCCCTTCAAGGCCATCGTCGCGCCGCGCCCGATCGGCTGGATTTCCACCCGGGGTGCGGCGGGCGACAACCTGGCGCCCTATTCCTTCTTCAACGCGGTGTCCGACAGCCCGATGCAGGTGATGTTCGCCTCGACCGGCGCCAAGCCCGACCGCGATGGCGCCAAGGACAGCGTGGCCCAGATCCGCGAGACTGGGGTCTTCTGCTGCAACCTCGTCTCCTACGATCTGCGCGACGCGATGAACGCCAGCTCGGCGCCGCTGGCCGCCGGCGAGGATGAATTCGCCGCCGCCGGAATCGACAAGGCCGAGTGCCGCACCATCGACTGCCCTCGCGTGGCCGCCAGCCCGGCGGCGCTGGAATGCCGGGTGACCGAGATCATCGCGCTGAAGGGGCAGCACAACACCATGGTACTCGGCGAGGTCACCGGCGTGCATATCGACGACAGCTTCCTGACCGACGGCCAGTTCGACGTGACCCGCGCCCAGAGCCTCTCGCGGCTCGGGTACCGGGACTACGCGGCGGTGCGCGAGGTCTTTGCACTGTCCCGCCCGGGCCAGCGCTGACGCGCCGTCGTGGCGGCCTGGCCCGGGGCGCCTTTCGCCAGGGCGTGAACCATGCTAGCCTGCGCCGGCAACCAATGGAGGGAGCGATGGACCAGCACCTTTGAAACCCTGAAATCCTCACGTGTTTTGAAGGAGGTTCCATGCCTCACGCCCTTCCCGCGCCCGACGGCGCCTTTCCCCTGTCCATGCCCGACGGCACGCCGATCACCGGCACCGTCCTGCTGAAACCGCTGATCGCCCATCCGAACTTCGAGGTGGGGGATTACACTTATGCGTCGGATTTCGACCCTCCCGAGGATTGGGCCAGTCGCCTCGCGCCCTATCTCTTCCCCTTCTCGAAAGAGCATCTGCGGATCGGCCGCTTCTGCCAGATCGCCCATGGGGTGCACTTCATCACTTCCTCGGCCAATCACCTCATGGCCGGGGTCTCGACCTATCCCTTCCCGGTCTTCGATGGCACCGCGAGCGAGGAGTATCAGCCCGACCGCCGCGATACGGTGGTCGGCCATGATGTCTGGCTGGGCCACGGCGCCATGGTGCTGCCGGGAGCGCGCATCGGCCATGGGGCAATCATCGGTGCCGGCGCCGTGGTGCGCGGCGAGGTGCCGGATTATGCCGTGGTCGCCGGCAACCCCGCCCGGGTGGTCAGGCTTCGTTTCGCGCCCGAGGCGATTGCCCGGCTGCTCACCCTCGCCTGGTGGCACTGGCCCGAGGACAGGATCGTCGCTGCCCGTGCCGCGCTGGAGCATGGCGACGTGACCGCGCTGGAGGCCTTCGCGCCCTAGGCCGGCGTTTTCTGGGGCGATGCGTCGGGGGCGATGCGTCTGGGGCCAGCGCATCGGGGGCCGGATCCTAAAGGTTCCGGTCCTCGGCCAGCAGGGTCTCGATCAGCGCCAGCGCCTGCCCGGCGCCGCGCTGGTTGCCATCCTGTCCGGCAAGCACCTTGGCGGCCTTCCAGAAGGCCCAGCCCCGGGCCCGCGCCCAGGTTCCGGGGGGCTGGTCCAGGGCCTCCCGGAAGACCTCCCGGGCGGTGCCGTCGAAATGGCTCCAGGTCATCACCAGGTCACAGGCAGGGTCGCCATAGGCCAGGTTGCCCCAGTCGATCACAGCCACCAGCCGCCCGTCCCGGGCCAGCATGTTCTCGGGCGTCAGGTCGCCATGGGTGAAGACCGGCCGCCCCTGCCAGCGCTCGGCGAGCGCGCGATCCCAGAGCGCGGCCCCCGCACCGGTGTCGATCCGTCCCGAGAGCGCGGCAAGGGCTGCCCGGGTCTCGGCGTCATAGACCGCCAGGTCGCCGCCACGGTGGAAGGTCACCGGGCCGGGCAGGGGCAGTGGCACGCCAGAGGGGGGCGCAATGGCCTGCAATTGACGCAGGAAACGGGCAAGGTCCCGGGCCAGCGCCTCGGCATCGGGTACGGTGTGGCACGAGACGGGCTGGCCCTCGATCCACTCGGTGATCAGCCACGACCACAGGTAGCCACGCCCCCGGGTGCCAAGTGCCACGACCCGGGGAATGGCCAGCGACAGCTGCGGCGCCAGCAACGGCAGCCAGCGCCGTTCCCTCTCGGGCAATGCGCCGTAGCGGTGTGCGGTCGGAAAGCGCAGCAGCTTGGTCTCGCCCAGCCGGAAGGCACGGTTGGTCCAGCCGCCCGGAAGGAGCGGTCGCAGGCTCTCGTCCCGCCACTCAGGGAACTGCTCGGCCAGCAGCGCGGCCACGAAGTCGACGGGCAGGTCGATCCGCCCGTCCTTGTCTGCGATGAACGTCATGGGACCCTCCTGCCGTCAGCATGTCACAGGCAGGTGACAGCGCCCCTGGGCATGACGGCCGGGTCTCAACCTTGCCGCCGGGTGTGGCGCGCAAGTCCCATCACCAGGCTGAAAATACTCCGGGGGGAGCGCGGCACGCGCGGGGGGGCAGAGCCCCCCGCCCCTTTTTCAATATGTCGCCATCCGGCGACGGAAGGGGCAGAGCCCCCCACTACCTTTCCGTATGTACCCGGCGGTGGCTGGGCAGGGCCCCCGTTTCCTTTCCGTTTGCCGCCAATCAGCGGCGGGAGGGGCAGAACGCCCTCCTTCGTCACATCCCGCCGGCAGTCACGATGTGAAAAGGGCCGGTGCGATCTCCCGCCCCGGCCCCTTGTCGTCTCTGCAATGGCTATCAGTGCCCGCCCAGAATGCCCGTGCGGACGTTGTAATCCACCGCCAGCTCGTAGTCGGGGTCGTCCGAGCTGTCGACCATCAGGTGCCCGGCCTTCTTCAGCAGGCGATGGCAATCGCGGCTGAGGTGGCGCAGCTGGAGGGTCTTGCCCTCGGCCTCGTACTTGGCGGCGACGGTTTCAATGGCCTGCAGGGCGGACTGGTCGACCACGCGCGAGCCCTCGAAGTCGACGATCACCAGTGCCGGATCGGTCTCGGGGCGGAACAGCTCGGTGAAGCCGTCGGTCGAGCCGAAGAACAGCGGACCGTTGATCTTGTAGACCTTGGCGCCCTCGGGGGTCTCATGGGTGGTGGCATGGATCCGGCGGGCGTTGTTCCAGGCATAGGCCAGGGCCGAGACGATGACCCCGGCGACCACGGCGGTGGCGAGGTCGGTCATCACGGTGATCACGGTCACCAGCACGATCACCACGGCATCGGTCAGCGGCACCTTGGTCAGGATCTTGAAGCTGTTCCAGGCGAAGGTGCCGATCACCACCATGAACATCACCCCGACCAGCGCCGCCAGCGGGATCTGTTCGATCAGCGGCGAGGCGAAGAGGATGAAGCAGAGCAGCAGCAGCGCGGCGACGATGCCGGCGATGCGGGTCCGGCCACCGGATTTCACGTTGATCATCGACTGGCCGATCATCGCGCAGCCCCCCATGCCGCCGAAGAAGCCGGTGATGATATTGGCCGTGCCCTGGGCCACGCACTCTTGGCTGGCGCCGCCCTTCTGGCCGGTCATCTCGCCGACAAGGTTCAGGGTCAGCAGGCTTTCGATCAGGCCGACGGCGGCCATGATGATCGCATAGGGCAGGATGATCTGGAAGGTCTCCCAGGTCAGCGGCACCATGGGGATGTGGAAGGGCGGCAGGGTGCCCTCGATGCTGGCCATGTCGCCGACGCGCGGCACGTCCAGGCCAAGGCCGATGACGATCAGCGCGGTGATCAGGATGCCGGCCAGCGGCGCCGGGATCAGCTTGGTCACGCGCGGAATGAAGTGGATCACCGCCATGGTCAGCGCGACAAGGCCCAGCATCAGCACCAGGGGCCCGCCGGCAAGCCATTCGCCCCCCGTGGCGCCATGACCCCCGGCCTCGGCGGTGCCCGGAACCTTGAACTGGGTCAGCTGCGCGAGGAAGATCACGATGGCCAGACCGTTGACGAAGCCCAGCATCACCGGGTGCGGCACCAGCCGGATGAACTTGCCCCACCTCATCACGCCGACGAAGACCTGGATCAGACCCATCAGCACCACGGCGGCAAAGAGATACTCCACCCCGTGGGTCGCGACGAGGCTGACGATGACCACCGCAATCGCCCCGGTGGCGCCCGAGATCATGCCGGGCCGGCCGCCCAGGACGGCAGTGACCAGGCCGATGATGAAGGCCGCGTAGAGGCCGACCAGCGGGTGGACATTTGCGACGAAGGCGAAGGCCACCGCCTCGGGCACCAGCGCCAGGGCGACAGTCAGACCCGAGAGGATCTCGATCCGCAGCCGGTCCGGGGAAAGCGCGTCGCTGGTGGTCGGCGCGAGGCGGAGGTCTGGCAGGGTGATGCGGCCAGCAAAGGCCGACAGGATGGCTTTGCGCATGTCTTGTCCTGTACGGGATGGGCTTTGCCGCCTGCGATAGCGGGTTTGCCCCGATGCGACAAGCTTCCGGGCCTGAAAAGACAGGCTGTGTGGCCGCGCGGGCCGGGCGGCCTTGCGGTGGCGGGGGGGGCGGAGGCATCCTCGGGCCCGACGGCATGGCAGATCGGACAGGAGGTAGGCATGGCCGACATGGCAGGGGGGAACCCCGGGGTGAAACTGGGCGTGATCGGGGGCTCGGGGGTCTACGGGGTGGACGGGCTGGAGGGCGCGCAATGGCTGCGGCTTGAAACCCCCTGGGGCGATCCGTCGGACGAGATCCTGACCGGCCGGCTGGCGGGGCTGGAGCTGGCCTTCCTGCCCCGGCACGGGCGCGGCCATGTCCTGTCGCCCTCCGAAGTGCCGTACCGGGCGAATATCGACGCGCTGAAGCAGCTTGGCGTCAGCCACGTCCTGTCGGTCTCGGCCTGCGGGTCGTTCCGCGAGGCGATGGCGCCGGGGGACTTCGTGCTGGTCGACCAGTTCATCGACCGCACCATCCGCGGTGGCAAGAGTTTCTTCACCTCGGGCTGCGTTGCCCATGTCTCTCTGGCCCACCCGGTCTGCGCGGACCTTGCTGCGCTGGCGGCTGGGGCGGCGCGGAGCGCGGGCGTGATGGTCCACGAGGGCGGCACCTACCTGGCGATGGAGGGGCCTCAGTTCTCGACCCTGGCCGAGAGCCGCATGTATCGCGATCACTGGGGCACCGACGTGATCGGCATGACCAACATGCCCGAAGCCAAGCTGGCCCGCGAGGCCGAGCTGCACTATGCCTCGCTGGCCATGGTCACCGACTATGACAGCTGGCATCCCGACCACGGCGAGGTCGACGTGACCGCGATCCGCCGGGTGCTGGCGGCCAACGGGGCCAATGCCCGCGCCACCGTGGCGGCCCTCGCAGCAGCACTCGCCGGGGCAGCGCGCGGTGGCTGCGGCACCGGCTGCGATCACGCGCTGGATCATGCCCTGCTGACCGCGCCCGAGCACCGCGACCCGGCGCTGGTGGCCAAGCTCTCGACCGTGGCGGGGCGGGTGCTGGGCTAGGCGGTGCCGCCGGACGGTGGGTTGCCACCCACCCTACGCCCCGGGCCGGCCACCGCGCCTCGGCACAAGGGTCACACCCCGCCTCGGGTCATGGCGACAGGGCCGGCTGCAGGCTTGCGCCACAAGGCAGGCTGCTGCATCACGATTGCAACGCCGCCGCGCTTGCCATGGAGAGCCCGATGAAGACCGTCAAGGACTACATCCGCACCATCCCGGACTTCCCCCACGAGGGAATCCTGTTCCGCGATGTCACCACGCTCTTTGCCGATCCGCGCGGGCTGCGACTGGCGGTGGACCAGATGCTGCACCCCTATGCCGGTCGCCGCATCGACAAGGTCGTCGGGCTGGAGGCGCGCGGCTTCATCCTCGGGGGCGCCATCGCGCACCAGCTGGGCCTCGGCTTCGTTCCCGTGCGCAAGAAGGGCAAGCTGCCCGGTGCCACGATCGGCGAAAGCTACACGCTGGAATATGGCCAGGCCGAGGTCGAGATCCACGAGGATGCCATCGCCCCGGGCGAGACCGTGCTGCTGGTCGACGACCTGCTGGCCACCGGCGGCACCGCCGAGGCGGGCATCAAGCTGATCGAGAGGCTGGGCGGAGAGATTGCCTCCTGTGCCTTCGTGGTCGACCTGCCCGAGCTGGGCGGGCGGCGCCGGCTCGAGGGGCTGGGCATGGAGGTCGTGACCCTCTGCGAATTCGACGGGCTCTGAGGGCGATCTAAACACTTTCTCAAGGAATTGGGCCTAGCGCTGTAGGAACCGGGTCGGGACCCGGACCTGCTTGCACGGATCCTCAGGGACCGTCGGCGCCCTGCCATCCCCCCCGGCAGGGCGCCAATACCTTTTGGCAAGGCTGGCGATCCGGCTGCGATGGTGCGGTCATGCGACCCATCGGGCGCCGGGGCCTCCTGTGGCCTCAGGCCGATCCGCTTCCCGAGGTCAGTGCCAGCCCCGCCTGCAGGGCCTCGGCGCGCCGGCGCACCTCGTCCAGCCCCCGGCCGGGCGCGTAGAGCGATCCGCCGATGCCGAAGCCGGCTGCCCCGGCGGCGCGCCAGGGGGGCATGGTCTCTGCATCGATCCCGCCGACCGGGATCACCGGGGTGCCGGCCGGCAGCACCGCCCGCCAGGCCTTCAGCACGGCCGGAGAGGCGGCCTCGGCCGGGAACAGCTTCAGGCCGTGGGCACCTGCGGCGAGGGCCGCGAAGGCTTCGGTCGGGGTGGCCGCGCCGGGCAGGCAGATGGCCCCCGCCGCCACGCCCGCCGCGATCACCGAAGCGTCGGTGTTGGGCGAAACGACGATCCGCCCGCCCGCCGCGACGCAGGCCCGCGCCTCTTCCGGGCGCAGCACGGTGCCCGCGCCGATCAGCATCCCGTCGCCCCATTCGCGGGCGATCCGGGTGATGCTCTCCAGCGCGCGGGGCGAGTTCAGCGGCACCTCCAGGCAGCGAAAGCCCGTCTCGGCGAGCACCTCGGCGACGGGCAGGGCCTCGTCGGGGGTGAGGCCGCGCAGGATGGCGATCAGGGGATTGCGGGACAACCAGTCGGAAAGGGTCATTCAGGGGGTCCTTTTGCGGGGAAGGGGGGCCAGCAGCACTGCGCCGGCGCCGACCACCAGGGCGATGCCGGCCCAGGTGGCGCGGTCGGGGACATGCGCCCAGAGCAGCGCGTCGAAGAGCAGCGACCACAGGATGCTGGAATAGCGCAGCGGCGCGATGCGGGCGACGGGGGCGCGGCGGAAGGCGGTGATGATCAGGGTGTTGGCCCCGAGGAACCCCGCCACCGCCAGCAACAGCAGGCCAAGGTCGGGGGGCGAGGGGCGCATCAGCCCGCCGCTTGCCGTCAGAAGCGCACCCAGCAGGATCAGCAGGGTCGAGAGGGTGACGGATTTCACCATGTCGGTGCCGGGGCGCAGGCGCCGGGTCACGAGGTCCCGCGCCGCATAGGCAAAGACCGAGACCAGGGCCAGCACCAGCCCGCGTGGCGAGGCCTCCAGCCCCGGGGCCGAGATGATCAGGATACCGACCAACCCCAGCCCGAGGGCGACCAGCACCCGGGGGCCGAGCGGTTCTCGCAGGATCAGCGCTGCCAGGGCCACGCTGACCAGCGGCACCGTGGCATGGATCGCCGCCAGCAGGCCGAGGGGCAGTTCGAAGACCGCCAGGGCGAAAGTCAGCCCCGCCAGCCCGTCCAGCCCGGCCCGCAGCGCGCCCGAGGGCGAGAGGGGACCACCCGCACCACGCCGCCAGCGCCAGACGACCAGGGTCGAGAGCAGCGTCAGCGCGATCAGCGCCCTTAGGGTGATCGCGGGCCCGGCAGGCAGGCTCATTCCCTTGAGGCAGGCGCTGGAGGCGACGCCGCAGAACAGCGCCAGCAGAGCCGGGCCGATGTCGCCGGTGGCGGAACTGCGGAAGGTCATGGCGAGACGATCTCGATCCAGTTGCCTGCGGGATCGCGCAGGAAGAAGAACAGCACGCCCGAGGCGCCGCGCCGGGGCGGGGCGTCTGGCCGCAGGCCCGCAGTCTCAAGCCTGGCATAGGCCGCCTGCGCATCGGGCACCCGCAGGGCGACATGGGCGGGCACCGGCGCAGCTTGCGGCGGGACCGCGCCTTCGATCAGCTCGATCTTGCAGGCGCCCAGCTCCATCTGATGCAGGCCCGGCTTGGCGAAGCCCGGCGTGAAGCCGAGCCGCGCGTAGAAGGCCCGCCCCGCCGCGAGGTCGGGGCAGGGCTGGGCGACGTGGTCCAGCGCAGCGTCCGGAAGCAGGCTCATGGTCGCGCGGGCAGCCGTTCGGGCCAGAGGCTGCGGGCGGCCATGATCTGACCGGCGCGGGTGGCGGCCTTGGCCTCGACCAGCCGGGTGGCGACGCCGAGGTGATCCAGCGCCAGCCCGTAGCGCTCTGCCAGGATGCCTGTGGCCAGCAGCAGCACCTCGCCGCCGGTCTGCGGCCGCGCCGCCAACTCGTTGCCGATCAGCACGCCCGACAGGAAGGCCGAGGCCGAGGTCGGCGCCAGTCGTCCGTTCAGCGTGTCGGCGCGGGCGGCGAAGACCGCATGGGCCGCCGGGGTGGCGCGGCCGTGATCGACGCCCGCCAGGAAGGCCTGCGGATCCTCCGCATCGCCCTCGGCCAGGGCGCCGACAAGGCTCTGGCCGCGCAGCAGGGCGAAGAGCTCTCCGGTGACATGGGTCTGGAAGCCGGTCAGCCGTCCGCCCTCAAGCGCGGCCCACTTGGCATGTGTGCCGGGAATGCAGATCACCGCATCGCGGAGGCCGAGGGTCGCGGCGGCGCCGAAGATCTGCACCTCTTCCCCGCGCATCACATCCGCATGGCCAAGGGTGTCGGTGCAGGTGGCCCCGGGCAGGATCGCGGCGGGACGACCGGCGACGGTCAACTTCACCGCCGCCGCGCCGACGGCCTGCATGTCGGCGGGGCAGGGGCAATAGGGGGCCTCGATCCAGCCGCCACGGGCGCCGATCATGCCCGACATCAGCACCGGGCTCTCGGGGCTGTCTTCCAGCCAACTGCCGCAGGCCCCCGTCAGCACGGCTTCGAACCCCCCGTCGGTCACGGATTTGAGACCCTGAGCGCTTTCTCGCGTGTCTCTGATTTGCCCGTCCGCCTCGATTCGCCAGGCGCGGAAGCGGCTGCTGCCCCAGTCTACGGCAATGAATTGCATAGGTTTTTCTCCATCCTTCGAAGGGTTTTCCGAAATTCGTTGACAGCATAGGCGCTGAATGTGATGGTTTCAAATATGAAAAGACAGTCTCAAATAAAGGGAATTAGATGAAAAGCAGTCTGGAAGGCGTCCTGCCGATCATCCCCACCCCCTATGCGGCGGACGGGTCCGTGGACATGCAGGCGCTGGCCGCTCTGGTCGATTTCGCGGTGGATGCGGGTGCGGCCGCGCTGGTCTATCCCGGCGTCGCCTCCGAGGACGTGCATCTCAGCCAAGAAGAGCGCGCGGCGGCCCTGACCCGGGTGGTCGAGGTGGCGGCGAAGCGCCTGCCGGTGCTGGCCGGTGTCAATGCTGCCGATCCCGCCGAGATGGTGGAGATCGCCCGCACCGTTGCCGGGCTGGGCGTCGACGGTGCCATGGCCATGGCGATCCCGGCCATGGGCCAGGATCACATCGCCTGGTTCACCCGAATCGCCGAGGCACTGGACGGCGGTTTCATCGTGCTGCAGAACCTCTTTGCCCCGCGCGGCGCCGACCTTTCGGCGGCGCAGATGCTGGAACTGGCCGAGGCCGTGCCGGCGATCCGCTACGTCAAGGAAGAGGGCGTGCCCTCGGGCCCCAAGGTCAGCGAGCTGGTCGCGGGCGGCTCGGCGCATCTGGATGGCGTGATCGGCGGCGGCGGGGCGCGCTACCTCTTCGAGGAGCTTGAGCGCGGCGCCATCGCCACCATGCCGGCCATCGAGCTGCTTGAACTTCACGTGGCGCTGATGGCGGCCTACAAGGCCGGAGACCGCGACCGCGCGCTGCGGCTCTACCGCGATACGCTGCCGCTGCTGCTGGTGCAGGCCCCCTACCGGATGCGGCTGACCAAGCTGATCCTGCAGAGCCGCGGCCTTGTCGCCACCGACATCGTGCGCGAGACCCTGCCCGAGATGGATGCCCCGCTGAAGGCGCTGGTGCTCGACTACTACCGCGTCGCGATGGCCAACCTGGAGATGGCAGATGCATGAGAAGATCACCTCCGTCGAGGTCTTTCTCTTCGAACGGCCCCGCGACACCGCCTATCTCGGCGCGCCGGGCACCGGAGAGGTGATGATCGGCGACCGCTACATCGTGCGCGGCTTCAACGGCACAGTCTATCCGCTGATCGACCGTTCGCTGGTGGTGCGGCTGCGCGATGCCTCGGGCCGCGAGGGCTGGGGCGAAACCTACGGGCTGATCGCGCCGGGCGCCGTGGCGGCGCTGATCCATGACCTGTTCGCGCCTTACCTGATGCAGCTGGCGCCGATGCGCCCGGATCAGGCCTGGGACGCGCTCTATGCGCTGCAACGCAATCGCGGCTACTGGGGCGGCTACCTGGCCGACGCCCTTGCGGCGCTGGATATCGCGCTGTGGGATCTCTTTGCCCAGGCGGGCGGACAGAGCCTGCAGGGCGCGCTTGGCCGTGCCGGGGCGGGGCAGCTTGCGGGCTATGTCTCGGGCCTGCCGGCGCCGGACCGCAGGGGCCGGATCGAGATGGCCGAGGCCTGGAAGGCGCGTGGTTTCGATGCGGTGAAGATCCCGATCAGCCACACCGAGGCCGGGGATGTCCCGGGTGAGGTTGCCGCCCTGCGCGCCGCGCTCGGGGCCGATCACCGCATCGCCGTGGACATGCACTGGGCCTATACCGCCGACGAAGCCGTGGCCCTCGGCGCCGCGCTGGAAGCCGATGCGCCCTGGTTCCTCGAAGCCCCCGTGGCGCCAGAGGACGTGGCGACACAGGCGCGGGTGGCGGCGGGCATTTCCATGCCGCTGGCCCTTGGCGAGGAGTGGCGCACCGACTGGGATTACCGGCCCCGCCTCGAGGCCCGCGCCTGTTCCATCGTCCAGCCCGAGATGGGGCACACCGGGATCACCCAGTTCACCCGCATTGCCCGCATGGCGCAGGGCGCGGGGGCCCAGATCATCCCCCATGCTACCATCGGCCTCGGCATCTTCGCCAGCGCCAGCCTGCGCGCCGCCCTCGCCATGGGCGCCGGGTGCCACGAGTTCCAGCATTCGATCTACACCCGCAATGCCGAGCTGCTGGACGGGGCCGCCCCCTGCAAGGACGGCCATTTCCATATCGACGACACGCCGGGGATCGGTGTGCGGCCCAACCGGGCGGCCTTCGATCACTTGACCCCGCTTTGATTGACCAAGGATGTTAGGAGGAGGACCTATGAAACATCTGAAGAAGACGGCCACCGCTGCGGCGCTGGCCCTGACCACCGCCCTTACCGCGCTGCCGGCCTCGGCCGAGACCCTGACCTTCGTCAGCTGGATGAAGGGGGAGCCGGGTTACGGCGACTGGTGGAACGAAGTCATCGCCAAGTTCGAGGAAGAGCACCCCGGCACCGAGATCGAGATGACCAAGGTCTCGCGCGGGGAGTATGCCGACACGATGTTCACCATGTTCGCCGGGGGCACCCCGCCGGATATCGTCCACCTCGCCGCCTTCGAATACCAGAGCTTCGCCCAGGAAGGCTGGATGGAAAACCTCGACCCCTGGATCGAGCGTGACGGGCTGAACCTCGACGGCTGGGCCGGGCAGGGCACCTGCGAATGGAATGGCAATACCAACTGCATCATGCTGCTCTACACGGCCTATATCCTAGCCTATAACGAGAAGCTGCTGGCCGATGCCGGGATCGACGCGGTGCCGACCGACTGGGACAGCTTCCTTGCGGCTGCGCGTGCGGCCACCAAGGACACCGACGGGGACGGTCAGACCGACCAGTACGGCGTCGGCGTGGCCAGCACCGGCGGCTCGAACATGATGCACGACATGCTGCACTTCGTCCTCGACGCGGGCGGCAACTGGACCGAGGACGGCAAGCCGGCCTTCGACAGCCCCGGCGTGATCGAGGGCCTGCGCCGCTTCAAGCAGCTCTATACCGAGGGCCTGACCCCCAAGGATGCCGAGGCTGGCGACATGCGTCAGCTGCTGGTCGAGGGCCGCATCGCCATGCGTCTGGATGGTCCCTGGATCTACAACGTGATGAAGGGCGCCGAAGAGGGGATCCGCGAGAACCTGAAGCTGTCCGAAAGCCCCTTCGATCCGCCGGTCGGCGGCACCTCGAACGTGATCGGTATGCCCTCGGACATCTCGGACGAGAAGAAAGAGCTGGTCTGGGACTTCATCAAGACCGCCGCCTCGCAGGAAATGCAGCAGCGCTTCGCCACGCTCGGCTCGTCCCCGGCGCCGATGCCCGGCCTCGACTACTCGGCCGAGATCGCGGCGGATCCCTACTTCGAGCTCTTCGCAAAGGCCAATGACGCAGCCGCCGCTGCGGGTGTCGACCGCCTGCCCAAGGGGCTGGAGCTTGAGTTCAACGAAGTCACGAAGCTTGTCTTCCGCGAAACCCAGCGGATGCTGATCAACGACCTCAGCCCGGAAGAGGCTGCGGCCAACATGCAGGCCGCCGTCGAGCGTATCGCGGACTGAGCCTGAAGGACTCCGGCGGCCGGGCCTTGCCCCCGGCCGCCGATCAACGGGAGGACCACAGTGATTGATTTCTCGTCGCCACGGCACAGGTCGAAATTCGGCTACCTGCTGCTGGCCCCGGCCGTGCTTCTCATGGCGCTCATCATCATCTACCCGATCCTGCTTTCGGTCGATATCTCGCTGCAGGACGTGCGCATTGCCCGCGTCGGCGCGGACCGCGAGGCCTGGACCCTCAAGAACTACGACTGGCTGTTCAACTCGGGCGAGTTCTGGAACGCGGTCTGGGTGACGGCGAAGATGGTGCTGACCGTCGGCGGCATCTCCCTGGTCATCGGGCTGGCCACGGCGCTGCTGGTCAACCAGCGCTTTCGCGGCCGCAGCCTGGCGCGGCTGTTCGTGGCGCTGCCCTGGGCCGTGCCCGAGGTCGTGGCCACGGTGATCTGGGCCTGGATGCTGGACAGCTCCTTCGGGGTGATCAACTGGCTGCTGCTGCGCGCGCACCTGATCTCCGAGCCGATCCAGTTCGCCTCCAACGCCACCGCCGCCTTCTTCGCCGTCTGCCTGGTGATGATCTGGAAGGGCTATCCGCTGATGTCGATCATGCTGCTGGCCGGGCTGCAATCCATCCCGGAAGAGCAGTACCAGGCCGCCCGCGTCGACGGTGCCAATGTCTGGAAACGCTTCATCTACGTCACCCTGCCGAACCTGGCACCCGTGATCGGCGTCACCGCCGTGATGACGACCCTCTGGGTCTTCCGCGACTTCGCCATCATCTACGTGCTGACCCAGGGCGGGCCCATCGGGGGCACCACTACCCTGTCGATCCTGACCTTCGAGCAGAGCTTCTCGTTCTTCAAGATGGGGCAGGGGGCTGCGGTCGGTGTCGTCACCATGATCATCTGTGCCGTGATCAGCCGCGCGCTGGTCGGCCGTTTCGCCAGCTCGGCACACTAGGAGACCCCGATGCAGAAACGCTCATTCCTGGGAAGCTTCGGCCTTTACGGCACGGTCATCGTGGTCTGCGGGCTGCTGCTGTTCCCGATCTACTGGATGGTGCTGACGGCGCTGTCGCCGCGCACGCAGCTGCGCAGCTACCCGCCCAAGTTCTGGCCCGAGGATCCGCAGTGGAACGTCTTTTCCGACCTGCTGGCGGCGCAGCCCTTCGGGCTGTGGATGTGGAACACCGTGCTGATCGCGGTGGCGACGATGATCCTGTCGCTGACCATCGGCGTGCTGGCCGCCTACGCCCTGTCGCGCCACCGGCTGCGCGGCGGGCAGGGGCTGGGGCTGTTCATCCTGACCTCCAAGATGCTGCCCGCGACCCTGCTGGTGATCCCGCTCTTTGCCATCTTCAAGTCGCTGGGGCTGGTCGGCTCGCTGTGGTCGGTGGTCATCGCCCAGTCTACGCTGATCGTGCCCTTCGCCACCTGGATGCTGAAAGGCTATTTCGACACCATCCCCGCCGAGCTGGAGCAGGCCGCCCTGGTCGACGGCTGCTCGCCGCTGGCGGCGCTGGTGCGGGTGGTGCTGCCGGTGGCGGCACCGGGGCTGGCAGCGACCTCGCTCTACGCCTTTGTCATCAGCTGGTCGGATTTCCTCTATGCCCGCACCTTCCTGACGACCTCGGAAAGCAAGTGGACGCTGAACGTCGGCATCGCCACGCTGAAGGGCGAATTCGTCACCGACTGGAACACCATCATGGCGGCCTCGCTGATGGCCGCGCTCCCGATCATCGGGGTCTATCTCTTCCTTGAACGCTATCTCGTGGGCGGCCTCTCGGCCGGCGCCGAGAAATAGAAGGGCCTTCAACGTGGCAAATATCCGTTTCAACAACGTGCAGAAATCCTACGGCCCCTTCCAGGCCATCCGCAATTTCGACCTCTCGGTCGAGGACGGCGACTTCTGCGTCTTCGTCGGGCCCTCGGGCTGCGGCAAGTCCACGGCGCTGAAGATGCTGGCCGGGCTCGAGGCCACCTCGGGCGGGACCATCGAGATCGGCGGCCGCGATGTCACCGACCTGGGCCCCGGCAAGCGCGACATCGCCATGGTGTTCCAGAACTACGCGCTTTACCCGCACATGACCGTGCGCGCCAACATCGGCTTCGGGCTGAAGATGCGCAACATGGACAAGGCGGAGATCAACGCCAAGGTCGAAGAGGCCGCCGCGATGCTCGAGCTGACCGACTATCTCGACCGCCGGCCCCGCGCCCTGTCGGGCGGGCAGCGCCAGCGGGTCGCCCTGGGCCGGGCCATCGTGCGCGAGCCCTCGGCCTTCCTGATGGACGAGCCGCTGTCGAACCTGGACGCCAAGCTGCGGGTGCAGACGCGGTCAGAGATCGTCAAGCTGCAGAAGCGTCTCGGCGTGACCACGATCTACGTCACCCACGACCAGGTCGAGGCGCTGACCATGGCCACCAAGATCGTCGTCATGCGCGGCGGGGTGATCCAGCAGATCGGCACCCCCGAGGACCTGTTCGAGACCCCGGCCAACCTCTTCGTGGCGGGCTTCATCGGCTCTCCGGGGATGAACTTCTTCCGCGGCCCGGTCGAGGTCGAGAACGGCCGCGCCGTGACCCGCTTCGGTGACCAGAAGGTGACGCTGAACGTCGCGCCGGAAAAGCTGTCGGGCACTCACGCGATCTTCGGCATCCGCCCCGAGCACATGGTGGTCGGCGACACCACCATGCCCGGCGCGCCCGTGGCCCTGTCGCTGGTGGAAAGCCTCGGGACCGAGAAGATCCTGCATTTCCCCACCCCCAAGGGCCAGGCGCTTGAGGGCGACACGGGCATCGAAGGCAGCGACGATGCCGAGCGCGACGCTCAGACCATGCTGGCCCGGGTGATCGACGACCGCCGCTACCGCGACGGGGAAACCGTGCATGTCGCTTTGCCCGAGGGCAAAGTTCATGTATTCGATCCCGATAGCCACGTGGCGCTTTGAACGGGGGCGGTCTTGCCGGATTTTGACAATATCGCAAAGCGTTACCCCGGCGCCGGGACCCTGGTGAAGGGCATCCAGCTGGTCGAGCTGATCGCCGAGGCGGGCGAGCCCGTCGGCTCGGGCTTCCTGCTGGAGCGCACCAAGCTGCCCAAGGCGACGCTCTATCGCCTGCTGGGGGCGCTGGTCGAATTCGGCTACGTCAAGCATGACACCCGCGCCAAGGCCTATTCGCTGGGCAACCGGATGATCGAACTGGGGCGCAGCTCGCTCTCCAGTTTCGACCTGCGCTCGGCCGCCGAGCATGAGCTGACGCGGCTGGCGGCGCAGCTCAACCAGACCGTTTCGCTGACGGTGATGGAGGGGCAGCAGATCATCTATGTCGATGTGCGCCGCCCCTCGAACCCGCTGGCGGTCAGCATCGAGGTCGGGCGCACGCTGCCGATGCCCGACAGCAGCTCTGGCCGGGCGATCATGGCCGCCATGCCCCCGCACGAGATGCAGGGCCTGCTGACCCGCTACGACGCCGAGGAACAGCATCGCATCCTGTCCGAGATCGCCATCAGCCGGGCCCGGGGCTATTCGATTGCCGAAAGCCGTTCGATCCCCGGGCTGATCGTGATCTCGGTCGAGGTCCACGGGCCGCCGGGCATGGGGCGGGGCGCCATCGCGCTGACCGCCCATGAAAGCGCCCTCAGCCACGAACAGCGCCATATCGTCGGACGCGACCTCATGGAGGCCGCCCGCCGCGTCATGGGCAATATCGGAACCGCCAGCGTGAGCATCTCTCCCAACCCCCGCCGCAACAGCCACATCGAGGAGGCGCTGGAATGCGTCCTGCCCGCCGGCGCCATCGTCGGCGAGGGCCCGGTCTGGGACGCCCGCCACGACCGCCTGCTCTGGGTCGACATCGCGGCCCCCGCAACGCACCGCTATGACCCGGCGCAGGGGCAGGGGGGCGACATCATGCGCCCGGCCAGCCGCCTGGTCTCGGGGGTGCTGCCCGCGACGGACGGCTCGCTGCTGGCCGTTACCCAGAACGGGATCGAGCTGCTGGACCCGGAAACGGGCCGCCTCTCGCCGGTCTACGACCCCGAGGCGCATCTGCCGTCGAACCGCTTCAACGATGCCAAGACCGACCGGCGGGGCCGGATCTGGGCGGGCAGCATGAGCCTTGATGCCTCGATGCCCTCGGGATCGCTCTACTGTTTCGACACCCTCGGCGCGGCGCGGGCCGTGGATGGCGGGTTCCAGGTCTCGAACGGCCTCGGCTGGAGCGCCGACGACAAGACCTTCTATTTCAACGACTCGGGCCTGGGCACGGTCTTTGCCTATGACTTCGACATCGAGGCGGGCAAGATCAGCAACCGGCGGGTGTTCCTGCAGTTCGACCCGAAGGACGGCAAGCCCGACGGCATGACCGTCGATGCCGAGGGCACGGTCTGGATCGCCCTCTGGGACGGCTGGCGGGTGGCGGGCTACCGCCCCGACGGCACCCTGCTGCGCGAGATCGACATGCCGGTGCCGCGTCCGACCTCCTGCTGCTTCGGCGGGCCGGATCTGAAGACGCTCTATATCACCACCGCCTCGATCCGCCTGCCTGCGGCGGTGCTGGAAGAGGCGCCGCTGTCGGGCGGCATCTTCGCCATCGACATGGAGGTGCCCGGCCAGCCCACCACCGAGGTGGCGCTATGAGCCCGACCTACCCCGAGTTCCGCGGTCGCCACGTGGTCGTCACCGGCGCGGCGGCGGGCATCGGCCTTGCCACCGCGCGGGCCTTCGCGGCGCAGGGCGCCATCGTCACCGGGCTGGACCGCGATGCGGCGCCGGGGGGCGAGGGGATCGACAATCATCGCATCGACCTGACCGAGCTGGACCGCCTGCCGGCCCTGATCGAAGGCGCCGTGGCAGCCCATGGCCCGGTGCGCGCGCTGGTCAACAATGCCGGTGTCGACCGCCGCATTCCCTTTGACGATCTGACGCCCGAGGTCTGGCGGCAGATGATGGCGCTGAACCTCGATCATGCGGTGATGCTGGCGGGGCTGGTGGCGCCCTCGATGGCCGGGGCGGGGGGCGGCGCGGTGGTCAGCCTGTCCTCGACCGCCTGGATGAAGCTGGCACCCAACCTGACCGCCTATCACACCGCCAAGGCAGGGATCATTGGCATGACCAAGGGGCTGGCCCGCGACCTCGGCGCGCGCGGCATCCGCGCCAATGCCATCGCTCCGGGCCGGGTGATGACCGAACGGGTCGAGGCGGGCATGGCCCCCGACTGGGTCGCCCAGACCCATGAGATCCAGTGCCTGAAGGACATGATCCGCCCCGCCGATATCGCCGATTGCGCGCTCTGGCTCAGCTCGGAGGCGGCGCGGATGCTGACCGGGCAGGTGATCGTCGTCGACGGCGGCGTGGTCTGACGCAGGGCGCGCGCCCGCAACGGGGCGCACGCCTGGCGTTGCTCAGCCCTTGACCCCTGCCGAGATCATCACCGCCTCGGTCACCCGTTTCTGGAACACCAGGTAGCCGATGATCACCGGTGCCGCTGCCAGCAGGGCCAGCGCCATCATCCGCGCATAGGCCACCCCGAAGGCGTCGTTGACCTGGGTGATGCCGACGGGGATCGTCATCATGTCCTCGCTCGTCACCACGAGGAAGGGCCAGAAGAAGTTGTTCCAGGCCGAGATGAAGGTGATGATCGCCAGGGCTGCCGTGATGCCCCAGTTGAGGGGCAGGTAGAGCTTGAACAGCAGGGTGAACTCTCCGCCGCCGTCCAGCACCACGGCCTCGCGCATCTCTTTAGGGATGGCGTCGAAGAACTGCTTGTAGACGATGATCACCACCGGCACGACGAGCTGGGGCAGGATGATCCCCCACCAGGTGTTGACCAGCCCGAGGTCGTTCATCAGCACGAACTGCGCCACGTAGAGCGCGGGCACCGGCACCATGAAGCTGCCCACGACGACCAGGTACAGCAACCGGCGGCCCGGGAAGCGCAGCTGCGACAGGGCGTAGGCGCACATCATCCCCGTCACCAGTACGATCACGGTGATGATCAGCGAGGTGCCGACCGAGTTCATGTACCACATCGGCAGCTTGGAATTGCCCAGGATCTCGCGGAAGGCGCCGAAGTTCAGCTCGTCCAGCAGCCAGCCCGAGCCATCCGAGACGATGCGGTTCTCGCTGCGCAGAGAGGTGGTCAGGGCCCAGTAGAGCGGGAAGGTCCAGATCGCCGCGGCGATCAGCACGAGGCCGGTGAAGGCGAGGGTGCGGGCCTGCTTCAGGGTCATTTGCGGCCTCCGAGACGCAGCAGCTGGAATTGCAGCACCGAGAGCACCACGATGAACAGGAACAGCACCATGGCGATGGCCGAGGCATAGCCGCCGTGGTTCAGCTGGAAGGCTTCCCGGTACATCTGCATCAGCACCACGTAGGAACGGTTGAAGGGGCCGCCGTTGGACAGCAGGTAGACCTGGTCGAAGAGCTTCAGCTGCAGGATCAGCTGCAGGGTCAGCACCAGCGCCGTGACCGGCCAGAGCAGCGGCCAGGTGACGCGCCAGAAGCGCTGCCAGGCGGTGGCGCCGTCCAGGGCGGCGGCCTCGTAGAGATCGGCGGGGATGTTGCGCAGCCCGGCGATCATCAGCAGCACGTTGAAGCCGTTGGTCCACCAGACCGTGACCACGGCGATCATCGGCATCACCCAGTAGGGGTTCTTGAAGACGGGAACCGGCTTGCCGGTGACGGCGGCGATCAGCGGTTGCAGGATGCCGAACTGGAAATCCAGCATCCAGGCCCAGATCATCGTCACCACCGAGACCGGCAGCACGTAGGGCAGGAAGAACAGCGTCAGGACAAGTGCCTGCATGCGGCCTTTCAGCTTGCTCACCGCCAGGGCGATCAGCAGGGCGATCACCGTGGTCGGGATCACCGTCAGCAGCACGAAGTAGAAGTTGTTCCAAAGCGAGGTGTGGAACAGCCGGTCGCCGAGAAGCTTGGTGTAATTGGCCAGGCCCACCCAGTTTCCGTCCCCGATCAGCGGCGCGTCGGTGAAGCTCAGCGCGATCACGCTGTAGGTGGGGTAGAGGAAGAAGGCGGTGAAGATGAACAGGAAGGGCGCGATCATCAGGAACGCCGCCCGGCGTTCGCGTCGCCTGCGCTTGGGTGTCAACATGGCGGCCTCCCCTCCGCTTGGGTCTTCAGGTGCCCGAGGGCCGCGCGTGGCGGCCCTCTGGCGGTCTTGGTCAGTCCAGCAGCGATTGCAGCTGGTCCTTCATCTGCGCCGCAGCGTCTTCCGGGCTGAGGAAACCATGAACAGCAGGGGCGATCAGATTGTCCACCGCGTCATAGACGGGCGAGGCCACGCCGGCGATCTTCGAGCGCGGATCGAAGGCCGCGTTCTTGGCCAGCGAGGCGTATGTGGCATTGGGCTGCAGCTCGGCATAGGCCTCGCTGTCAACGGTGGGCACATAGGCGGGGATATGGCCCGCATCGGCCCAGGCCATCGAGTGCTCTTCCATCCAGCCGATGACCGTCAGCACCGCCGCGCGGGTCTCGTCGGACATGTCGGGATTGGCCGGAATGGCGAAGGCGTGGCTGTCGGCCCAGGTGGCGGGCTGATCCAGCATCTGCGGCACCTCGTTGGCGAACCAGTCGAACCCGAGAGACCCGTCGGCGGCGGAGTCCTTGAAGGTCGGAACCTCCCAGACGCCATTGATGTGCAGCACCGACTTGCCGCCCGAGAACAGCGCCACCGACGCCTCGTAGGCGGCCTGCTCGGGGATCAGCCCCTCGGCGCGCCAGTCGGCCATGATCTGGATCGCCTTGGCGGCCTTGTCCAGGTTGTCGCCGGCCAGGACCTCGCCGTCGGTCAGCATCTCGCCGTCCTGCTGGCGCAGCAGGGTGTAGAAGACCCGCCAGGTGCCGCCGCCGCCCTCGGACTGGAAGGAGAGCGGATCGCTGAAGCCCTGCTCCTTGGCCCAGGTCAGCAGCGCGGTCATGTCCTCGACCGAGTTGATGCCGGTCAGGTTGCCGTCGGCGTCCAGCCATTCGGTGCCTTCCAGCGCGGTGCGGTTGTAGTAGGCGACGATGGCGTGGATGTCGAAGGGCACGGCCATCAGCTGGCCGTCGTCGGTCGAGGCGGCAGTGACCGCGGCCGGGAAGAAGTCATCGGTGCTGAGACCTGCCGTCTCCAGGTCTGCCGCGGTGATCGGCGACAGCACGCCCTCTTCCAGCGCCAGCGGCAGGCGCGACAGGTGATAGGTCATGATGTCGGGGCCCTGGCCGACGGCGACCGAGGTACGCACCTTGGTGTAGAAGGGCAGGCCCCATTCCAGCGTGGTGCCGCTGATCTTGATGTCGGGATGCTCGGCGTTGAACTCCTCGATCAACGCCTTCATCCGCACGCCGTCACCGCCTGCCAGGAAATCCCACCATTCGACCTCGACCTGCGCCATGGCCGGGGCGGCAAGCCCCATGGACAGGGCTGTTGCCGCGGCCAGTCTCGTCAATGTCTTCATCTTCATGTCTTCTCTCCTCCTCGTGAAAAACCATGCTAGCGAATGCGCGCGCCCGCCTCGTCGAAGACGAAGATGCGCGCGGGGTCGGGCGTCACCACTTGGGTGGTGCCGTTCATGTCGTGCCGGACGCCGGACTGCTGGAAGATCACCGGCTCGCCGCCCTCCAGCGTGCCGTGCTGATAGGACAGGCCGCCCAGTTCCTCGGCGACATCCACGGCGACGCGCAGGCCCGCGCCCTCGCTCAGCGAGAGGTGCTCGGGGCGGATGCCGAGGCTGACCTTGCTGCCCTCGGCGGGCGGGGCGGTCAGGGCGATGTCGAAGCTGAGGTCGGGCTGGCCGCCGAGCCGGGCGGTGATCCCGTCGGTGCGCTGTGCGGTCACGGTGGCGGACAGGAAGTTCATCGCCGGAGAGCCGATGAACCCCGCCACGAAGCGGTTGACCGGATCGTCATAAAGATCGAGCGGCGCGCCGGATTGCTGCACGTAACCACCTTGCAGCACGAAGATCTTGTCGGCCAGCGTCATCGCCTCGACCTGGTCGTGGGTGACATAGATCATCGTCGCGCCAAGCGCCTTGTGCAGCCGGGCCAGTTCCAGCCGCATCTGCACGCGCAGCTCGGCGTCGAGGTTCGACAGCGGCTCGTCGAACAGGAAGACCTCGGGCGCGCGCACGATGGCGCGGCCGATGGCGACCCGCTGGCGCTGGCCGCCCGACAGCTGCGCCGGCTTCTTGTCGAGATGATCGGTCAGCTGCAGGATCGCCGCGGCCTTCTCCACCTTCTCGCGCACCTCGGCCTTGGGGCGGCGCGCAAGGCGCAGGCTGAAGGCCATGTTCTCGAAGACCGACAGATGCGGATAAAGCGCATAGGACTGGAACACCATGGCCACGCCGCGATCGGCCGGATCCTCGTCGGTGACATCGCGGTCGCCGATCAGGATCTGGCCATCGGTGGTATCCTCGAGCCCGGCGACCATGCGCAGCAGCGTGGACTTGCCGCAACCCGACGGGCCGACGAAGACCGCGAACTCTCCGCGCTCGATGTCCATGTCCAACCCCCGGATCACCTCCAGCGGCCCGAAGCTCTTGCGGACTCCGCGCAGATGAACGCCTGTCGTTGCCTCCATGGCGGTGTCTCCCCCCTTGTTCATGTCCTTCAGATCATTGCCTCCCGCGGCTCATCCGACCGAGAGCCGGATCATCGAGTAGGAGAACGGCGGCAGCTCTCCCTTCAGCCCGCCATCGACCACGCCCAGCTTGTCCCCGGCGCGCGGCACGATGCGGAAGGGCTCGGCCTGGGTGTTGGCGGTGCGCGCGTCTGCGGCGTTGCCGCCCATGACCTGGTGGTCGATGATCTTCAGATCCGCGAAGCCATGCAGGGACAGGTCGACCTCCATCGCCTCTTCGGGGCTGCGGTTGATGGCAAACAGCGTGATCGAGGCCCCGTCGGGCGCCAGAACGGCAGCCACGTCGAGGTAGTTCACGTCCTGCGCCGCATCGGCGTCGTAGCGTGGCCCGTCGATGGCGACATTCAGCGCCGTGCCGCGGCCATGCAGGCTGGCGAACTGGTAGGGGTAGTAGATCGAGGTCGCCCAGGCGCTGCCGCCCCTGGTGGTGCGGATCGGCGCGATCACGTTCACCAGCTGCGCGATACAGGCGATCTTCACCCGGTCCGAGCGGCGGATGAACTCGTTCAGCAACCCGCCGACGAAGATCGCATCCTCGAGGTTGTAATCCTCTTCCAGCAGGGCAGGCGCCTCGGGCCAGTCCCAGGAGTGCCAGTTCTTGCTGTCCTGCTCGCGGTTGTGATACCAGACGTTCCACTCGTCGAAGCAGATGTAGATGTCGTTCTTGGCCCGCTTCTTGGCCTTCACGTAGTCGATGACCCCGGCGATGGACTGGATGTAGCGGCCCGTCTCCTCGATCTTGGCGAAGTAGTTCAGGCTGTTGCGGCTGGAGTTGCCGAAGTACTTGTGCAGCGAGATGTAGTCGACGTTCTCGTAGCACTCTTCCAGCACCTGGCGTTCCCAGTCGGGATAGGTCGGCATCTCGTCGTTGGAGGACCCGCAGACCACCGTTTCGATGCCGCCACCGAAGGCCTTGACCGCCTTCGAGGTCTCGTCCGCCAGGCGACCGTATTCCTTGGCCTCCATGTGACCGATCTGCCAGGGGCCGTCCATCTCGTTGCCCAGGCACCACATCTTCACGCCGTAGGGGTCGGCAACGCCGTGGCTGCGGCGCAGGTCGCTCCAATGGGTGCCGCCGGGGTGGTTGCAGTATTCGACGAAGTTACGCGCCTCCTCGATGCCCCGGGTGCCCAGGTTGACGGCCAGCATCATCTCGATATCGGCGTCCTTCGCCCATTGGGCGAATTCGTTGATGCCGACCTGGTTGGTCTCTTTCGAGCGCCAGGCGAGGTCCAGCCGCACGGGCCGGTCGGCCTGCGGGCCGATGCCGTCTTCCCACTTGTAGGCCGAGACGAAGTTGCCGCCGGGATAGCGGATGGCGGGGATCTTCAGCGCCCGCACCAGATCCAGCACGTCCTCGCGGAAGCCATGGGCATTTGCGGTCGGGTGATCCGGCTCGTAGATGCCGGTGTAGATCGCCCGGCCCATGTGCTCGATGAAGGCCGAGTACAGCCGGTCGTCGATCTGCGCGACGGTGAAATCCCTATGGATTGAGGCGCGGCCCTTCATGTTCCCTCCCAGGTCCTTGAGTCGTCAACTTGAAGGGACCCTAGGGGGCGCAAAGGTTAACGGGCAATTTACTTCTCAGGCTATCGCGTTGACAGAAATGGTAACAGGTAGCGGGGAAGATCAGTCCAGCGGGCTCGCCACGCCCTTGCCCAGACGGCGTTGCACGAGGCTGAGCAGCCGGTTGGCGGCGGCGGGCATCACCCGGTCGCGGGGGCAGAGAATGTGATAGGGCTCGATGGCAATGGGCCGGATCGTGTCCAGCAGCACCAGGTTTGCCTCGTAGGGCGGCGAGAACAGCAGGTCCGCGACCTCCTGGGTGATCACGGCGATGACGTCTGACTGGCGCAGCAGCGACATGATGGCCACCACCGAGGCGGTCTTGATCAGGTTCGCCGGCATATCGGTGCCCTCTTCATGGAAGGCGATTTCCAGCGCGTGGCGGATCGGCGCGCCGCGGTCCTGCACCGTCCAGAGCTGGTCGCGCAGATCGGCGAGCGAGAGCTGCCCGGCGCTGGCCAGCGGATGGCCGGCGCGCACCATCAGCAGCACCTCCTCGTCATGGGCCGGTCGGATGTCGAGATCGCGGGAATAGTCGTGCGGTCCGACGCGGGACAGGGTGAAGTCGTACTCTCCGCGTTCCAGCCCGCGCATCAGCAGTGCCGAGGACGAGACATCGAGCGAGACATCGACCCCCGGCGCACCCTCCTTCAGCTCGAGCACCGCGGGGATCACCACGGCCAGCGCCGCGCCCGTCACCGCCCCGACCCGGACCGAGCCGCCGGTGCCCTCGACATGCTCGGACAGGTCCTGCGCCATGCGGTCGATGTCATGGGCCAGCTTGCGGGCATGGGCGACCAGCACCTGCCCCATGGGGGTCGCCACCATACCTTTGGGGGTGCGCTCGAAGATCTCGAGACCGGTGTTTTCCTCGATATCCGCCAGCATGCGCGAGGCGGCGGGGGTGGACATGCCGCAAAGATCGGCGGCCAGCCGCAGCTTGCCCTGCTGCGCGATGGCGGCCAGCAGGCGCAGCTGCACCGGTCGCAGGGAACGAAGGTAGAGGGTCACGGGCGGCTCCTGACAGTGCTGGGCGCAGACTCGCCCGCAGGGCGGCGGCTGGCAAGCCCCCGGGGGATTGCCGTCAGTCTTCGGCGCGCAACACCGCGCCGGGGTTCATGATGCCCATGGGGTCGAACAACCGCTTGATGCCGCGCATCAGCTCCAGCTTCACCGGGTCGCCGTAGCGTTCCAGATCGGCGACCTTCAGGCGCCCGACGCCGTGTTCCGCCGAGAAGCTGCCGCCGTATTGCGCCACGAGGTCGTGGATCATCGCCATCACCGGCGCCTTGGCCGAGAGGTGATCGGCCCGCGCCTCGCCCTCGGGCGGGAAGACGTTGTAATGCAGGTTGCCGTCGCCGAGGTGGCCGAAGCAATTGAGGCGATAGGGCCCCATCCCGGCCAGCTTCGCGCGCCCCTCGTCGATGAACTCGGGCAGGGCCGAGAGCGGCAGCGAGATATCATGCGAGGAGATCGCCCCGATGGCGCGGTTGGCTTCGGGGATCGCCTCGCGCAGCTGCCAGAGGCCATCCGCCTGCGCCTCGGACTGGGCGATGATGCCATCGCTGACCAGCGCGTCCTCGAAGGCGGCGGCGAAGATGTCTTCCATCATCGCGGCTGCATCGGTGCTGCCGAAGAGGCCGATCTCGATCAGCACCATCCAGTCGGGGGCCGGATCGAAGGGGCGGCGGATGTCGGGCAGGGTGGCCTCGATGAACGTCAGCCCCACGCCCGAGATCAGCTCGAAGGCGGTGATCTGTTCGCCCGCGTGGCGGCGTGCCAGCGACAAGAGGCGCAGCGCGGCGGCGGGCGAGGGGGTGACCAGCAGAGCCGTGGCGCGCCGGGTCGGGCGGGGGAACAGCTTCATCGCCGCGCCGGTGATCACGCCGAGAGTGCCCTCGGCGCCGATCATCAGGTCGCGCAGGTCATAGCCGGTGTTGTCCTTGCGCAGGCGCGTCAGCGTGTTCATCACCCGGCCATCCGGCAAGGCGACCTCCAGCCCAAGGCACAGCTCTCGCGTGGTGCCGTAGCGCAGCACGTTGGCGCCGCCCGCATTGGTCGAGAGGCTGCCACCGATCCGCGCCGTGCCCTGCGCCCCGAAGCTGAGCGGGAACAGCCGGTCCTGCGCGGCCGCCGCCTGCTGGATCGCCTCGACCGGCACGCCGGCATCGACGGTGATCACGTTTTCCTCGGGCAGGATCTGTCGGATGCGGGTCATCCGTTCCAGTGAGAGCACCAGCGGGGCGGGCCCCTCGGGCATCACCTGCCCGGCGACCAGACCGGTGCCCCCGCCGTAGGGCACCACCGGCACGCGGGCCTCGTTCGCCATGGCCAGAACCCGGGCGACCTCTTCGGTGCTGCCCGGCGCCACCACCAGCCCGACCTGTCCGCGATAGCTGCCGCGCAGCTCGCGGCCATAGGGCTCGGTATCGTCGCGGAAGGCGGCGGCGGGCAGGAGGCCACGCAGACGGTCGGTCAGCGCGGCATCGACAGAGGTCAGGTCGGTCATTCTTCAGCTCATGTTGCGCAGGTGGTCCAGCACGGCGCGGCGCACGCTCTGCTCGCCGTTCTCGGCCGCGTCCTCGATCACCTGCCGCACCGCGCCCAGATCGACGCGCAGCAGCAGCGACTTCACCGGCCCGATCGAGGCGGGCCGCATCGAGAGGGCGCGCAGGCCCATGGCGGCAAGGCAGACGGCTTCCAGCGGACGGCCCGCATCCTCGCCGCAGAAGGACAAGGGCGTGCCGGTCTCTTCGCAGCGTTCGACGATGCGTTGCAGGAAGGTCAGGAACGAGACGTTCAGCGTGTCGTAGCGCCGCCGCACCCGCTCGTTCTCGCGGTCGGCGGCGAAGAAGAACTGCTTCAGGTCGTTGCCGCCGATCGACAGGAACTGCACCTCTTCGAAGAAGCGCTTGGGCGCGAAGGCAAGACTGGGGGTTTCCAGCATGGCGCCGATTTCCAGGCTCTCGGGCAGGGCATGGCCGAGGATGCGCTCGCGCTCAAGCGCCTTGTCCATCTCGGCCCGGGCGGCGCGGTACTCGTCGTATTGCGCCACGAAGGGGAACATCACCGTCAGCGGGCGCCCGTTGGCGGCGCGCAGCAGCGCCTGAAGCTGCATCCGCATGACGCCGGGCTTGTCGAGGCCAACCCGGATCGCCCGCCAGCCGAGGGCCGGGTTCGGCTCATCCGCCGGCTTCATGTAGCTCAGCACCTTGTCCGAGCCGATGTCGAGGGTGCGGAACACCACCCGCTTGCCGCCCGCGCTGTCCAGCACCCGCGAGTAGATCGCCGACAGCTCCGAGCGGGTCGGCATCTTGTTGCGGATTAGGAACTGCAACTCGGTGCGGAACAGGCCAACGCCCTCGGCGCCCGAGCTTTCCAGGCTGGGCAGGTCGGCCATCAGCCCGGCGTTCATGGTCAGCGAGATGCGGGTGCCGCATTGGGTCACCGTCTCGGTGTCGCGGATCGAGGCGTAGCGTTCCTGCGCCTTGGCCTGCATGGCGATCTTGTCGCGGAAGGCGGTGACGACGGTATCCTCGGGGCGCAGGTGCACCACGCCCTGATCGCCATCGACCATGATGTGATCGCCGTTCAGCGCCTCGTTGGTCACCTCGGGGGCATGGATCACCAGCGGGATCGCCAGCGCGCGGGCGACCACGGCGGCATGGGACCCGACAGAGCCCTGTTCCAGCACGATGCCCCGCAGCGCGCGGCCATAGTCCAGCAGTTCAGCCGGGCCGATGTTGCGCGCCACCAGGATCGGGTCGGCGGGCATCTCGGCGCCGGTTTCCTTGCCCTGCCCGGTGAGGATCCGCAGCAGCCGGTTGGAGAGGTCGTCGAGATCGTGCAGACGTTCGCGCAGGTACTGGTCCGAGGCCTGCGACAGCCGCAGCCGCGCCTGGGTCTGTTCCTTCTCGACCGCCGCCTCGGCAGAGAGGCCGCGCTGGATGTCCGCTTCCATGCGCCGCATCCAGCCCTTGGAATTGGCGAACATCCGGTAGGCTTCCAGCACCTGCAGCTGCTCGGCATCGCCACTGGCGGCACCGGCCAGCATCTGGTCGACCGAGACGCGCAGCTGCTCCACCGCCTCGTTCAGGCGCTGGCTTTCGCGCACCGGATCGTCGGCGATGGGGTTGGTGATGACCACACGCGGCTCGTGCAGCCAGACATGGCCCTCGGCGCTGCCCTCCTGTCCGGAGGTGCCGCGGAACAGGCGCGGCTTGGTGTGGCGCGCCGACAGGGCGGCCTCGTCGCCGACGAAGGCGCCCAGCTCGGCCATCTCGGCCAGCACCATGGCGACCACTTCCAGCGCGTAGATTTCCTCGTCGTTGTACTTGCGTGCGGCCTTGGACTGCACGACCAGCACGCCCAGGGTCTCGCCCAGGCGCTGGATGGGCACCCCGGAGAAGGCCGAGTAGATCTCCTCGCCGGTTTCCGGCATGTAGCGGAAACCCTGTTCCTTCGGGGCGTCGGCAGTGTTGACGATCTTGCCGGTGCGGGCGACGCGACCGACAAGGCCTTCGCCAAGGCGCATCCGGGTCTGGTGCACCGCCTCGGGCTTCAGGCCCTCGGTGGCGCAGAGTTCCAGCGTCTCGGGGTCGCGGAACAGGTAGACCGAGCACACGTCGGTCGACATCGAGTCGGCGATCAGCCGGGTGATCCGGTCAAGTCGCGCCTGTCCATGGCCGTCTTCGGCCATGACCTCGCGCAGACGGCCAAGCATCCTGCGGCTGTCGGTCTGAAATTCTTCGGCCATGCCCTGAAAGGTCCCTTCCCTGGGGTCGGGGCGAATAGATCACAGTGGGCGGAGAAGCAAAACACCTTTTAGGGTCGCACCTTTGGACAGGGGGCGGCGGACTGCCGAAGGGGCAGTCCGGTGCCGGCTCTGCGCCCCCGTGCTGCCTGATCCGAGAGCATCTCTGCCACCCGAGGAACAGAGCGTGAAGCGGTCCGATGGCACCCGCGCCAGGCGGGCCGGGCTGGCAGGTCCGCACCTGCTGCGACGCCGCGAGACGCTGTCGCTGCGGGGGACGGCAGCCGTCACATCCACGTGGCCGAAAGCGGCTGCCTCAGGCGCTGGCACACTGACGACGGTCGCGACACCCCTGTGCAGTTCTGCCGCCCGAAGAGATCACGCGCCTCGCTGGAGAGCTTCCGGCATCGCTCTCCCGGCCTCTTCGGTCTCGCGGCGATCCGCGGGTCGCAGGTGAGGGAGGGAACACCAGGGGGAAAGCGCCGCGGCTGCTCTGCCGGCCGGTCTGCGGCGCGGCCGTGGTCGGCGCCCTGCTTCTGGGCGCCTTCTGGAAGATCGGCATTGCGAACCGGCGCTGGATCAACCTTGCCAGGGTGCAATTCGGCACTCCGAGACACTCGTCGGCTGGCGTCAGGGGGTGTAGCGGCGGGCAGCGGCGCTCTGAACGCCACTCTGGGGAGGCACGTGGAAGAAGCTAGACAGACCCATGTCTGCCATGCCCTGACTCGAGGGGCGGCGGGCCGCTAAAGCATTCCCACCTGATCGAAGCGTGCAGTTGAGGGCGCAGGGAGGGGGCTCTGCCGCCTCCTGAGCCCTCGCGGGCGCAATTCACCCCCGGAGTACTTGCGGCCTGGTGATGATGCTTGAAGCGCACTTCGAGGCGGCCTCGTTCTCCGTGAAGGGCGTGGCACGCTCGCACTGGGCAAGCAGGGGGGCTTTCCGGGCAGCATCCCGCCGCATCACCAGGCTGAAAATACTCCCGCCGAAGGCATCGGCCGTCAGGCCGACCCGGTGAGCGCACCTGCTTTCGGCGGGATCAGGGCCAGGTAACCGGGGCTCCCGCTTCGATCCGGGGGAGGCGGCAGGCCAAAGGAAAAGGGCGAACCCGCTGGTTCGCCCTCTCGCACTCACTGTCGGTCAGTCCGGGGAGGTTGCCTCCCGAGTCCTTCGCTTCAGGCCTTTTCCAGCTCGAAGGCGTCATGCAGGGCCTGCACGGCCAGCTCCATGTACTTGCGTTCGATCAGCACCGAGATCTTGATCTCGGAGGTGGCGATGACCTTGATGTTGATACCCTCGTCCGAGAGCACCTTGAACATCTTGGCAGCCACGCCCGACTGCGAGCGCATGCCGATGCCGACCGCCGAGACCTTGCAGACCTCGGTGTCCACGGTCAGCTCGTCGAAGCCGATGGTGCCGGCGGTCCGGGCATCGTTCAGCGCCTTCTCGGCGCGCTTCACCTGGTCGATCGGGCAGGAGAAGGTCATGTCCGTCACGCCCTCTTCCGAGACGTTCTGGATGATCATGTCGACGTTGACGCCGGCTTCCGACAGCGGCCCGAAGATCGAGGCGGCCACGCCAGGCTTGTCGACGATGGTGACCAGGGTCATCTTCGCCTCTTCGCGCGAGGCGGCGATCCCGTTGACGACGTTGGATTCCATGATGTCCTCCTCGGCACAGATCAGGGTGCCGGCTGTGTCGGATTGTTCCTCGAAGCTCGACAGAACGCGCAGCTTCACATTGTAGCGCATGGCCAGTTCGACCGAACGGGTCTGCAGGACCTTGGCGCCCAGCGAGGCCAGCTCCAGCATCTCCTCGAAGGCGATCTTTTCCAGCTTGCGCGCCTTGGGGCAGATCCGGGGATCGGTGGTATAGACCCCGTCCACGTCGGTGTAGATGTCGCAGCGCTCGGCGTCGAAGGCGGCGGCGAAGGCCACGGCGGTGGTGTCGCTGCCACCGCGTCCCAGGGTGGTGATGCGGCCCTCGGGGCTGATGCCCTGGAAGCCGGCGACCACGGCCACCTTCATGCCTTCGGCGAACTTGGTCATGATGTTCTCGGGCGGGATCTCCTCGATCCGCGCCTGGCCATGGGCCGAGTTGGTCTTCAGCGGCACCTGCCAGCCCTGCCAGGACCGCGCGGGGATATCCATCTCCTGCAGGGTCAGGGCCATCAGGCCGGCGGTGACGTTTTCACCCGACGAGACGACGGCGTCGTATTCGCGCGCGTCGTACATGGGAGAGGTCTCGCCGACCCAGCCGACCAGTTCGTTGGTCTTGCCGGACATGGCCGAGACGATGACGATCACATCATAGCCCTTGGCCACCTCCACGCCGACCCTCTTGGCGGCGCGGCGGATGCGGTCGAGATTGGCGACGGAAGTCCCGCCGAATTTCATTACGAGAACAGGCATGCCGGTCCTTGACCCCGTCCTTGGAGAATTGTCCGCGTGGTTTACGCATGGATTGCGCAGGGCGCAAGGCGGATCGACGCGTCAAACCCCTGCTGTTGCTGACCTCAGAAGGGCACCACGGTGCCGTCGTAACTCTCGAAGCAGCCGGTGGTCGTGACCGAGAGGTTTTCCATCCGCGAGATCAGCCCGCTGGCCGAGGTCTGCACGTCGATGTCGGCGCCTTCTCCGCCCATGTCGGTCTTCACCCAGCCAGGGTGATAGGCACCCACGGCAATGCCCTCGGCGGCCAGGTCGGTGGCGAGGTTGCGCGCCAGGTTCACCGCCGCGGCCTTCGAGGCGCGATAGATGTAGGAGCCGCCCGGGGCGCGCTGCTGGCTGCCCATGGCCGAGGCGATCACGGCGATCTTCGCGCCGCTGGCCGCGCGCAACTGCGGCAGCAGCGCCTGCACGGTCAGGAAGGGTCCGGCCACGTTGACCTGCATCTGCCGCGCCCAGGTGTCGGCCCCGAAACCGGTCTCCAGTGCCTGGCCCTTGTCGAGGTAGAGGCCCGCATTGCAGATCAGCAGGTCGACGGGGCTCGCGGTGGACGCCGCGAAGGCGGCAAGCTGCGCCGGGTCCGTCACGTCGAGGGTTTGCAGACCGTTTCCGCCTGCCGTCGAGGTGCCGGTGACCTGCGCGCCCTGCGCCTCGAATTGCCGTTTCAACTCTGCGCCGATACCCCGGCTGGCCCCGGTGATCACGATATGCATGCGATGTCTCCTCTGTTGCGGCAGGCTTAGCCAAGGGCCGGGCAGGGGGCAAGCGCGACGGCTGCCCCCGGCACCTCCAGTGCTTCCGCCGGAGTCGTTTCAGCCCTCGGATATGGGAAAGGGGCCCGGCTCCAGTCCGAGGCCTGAAATACTGCCGCCGGAAGCGGCCCGGCGGTCAGTTCGCCTTGCGGCCGGGGGTGAAGGGCAGGGGCAGCACCGGGACGCCTTCTTCCAGCAGGGCGCGTGCCTCTTCGGGTTTGGCCTCGCCGTAGATCGGGCGGCCGGGCTTGGCGCCTTCATGGATGGCGCGTGCCTCACGGGCGAAGTTGCCGCCGACATAGGTGGCGTTCTCTTCCACCTTGCGGCGCAGCTCGGCCAGAGCGGCTTCGGCCTCGTTGCGCGGCGCGCGCAGGGTGCTTTCGGCTGCGGGCACCGGGGCCGCAGTGCGCGAGGGGCGCACGCGCGGCGCCATCAGCGCCTTCTCGACCTCGGTGCTGCCGCAGGTCGGGCAGGCGACATGCCCCGCCAACCGCAGGCTGTCGAAGGCGGCAGAAGACTGGAACCAGCTGTCGAAGCCGTGGCCCCGAGCACATTTGAGGTCGAAATGGATCATCGCGTCACTAAGATTGAGTGATCCCGTAGAGATAAGCCCTGTCGCGGCGGATGCAAGCTTGCCCCTGCCACCGGGGCGTGCTCGGGCGGGGCTCAGAGCTTCAGTGCGGCGGGGTCGAAACCGGCGAGCAGGCGCGCCAGTTCGGGTTCGAGCACCTGGCGGGCGGCCTTCTTGCGCGAGAACCACTTGCGCTTGCGTTCGCCCGCCTCGGGGTATTCCGCCTTCAGCAGCGCCACGCGCACCGGGTAGATGATGCCGATGCACGACAGTTCCTCGCCCGAAGCGAGCTGCTTGCGGTAGGGCACGAGGCCGAGCGGCGTCTCGGAAACGCGGCCGATCACGCCGGCTTCCTCGTAGGCTTCGCGCAGGGCGGCCTGCCCGGGGCTGCGGTGCTTCATCGGCCAGCCCTTGGGCAGGATCCAGCGCTTGGTCCCGCGCGAGGTGATCAGCAGGATCTGCGGCTTGTCCTTGATCATGCGGTAGCAAAGTGCGGCATATTGCGTCTGCAGAACCTGACCCGCAGGATCGCTCGCGCCGGCGGCCTGCAACAGGGGGGCTGCCGGCGCCGGGGCGCCGGGAAGACGGAACTGGATCTGGTCCTGCGTCGTCAAGGGGCCTGCCTGTCTCTGCCTGGTCTACGGCGGCTGCCGTTGTGCTGGTTGCGTGCCCCTGTATCGACGTGGGCATCGGCACGGGGCCGGACGCCGGGCGGGACATTCTGCTTATCGGACTTGTGTGAAGTCTCTATGAAGATAGGGCGGGCTGTACACAGGTAAATGGTCGGAGGCGGCGCTTCGGGGCGCCGTCAGCCTGTCTTTTCACCGCCTGCGCCCCGGGATGCGCCCGCAGATGCCCCGGGACGGGGCGGTTGAGCCCTCAGCGGTCGCTGACCTGCCAGCGCGGGTTGATCCAGGGACGGGCATTGTCCTTCGGCAGCGGCGTGCGGCCCAGGATATGGTCGCTGGCCTTCTCGCCGACCATGATCGAGGGCGCATTGAGGTTGCCGTTGGTGATGCGTGGGAAGATCGAGCTGTCGGCGAGGCGCAGCCCCTCGACTCCGATCACCCGGCATTCGGGATCGACCACCGCCCCGGGATCGTCGGCGCGGCCCATGCGGGCGGTGCCGCAGGGATGGTAGGCGCTTTCGGCATGCTCGCGGATGTGCTGGTCCAGCTCCTCGTCGCTCTGCATGTGGCTGCCGGGCAGGATCTCCTTGCCGCGATAGGGATCGAAGGCCGCCTGGTCGAAGATCTCCCGGGTCAGGCGGATGCAGTGGCGGAAGTCCTCCCAGTCGCTTGCGGCGGACATGTAGTTGAAGAAGATCCGCGGCGCGTCGCGCGGGTCGGCCGACTTCAAGGTCACCGCGCCCCGGCTCTCCGAGCGCATCGGCCCGATATGGGCCTGGAAGCCATGGCCCTCTGCCGCCGCCTGGCCGTCGTAGCGCACGGCAATGGGCAGGAAGTGGTACTGGATGTCGGGATAGTCGACGCCGGGTTTCGAGCGCAGGAAGGCGGCGCTTTCGAACTGGTTAGAGGCGCCGAGGCCCTTCTTGGTCAGCAACCATTGCGCCCCGGCGATGGCCTTGCCCCAGAGGTTCCAGTGCTTGTAGAGAGTGATCGGCTGGGTGCTGGCCTGCTGGATGTAGAGCTCGAGGTGGTCCTGCAGGTTCTGGCCGACGCCGGGGCGGTCGGCCACGACCTCGATCCCGTGTTCCTTCAGATGTGCCGCCGGGCCCACGCCCGAAAGCATCAGGATCTTCGGAGAGTTGATCGAGGAGGCGGCGATGACCACCTCGCGCCGGGCCTTCACCACCTCGATCCTGCCGCCGCGTTCGATCTCGACACCCGTTGCGCGGCCGTTCTCGATCACCACGCGGCGGGCGAAACAGCGGATCATCCGCAGATTGTCACGCTTCAGCGCGGGCTTGAGGTAGGCATTTGCCGTGGACCAGCGGCGGCCCTTCCAGACCGTCTGCTCCATCGGGCCGAAGCCTTCCTGTTTCTCGCCGTTGTAGTCCTCGGTCAGCTCGAAGCCGGCCTGCCGGCCGGCCTCGACAAAGGCATGGAAGAGAGGGTTTTCGCGCGGGCCCCGGCTGACATGCAGCGGGCCGTCGGTGCCGCGCCAGTCCGGGTCGCCGCCATGGCCACCGTCGTGCCAGTTCTCGGCGCGCTTGAAGTAGGGCAGCACGTCGGCATAGGACCAGCCGGTCGCGCCCTGTTCGTCCCAGTGGTCGAAGTCGCGCGCATGGCCGCGCACGTAGACCATGCCGTTGATCGAAGACGAGCCGCCCACGACCTTGCCGCGCGGCGTCACCAGCTGCCGTCCGCCCAGGCCCGGTTCGGGCTCCGACATGAAGCCCCAGTCGTAGCGCTTCATGTTCATCGGGTAGGACAGCGCGGCGGGCATCTGGATGAAGGGCCCGGCGTCGGTGCCGCCGAACTCCAGCACCAGCACCCTGTGCTTGCCGTCCTCGGAGAGGCGCGCGGCCATGACCGCCCCCGCCGAGCCCGATCCTATGATGACGTAATCCGCTTCCATCAGCGTGTCCTCAGAAGGCCGAGGCCACGTCACCCATGGCGACGTAGACGGACTTGACCTGGCTGTAGTGCTCGATCGCGGCGCGCGCGTTCTCGCGGCCCACGCCCGACATCTTGACGCCGCCGAAGGGGGCCTCGACCGGGGTCAGGTTGTATTCGTTGATCCAGCAGGTGCCGGCCTGAAGCTGCGCCACGACGCGATGCGCGCGGGTGAAGTCCTTGGTGAACAGCCCGGCGGCCAGGCCGAACTCGGTGTCATTGGCGCGGGCCACGACTTCCTCTTCGCTGCCGAAGGTCAGGATCGACAGCACCGGGCCGAAGATCTCTTCACGCGCGATGCGCATCTCGTCGGTGACATTGCCGAAGATCGTGGGCTCGATGTAGAAGCCCGCGCCCTCGGGGGCATGGCCGCCAAGCAGCAGCTCGGCGCCCTCGGCCTTGCCGATCTCGATGTATTCCAGCACCTTCCGGCGCTGCACGTCGGTGATCATCGGGCCGATCTGGGTCTCGGGGTCCAGCGGGTCACCGATGATGGCCTTGCGGGTGCGTTCCAGCAGGCGTTCGGTGAATTCATCCACGATGGCCTCGTGCACGAAGACTCGGGTGCCGTTCGAGCAGATCTGCCCGGTGGAATAGAAATTGCCGTTGATCGCCGCCGAGACGGCGTTTTCGATATCCGCGTCCTCGAAGATGATCAGGGGGGATTTGCCGCCCAGCTCCATCGTGACGTGGCGCATGCCTTCGGCGGCGGCGGCATAGACCTTCTGCCCCGTCGGCACCGACCCGGTGAGAGAGACCTTGGCCACGCGCGCATCCGTCACCATCGAGGCGGCCGCATCGCCATAGCCGTTGACCACGTTGAACAGGCCCGCCGGCGCGCCGGCCTCGATGAAGATCTCGGCCAGCTTCAGGGCGCAGAGAGGGGTGACCTCGGAGGGCTTGAAGACCATGGCATTGCCGCAGGCCAGCGCGGGCGCGGCCTTCCAGCAGGCGATCTGCGTGGGGTAGTTCCAGGCGCCGATGCCCAGGCAGACGCCAAGCGGTTCGCGGATCGTGTAGACGAAATCGCCGCCCAGGGGGACGGTCTCGCCGGTGAGGGTGGCTGTGAGGCCGCCGTAGTATTCCAGCGCCTCTGCGCCCGAGGCGGCATCGGCCACCAGGGTTTCCTGGATCGGCTTGCCGGTGTCGATGCTCTCAAGCTCTGAAAGCTCTTCGTTGCGCTCGCGCAGGATGGCGGCGACACGCGACAGCACGCGGCCACGGGCGACCGGGGGCAGGGCGGCCCATTCCTTCTGCGCACGTGCGGCCGAGGCCAGGGCCTGTTCGACCACGGCGGGGGTGGCGGCATGCAGCGTGGCGACGGTCTCGCCGGTGGCGGCGTAGACGCAGGGGATCTCGCGGCCCGCGGTGTCTTCGACGTAAGAGCCGTCGATGAAATGGCTGCCCTTGGGCTGGACGTTCTTCATGGTCATTCTCCGCGGGGGTAACGCTGGTTTTCCTCCAGCACGTTCAGGTCCATGTGGTTGCGCATGTAGCGTTCCGAGGCCTTCTGCAGCGGCTCGAAGTCCCAGGGGAAATAGTCGCCGTTGCGCAGGGCCTCGTAGACGATCAGGCGGCGGGCCTGGCTTTCGCGCACCTCGGCGTCATAGGCGGCCAGATCCCAGTAGCCCTCGAACATCTTTGCAAACTGCTGTTCGACGGTTTGCAAAGCAGGGTCACCGGCGCGGTTCACCAGCTCTGCCGGATCCTCCGCGAGGTTGAAAAGCTGCGGCGGATCCAGCTCGCAGCGGATGTATTTCCAGTCGCCCATGCGCAGCCCGACGAGGGGCGCAGAAGAGGCCTCGGCGGCGTATTCCATCCGTACCGGCGTCTCGCGCTGCCCGCCCTGACCGAGCGGGACAAGGCTTTCGCCATCGGTCCAGGGCATGATCTCGGACAGGTCGATGCCGGCCAGATCGGCCAGCGTCGGGGTCACGTCGATGGTGGAAACCGGCGTCTTGACCAGCCCCGGCGCCATCTGCGGCGCGGCGATCATCAAAGGCACGCGCGAGGCGCCTTCGAAGAAGGTCATCTTGAACCACAGCCCCTTCTCGCCCAGCATGTCGCCATGATCCGAGACGAAGAGCACGATGGTGTCCTCGGCCTGACGGGTGTTCTCGAGCGCTTCCAGGATCTCGCCGATCTTGTCGTCGAGGTAGGAGATATTGGCGAAGTAGGCCTGCCGCGACCGGCGGATGTCCTCTTCGGTGATGTCGAAACTGCGCCAGTCGTTGGCGTCGAAGATCCGCTTGGAGTGATTGTCCAGCGCGTCGTAGGGCAGGGCGGGAGTGTCGGGCAGCAGGTGCTCGCAATCCTCGTAGAGATCCCAGTATTTCTTGCGCGCCACGTAGGGGTCGTGGGGATGGGTGAAGGAGACGGTCATCATCCAGGGGCGGTCATCCAGGCGGCGGCCCAGATGGCGCACCTTGGCGGTGGCCTGGAAGGCGACCTCGTCGTCGTATTCCATCTGGTTGCTGATCTCGGCGACACCGGCGCCCGTGACCGAGCCCATGTTGTGATACCACCAGTCGATCCGCTCTCCCGGTTTGCGGTAGTCCGGGGTCCAGCCGAAATCGGCGGGGTAGATGTCGGTGGTCAGGCGCTTCTCGAAGCCGTGCAGCTGGTCGGGGCCGACGAAATGCATCTTGCCCGACAGGTAGGTCTGGTAGCCGGCGCGGCGCAGGTGGTGGGCATAGGTCGGAATGTCGCTGCCGAACTCGGCGGCATTGTCATAGACCCTGGTGCGGCGCGGCAGCTGGCCCGACATGTAGGCGGCGCGACCGGGCGCGCAGAGCGGCGAGCCGGTATAGCTGTTGGCAAACCGGGTCGAGCGCTCGGCCAGCGCCTTCAGGTTGGGCGCATGCAGCCAGTCGGCGGGTCCGTCCGGGAACAGCGTCCCGTTCAGCTGGTCGACCATGAGAATCAGGATATTGGGGCGTTTCGCGCCGGGGGTTGCCGCGCCATCAGTCACGGGCTTTCCTTTCGAGCCAGAGGGTCAGGTAGTCGGCGATGATCGCCTTGATCGTCACCCGCCCGGGCACCTGATCCTGCAGGGCTGAGCGGATGTAGAAGCCGTCGATGAGGGCGGCGATTCCCTGGGCGACCTCGATCGCGGTCGCCTCGGGGAAGATTTTCCTTAGGTCATGCAAAAGATTTGTCTGCAGCCTGCGCGCATAGACGTTCAGCAGCCTGCGGGTCTCGGCAGAGTGCAGGGCGCGGACATAGAAATTCAGCCATGCGGCGACGATCTCGCGCTCGAACTGGTTGGAATCGAAAGAGGAGTCGGTGATGACCCTTATCCGCTCAAGCGGCGTGCGCGCATTTTTCAGACCCCTCAGCACCGTCTCGCCGTATATTCGCATCACGTGACGCATGGTCGCGAGAAAGATCTGTTCCTTTGATCCGAAGTAGTGATGTGCCAGCGCAGAGGACATGCCAGCCCGTTTCGCGATCTGGCTCACGGTCACGTCGAGGGTGCCCGCATGGCCGATCTCGGCTATGCAGGCCTCGATGAGCGCCTGTTTTCGCACCGGTTCCATCCCGATCTTCGGCATCTCGCTTGCCCTCGCGTCTGGGTGCTTTACTTTTCGAACTAGTTGCTTTTTGATTAACTCATCAATCAAGAAAAGCGCAACCCCAAGTCCAACGGAAGGAAACGACATGACCCGTTTCAACATGATGATGACCGCTGCTTCGGCACTTGCCCTCTCGACCGGCGTTGCCCTGGCCGACTGTGGCGAGGTCAGCTTCTCGGATGTCGGCTGGACCGACATCACCACTACGACCTCGGCCACCAAGCAGGTGCTGGAAGCCCTCGGCTACGACGTCGACGTGAAGGTGCTGTCGGTGCCGGTGACCTTCAAGTCGCTGGAAAGCGATGACGTGGATGTCTTCCTGGGCAACTGGATGCCGGCGCAGAATGGCGCCATCAGCCCCTATCTCGAGTCCGGCGAGATCGAGACCGTGGCCACCAACCTGGAGGGCACCAAGTACACCCTCGCCGTGCCCGCCTACACCTACGAGAAGGGCCTGCAGTCCTACGCCGACATCGCCAAGTTCGCCGACGAGCTGGACGAGAAGATCTACGGCATCGAGCCGGGCAACGAGGGCAACGCCTACCTGGTCTCGCTGACCGAAGAGAACACCCACGGCCTCGAGGGCTTCGAGGTTGTCGAAAGCTCCGAGCAGGGCATGTTGTCGATGGTGCGCCGCGCCGTCGACAAGGAAGAGGACATCGTCTTCCTGGGCTGGGAGCCCCACCCGATGAACGCCAATTTCGAGCTGAAGTACCTGCCCGGCGGCGAGGACTTCTTCGGCGGCGAAGGCACCGTGCACACGGTGACCCGCAAGGGCTTTGCCGAAGAGTGCCCGAACCTGGGCACCTTCCTCGGCAACCTCAAGTTCACCCTGCCGATGGAAAACGAGATCATGGGCAAGATCCTCGACGATGGCGAGGACGCCGATGACGCCACCATGGCGTGGATGAAGGCCAACGGCGACGTGGTGCTGTCCTGGCTGGATGGCGTGACCACGGTCGACGGCGCCGACGGTGCCGCCGCGGTCAAGGACGCCTTCGGCCTCTGATCCAGATACGGAAGGCCCGGTCCCCGCGACCGGGCCTTTTCGTAAGGCCCCCACTATCCGTAAAGGAGGTCCGCCTTGGAGTGGCTGACAGACAACAAGATCCCCGTAGGGGACTGGGCCAGTGATTTCTTCGACTGGCTGAGGGACAATTTCGAGGGCGTCGTCGATGTTCTCGCCAATGGCGCCGAGAACCTGATCGACGGGCTTCTCTGGTTGCTTCAGGAACCGCCCGAGCTGGTGGTCATCGCCGCCTTCGTCCTGCTGACCTGGGTGCTGCAACGCAGCTGGAAGACCTGCCTCTTCGTGGCGCTCGGCTTTCTCTTCATCCTCAACCAGGACTACTGGGAAGAGACCACCGAAAGCCTGACGCTGGTCATCTCTTCCTGTATCGTCTGCATGGCCATCGGGGTGCCGATAGGCATCTGGGCCGCGCATCGGCCGGGGGTCTATGCCTTCCTGCAACCCGTGCTGGACCTGATGCAGACCCTGCCGACCTTCGTCTACCTGATCCCGGCCATCGTCTTCTTCGGCATCGGCATGGTGCCGGGCCTGATCGCCACGGTGATCTTCGTCGTGCCGGCGCCGATCCGGCTGACCTACCTCGGGGTCTCCTCGACGCCGAAGCCGCTGCTGGAAGCCAGCCAGGCCTTCGGTGGCACCAAGTGGCAGACCCTGACCAAGGTCGAGCTGCCCTATGCCCTGCCGCAGATCATGGCCGGCCTGAACCAGACCATCATGCTGTCGCTGTCCATGGTCGTCGTCGCTGCGCTGGTCGGTGCGGACGGTCTTGGCGTGCCGGTGGTGCGGGCGCTGAACCAGGTCAACACCTCGCTGGGCTTCGAAAGCGGCTTCGTCATCGTCGTTGTCGCCATCATCCTTGATCGCATGCTTCGCATCGGAGGCCGCAAATGAGCGAGGAACAGAACCGCGCCGCCGTCGAGTTCGACAAAGTCTCGATCGTCTTCGGCGACCACCCCGGCAAGGCCCTGCCGATGATGGACGAGGGGCGCGACCGTTCCGAGATCCAGAAGGCCACCGGGCAGGTGCTGGGCGTCCACGATTGCTCTCTCACCGTGCAGCAGGGCGAAATCCTGGTGCTGATGGGCCTCTCCGGCTCGGGCAAGTCGACCCTGCTGCGGGCGGTCAACGGGCTGAACCCCGTCGCCCGGGGCGAAGTCCGGGTGCATGCGGGCGGCTGGAGCTGCTCTCCGACCAACTGCAGCAAGGACGACCTGCTGAAGCTGCGCCGCGAGAGCGTGGCCATGGTCTTTCAGCAGTTCGGCCTGCTGCCCTGGCGCAACGTGCTGGACAACGTGGCGCTGGGGCTCGAGCTGTCGGGCCTGTCGCGCAAGGAGCGCGACGAGAGGGCACGCGCCCAGCTGGACCTCGTCGGCCTGACCGACTGGGCCCAGAACAAGGTGGGTGAGCTGTCGGGCGGCATGCAGCAGCGTGTCGGCCTGGCCCGTGCCTTTGCCACCGAAGCGCCGATCCTGCTGATGGACGAGCCCTTCAGCGCGCTTGACCCGCTGATCCGCACCCGTTTGCAGGACGAGTTGCTGGAGCTGCAGCAGAAGCTGAAGCGCACCATCATCTTCGTCAGCCACGACCTCGACGAGGCCTTCAAGCTGGGCAACCGGATCGCCATCATGGAAGGCGGGCGCATCGTGCAATGCGGCTCTCCGCAAGAGATCATCGCCAGGCCGGCGAATGACTACGTGGATGATTTCGTCACCCACATGAACCCGCTGAACGTGTTGCTGGCCGCCGATGTCATGTCACCGAAGGCCGCAGGGGCCGCCGACACCCATGTCTCGCCCGAGACGCCCGTGGGCGACGTGATCCGCGTTCTGAACGGCAGCGCCGAGGTGGTCGGGGTCCGCAACGAGGCCGGCGAGGCCCTGGGTTCTATCACCAACCAGGACATCATCTCGGCCCTGCATGCCAAGGCGCCGTCCTCGGAGGGCTGATCCGGGAGAACTTGCTCGAAGCGGCCCGACGGATGCGTTCCGCCGGGCCGTTTTCGTTTTCTCGGGCTTGTAGGCAGCGCGCTTGTGGGCGGGGGGCTGACCTGCGGGCCTGCTGGGTGAGACTCGGCCAACTGAAACCACTTGGGGCGCGTCGCGGTCCCGGCAAGGCCGCGGCCGTCGAAAGCTGCGTCGAGATGAGCAACCATAGGTTGAAACTTGCATACCGGACGCCACACCTGCCATCGGATCCTTCCGCGGGCCTGTGGAAAACCCCTCATTCTATTGACTATTCAGAACCGTTTGTTCGAAAGCTCACAACAGTGACTGTTTCAGTGTTTTGTACTGTTTTTTTGCATCCCAAGAGGACTATCCATGAAGCGCTCTGTCCCGGCCGCTGAAAAAAATCACTTTTCCAATGCCCTGGCCATTGTCGGCATGGCTTGTCGTCTTCCCGGCGGAAACGAGACACCGGATGACTACTGGCAGTTCCTGCTGGATCGAAAGAGCGGCATTCGCGAAGTCCCGGAAGATCGCTGGAATGTAGACAATTTCTACAACGAGAACCCGGACGGGATCGCCACCGCGACGACCAAGTGGGCCGGGTTCCTCGACGATATTCGCGGCTTCGATGCCAAGTTCTTCGGGATTTCCCCGCGCGAGGCGGCGGCAATGGATCCGCAGCAGCGCCTGCTTCTGCAATGTACCTACGAGGCGCTGCAGGATACGCAGCGCCCGGCGTCGGACTACGCAAAGGGCAAGACGGGGGTCTTCGTCGGGATTTCCCAGTCCGATTACCGCACCATCCAGGAGTTGCGCCCGACCAACCCCGAGAATTTCGCCGGCACCGGCTATGCGCTCTGCATCAATGCCAACCGGATCTCGCACCGGCTGAACCTGAAGGGGCCATCCTACGCGGTCGACACCGCCTGTTCGTCCTCGCTGGTGGCGCTGAACCAGGCCGTGCAGAACCTGGCCTCGGGCGCCTGTGACGTGGCGGTGGTTGCCGGCGTCAACGTGCTGGCGCATCCCTCGTCCTTCATCGCCTTCTCGCGCGCGGGGATGCTGTCCTCGACCGGGCAGATCTCGACCTTCGACAACCGCGCCAACGGCTTCGTGCGTGGCGAGGCGGCGGGTGTCGTGGTGATCAAGCCCTACCACAAGGCGCTGGAAGACGGAGACCGCATCCACGCCCTGATCCATGCCTCGGCCTGCAACCAGGACGGCTATACCTCGACCATCACGGCGCCGGCGCAGGACAGCCAGATCGCCATGCTTGAAGACCTCTTCACCCAGTCCGGCGTCGCCAAGGACAGCATCGGCTACGTCGAGGCCCATGGCACCGGCACCCCCGTCGGCGACCCCATCGAGGCGGGCGCCATCGGCACGGTGATCGGCCAGCACAACGCCGAACGTCCGGTCTGGATCGGCTCGGGCAAGGCCAACGTCGGCCATGCCGAGGCCGCTGCCGGGATCTCGGGCCTGATCAAGGCCGTGCTTGCCGTGCGCAACGGGATCGTGCCGCCGAACGTCAATTTCGACAAGCCGAACCCCAACATCCCCTTCGATGCGCTGAACCTGAAGGTCCCGACCGAGGCGCAGAGCTTCCCCGAGGCCGGCGGATTGCGCTACGCGGTGGTCAATTCCTTTGGCTTCGGCGGTACCAATGCCTCGGCGCTGATCTCGTCGGTGCCGGAACAGGCCGCCGTGCCCGTCCTGGCCGCGCGGCCCAGGGGGGACCAGGACTTCCCCTATTTCTTCCCGCTCTCCGCCCCCAGCCAGGAGGCGATCCTGGCCAATGCCGCCGATCTGCTGGCCCTGCTGAAGGACGAGAACAGCGCCCTGTCGCAGCTCTCGCTGGCCGAGCTGTCGGCGGCGCTTGGCAAGGACCGCGCCCATCTGACGTACCGCACCATGCTTCTGGCCCGCACCTGCGACGAGCTGCTGCAGGCGCTCGAGCTGCTGGTCGAGAACGACGAAGAGGCGCTGGCAGACGCCAGGAGCATCGTCACCGGCCAGGCCCGCACCGAGACCTCGCTGTGCTTCGTCTTTGCCGGGCAGGGCAGCCAGTGGTGGGCCATGGGTCGCCAGTTCATGGAGCATTCGCCCGTCTTCCGCGACGCGGTCGAAGCCTATGACGCGCATTTCAGGAAGGTCGCCGGCTGGTCTCTGGTGGACGAGCTGCTGGCCGACGAGGCCAATTCGCGCATCGACGATACCGCCGTGACGCAGCCTGCGCTCTTTGCCATCCAGGCGGGCCTCGGCGCCCTCTGGGAAAGCTTCGGCATCAAGCCCGACATGGTGGTGGGCCACTCGATCGGGGAAAGCGCGGCCTCTTACATCGCGGGTGGTCTGACGCTTGAGGGCGCGGCCAGCTTCCTCAGCAAGCGCGGCGTGGTGCGCGACCAGCTGGGCCAGAAGGGTGCCATGGCCGCCGTCGGCCTCGCCCCCGAGGATATCGAGCCGCTGCTGCCGCCGAAGATCAACATCGCTGCCGTCAACGGGCCGGGATCGACCACGATCTCGGGCGATTACGACACGCTGCATGCCTTCGTGGAAGACTTCCAGGAGAGCCAGCCCGATACCTTCATCCGCATCCTGAAGGTCGATACCGCCTGGCACTCCTACCAGCTGGAAGCGGGCGAAGAGTGGTTCCGCCGCGAGGTGAAAGAGGTGTCCTGGCGGGTGCCGCATATCCCCTTCATCTCGACCGTGACCGGCAAGCCGGAAACGAAGTTCGACCTGGAATATGCCTGGCTGAACCTGCGCCGTCCGGTGATGTTCCAGCAGGGGATCGAGACCGCCCTGAGCCTGGGCGCCACGACCTTCGTCGAGCTGGGGCCGCATTCGACCCTGATGGGGCCGACCAGGTCGACCGCGCTGGAAGCGGGGGCCAAGGTCGATGTCTTCCAGTCGCTGTCGCGCAAGGAGGCCGATTTCGACATCTTTGCCCGCACGGCCGCACAGCTCTTCGTGTCGGGCTATGCGCTGGACTGGGACACCCTGACCGGCGGTGCCGAGGCCCCCGCGGCCCTGCCGCGCAACCACTGGATGCAGGAAAGCCTGTGGCAGGACAGCGAGGAAAGCCGCCTGCAGCTCTATGGCCCGCGCCGCCATCCCTTCCTGGGCCGCAAGTCAGCCGATGCGGGCAATGCCTGGTGGATGGAACTGAACACCAAGGCCTGGCCCTTCCTGAAGGATCACCGCCTGCAATCGGAAACGCTGTTCCCCGGCGCCGGTTACCTGGAAACCATGGTGGCCCTCGGCGTCGAGATCTATGGCGACAAGCCGCTGGAGCTGTCGGACACGATCATCCACGAGGCGCTGTTCATCGAGGAAGATCAGGACATGCTGATCTCGGTCGCCTGGTCGCCGGACCGCAAGCGCGGCAAGCTGTTCTCGCGGCCGCGCGACAGCAGGGATGACTGGGTGCTGCGCTCGGAGGGCAAGCTGCGGATCAACGATGTGCCGGCGCCTGCGGACCGGCCCTTCGATCCGGCCTCCACGGCGCTGGAAGAGGTCGATGCGGCCCATGTCTATGACGTGGACAGCAGCATGGGCTTCGTGAACTACGGCCCCGCCTTCCAGGTGATCGAACAGATCTGGGTGGGCGAGAACGAGGCCGTCGCCCGCATCAAGGCGCCTGCCGCGATCCGGGGCCAGACCGATATCTTCTACATCCACCCGGCGCTGCTGGATGGCTGCCTGCAGATGTGCGACCCGCGCATCTCGGCCGCCACGATCCGCACGCCGCGCAAGGCCGGTGACCTGGCCTACCTGCCGGTCGGCGCCCGCCGCATGCGCTTCTACGGTCGTCTGCCGGAAGAGATCATCGCCCATGCGCATCGCGCCGAGAACCCCGTCACGGGCGAGATCGAGGCGCATTTCACCGTCACTGACCTGGACGGCAAGGTGTTGTTCCAGGCCGAGGGGCTGATGACCCAGGCGGTGCCGACCAAGGCTGCTGCCGAGGACAGCGACGAGGTGACCCCGAACTTCGTCGAACAGGGCCTCTCCGAGATCCGCGATGAACCGGCGCTGGTCGAAGCGGCCCTCGGCACCTGGCTGGTGCTGGCCGACACTGGGGCGGACGTGGCTCCGCTGGTTGCCGAGATGCAGGCCCTTGGCGCCACCCCCGCCGTGCTGACCCGGGAGAAGCTGGGCGACGAGCTGGTGCAGGCGGTCGAGGACCAGTTCGGCGAGGCGCTTGAGCAGGCGCAGGTGAAGGGCATCCTCTTCGCCGCCGCGCTCGGCGCCGCCGATGCCTCGCCCGAGGCCGCGCCCGCCGATCTCTATGCCTCGATCGAGCGCAACGTGATGGACCTGATCACCCTGGGCGACCTGATGGACTTCCACCGCACGAACGAGGTGGCCCTGCCGCGCATCGCGGTGCTGACCTCGGGCGCCTATCCCGATCCGGTGACCGGCCTGACCGGCCCCGCCGGGCTGACCCAGACGCCCGTTTCGGCGCTTGGCCGGGTGCTGGCCACCGAGACGCCGGAATACCACGTACGGATGTTCGACCACGATGGCTCGGACGCCGCGCAGCTGGCCCTGCGCCTGCTCTCGGACACGCCCGAGACCGAGACGGTGATCCGCGAGGGCAAGACCTACGGCGCCCGTCTCTTCGCCCGTGACAGGGCGGACTTCGAGCCGAAGCTGGTCGATGTCCCCGCCAGCGACGAGACGGTCAACTTCCACGCCACCATGCGCTCGGCCGGGGTCATCGACGACCTGGGCCTGTGGGCGCTGCCGCTGGACGCGCTGTCTGACGACGCGGTGCGCGTGCGCGTCTCTGCCGTCGGCATGAACTTCCGCGATGTCATGGCCGTGACCGGCCTGCTGCCGGAAGAGGCAGAGCCCGATCCCGCCTGGCAGCACCTCGGCCTGGAATTCGGCGCCGTGGTCCATGCGGTCGGCAAGAACGTCACCGGCCTGAAACCCGGCGACCGGGTGATGGGCATGGGCCGCCGCTGCCTGCAGCGCTTCATGGACGTGGACCCCCGCGCCCTGACCGTGCTGCCCGAGCATATCAGTCTGGAAGAGGCGGCCACGATCCCCTCGGCCTTCGCCACGGCCCATTACGCGCTGAACCGCGTCGGCCGGATGCGCAAGGGCGAGAAGGTCTTCATCCACGTCGCCACCGGCGGTGTCGGCATGGCCGGCATCCAGCTTTGCCACGACGTGGGGACCGAGATCTTCGCCACCGCAGGCAGCCCCGCCAAACGAGAGCTTCTGGCCGAGCTGGGTGCAAAGCACATCATGGACAGCCGCAGCCTGAAGTTCGCCGACGATGTCGAGCGGATCACCGAAGGGCGCGGCGTAGACGTGCTGCTGAACTCGTTGCCCGGGGAATACATCACCAAGGGTCTGGATATCGTCGCGCCCTATGGCCGCTATCTGGAGATCGGCAAGGTCGATGTCTACGCCGACAGTGCCATCGGCATGAAGGCCCTGCGCAAGAACGTCTCGTTCTCCTGCCTCGACCTTGCGGCCATGGGCCAGGAACGCCCCGAGCTGCTGGCCGAGCTGATGCAGGAAGTGGTCGAGATGTTCGCCGAGCGCCGCCTGAAGCCGCTGCCGGTGACCTCCTTCCCGATCAGCCGGATCGGTGATGCGGTCCGCTACATGTCGCAGGCGCGGCACGTGGGCAAGGTCGTGGTCTCGCTGGAAGAGCCTTCATTCAAGATCCGCCGCGACATCTCGCGCCCGGTGGCGCTGTCGGCGGATGCCTCCTACCTGATCACCGGCGGCACCAAGGGCTTTGGCCTGACCATCGCCGACTGGATGAGCCGCGCCGGCGCGGGCAAGCTGGTGCTGACCTCGCGCGGGGGCGCCTTCCTGAAAGAGGACATGGACCGCGTGAAGGCGATGCAGGCGCGCGGCACGCTCGTCGAGGCGCTGGCGCTGGACGTCACCTCGGAAGCCGAGATGGAGGCCTATGTCGGCGCCGCCACCGCCGACGCCACCCACCCGCTCGCGCGGCGTGGTCCATGGCGCGGCGGTGAGTCAGGACGGCTTCCTGAACCAGCTGACGCCCGA
>NZ_AFPM01000160.1 GCF_000220565.1 Oceanicola sp. S124 | reverse complement strand
TTGGTCGGAAAGACCTGCCGCGCCACCAGCCCGTCCCGTTCCAGCGTGCGCAGCGACTGGGTGAGCATCCGCTTCGAGATGTCCCCGACCTCGCGTTGCAGGGCGGCGAAGCGGCGCGGCTGGTGCGACAGGGCGATGAGGATCAGCAGGCTCCACTTGTCGCCGACGCGGTCCAGAACGTTGCGCACCGGGCAGTTCTGCAGGCCGTCGCGATCCTCTCCGGCGTGGAACGAGAAGCTGTCGAGCACCGCACGATCTGCGGCATCCAGCACAACGGGGTTACCCGGACGTTCCCTTGTCATGAAAAAGTGCCTCCTTCACGCGCCGCAAAAGGCGGTCTACATCCGAGACCATATCCCGTAATGAGACCGGCGTGAAGAGCCGGGCTCGCAACAAAGGAAAACGTGATGAACAAGAAGATCCTGGTGACCGGCGCGTCCGGTCAGCTTGGCGCGCTGGTGGTCGAGAGCCTGCTGGCCCGGACCGCCGCCGCCGATATCGTGGCACTGGTGCGCCGTGAAGAGGCGGCAGTGCCGCTGCGCGCCAAGGGTGTCGAGGTGCGTTTCGGCGATTACGAGGACCCGGCGGCGCTGGCCGCGGCGGTGAAGGGCATCGACCGGGTGCTGCTGATCTCGGGCAGCGAAGTGGGCAAGGATCGCGCCGCCCAGCACGCGGCGGTGATCGAGGCGGCGAAGGCCGAGGGGATCGAGCTGATCGCCTATACCTCGATCCTGCGCGCCGATGTCAGCCCGCTGTGGCTGGCCAGGGATCACCTGGCGACAGAGCGGCTGCTGGCGGACAGCGGCCTGCCGGTCGCGCTGCTGCGCAATGGCTGGTACACCGAGAACCTGACCGCCGGTCTGGCCCCCGCGCTGGAGCATGGCGCGCTGGTCGGCGCCAGCGGCGCGGGGCGCTACAGCGCCGCGGCGCGCGCCGACTATGCCGAGGCGGCGGCGGTGGTGCTGCTCTCGGACAGCCCCGAGGGCGTCTATGAACTGGCAGGCGGTGAGAGCTTCTCGATGGCCGAGTTCGCCGCCGAGGTCAGCACCGTGACCGGAAAGGAGATCGGCTATGCCGACATGCCCGAGGCGGCGCTGAAGGACATCTACACCGGCGCGGGCCTGCCCGAGGTGGTGGCCCACATGCTGGCCGACAGCTCGGCCCATGCGGGCTCGGGGGCGCTGGAAGGCAGTGGCGCGGATCTTGAGGCGCTCATCGGGCGCAAGGCGACCGACTGGCGCCAGACCCTGCGCGCGGCCGTGGCCTGAGCCTGAGAGACCGGAGGCCGAACGACGAAGGGCGCCCCGAGGGGCGCCCTTGCATCGTCCGGCAGAAGATCACTCCTGCCCGCGATAGGGCTGGACGTATTGCAGCGCCATGTCCCAGGGGAAGAAGATCCAGGTGTCCTGGCTGACCTCGGTGATGAAGGTCTGCACCTGGGCGCGGCCCTGCGGCTTGGCGTAGACCGTCGCGACATGGGCCTTGGGATAGAGCGAGCGGACCAGCTCCAGCGTCTTGCCGGTGTCGACCAGGTCGTCGATGATCAGGATGCCCTCGCCGTCGCCCATGATCTCGGGGTCGGGGGATTTCAGCACTTCCGCGGTGCGCCGCTCGTCCGCCTTGCCGCCGCCCGAGTGGTAGGACTTGACCGAGATCGTGTCGACGGTGCGGATGTCGAGTTCGCGCGCCACGATCATCGCCGGGGCCATGCCGCCGCGGGTGATGGCGACGACGGCCTTCCAGGTGCCGCCCTCCATGGGGCCGTGCTTGTCCAGCCGCCAGGCCAGCGCGCGCGAGTCGCGGTGGATCTGGTCCCAGGAGACGTGGAAGCCCTTTTCGTGGGGAAGGCGGTTGTCGACCATGGCGGCGGTCCTCTTCTTGGTCGCTTAAGCGGTGGTGTCGGTTCAGAAGGCGGCGATCTTGACGCCGAGGGCGGCCAGCAGCCCCCCAGGACGCGGTCGATACGGGATTTCAGACGGGTATAGCCCAGCCGGGCGCTCTCGAGCGAGAAAATCCGCGCCACGATCAGGTTCCAGGTGACTTCGTTGACGAAGACCACCGCCAGGATCGCGGAGAAGAGGCCGGGGCCCGCGTGGGCAGGCACGAGGGTGACGAAGACCGCGCCGAAGAAGACGGCGGGCTTGGGATTGGCCAGCTGGGTGGTCACACCCCGCAGCACCAGCCGGGCAAACGGACCGGCGGTGAGCCGGGGCAGGGGGGCGGCCGAGGCGGTGGCCTCGAGGCTCAGCGGCTCATCGGCGCCGCGCCACATCTTCCAGGCCAGGCGGATCAGATAGGCGGCGCCCGCGATCTTCAGCGCGATCAGCAGGCGCGGCGCCAGTTCGAAGAGGGTCGCCAGGCCCAGCACGGCAGCACTGGCCCAGGCCACGGCGCCAAGCGCGACGCCGATGGCGAAGCCCGCGCCACGCGCCATGCCGCCGGTCATGGCCGTCCGCATGGTCATCAGCACCGCCGGACCGGGAGAGATCGCGGCGACGAGATGAACGAGGAAGACGGAGAGGAGGACGGCGGCCAAGGGCGTGTCAGCTCTTGTCGATGTCCGGCGCGTCAACGGCCTTCATGCCGACGACATGATAGCCCGAGTCGACATGCAGGTTCTCGCCCGTGACGCCCGAGGACAGGTCCGACAGCAGGTAGAGCGCGGATTTGCCCACGTCGTCGATCGTCACGTTGCGACGCAGCGGCGAGTTCAGCTCGTTCCACTTCAGGATATAGCGGAAGTCGCCGATGCCCGAGGCGGCCAGGGTCTTGATCGGACCGGCCGAGATCGCGTTGACCCGGATGCCGTCCTTGCCGAGGTCTTCGGCCAGGTACTTGACCGAGGCCTCCAGCGCGGCCTTGGCAACGCCCATGACGTTGTAGTGGGGCATGACCTGCTCGGCGCCGTAGTAGGTCAGCGTCAGCATCGAGCCACCGTTCGGCATCAGCTTCTCGGCGCGCTGAGCGACGGCGGTGAAGCTGTAGACCGAGATATCCATGGTCATCTGGAAATTGCCGCGGGTGGTGTCGATATACCGACCGCGCAGCTCGTTCTTGTCGGAGAAGCCGATCGCGTGGACGATGAAGTCGATCTCGCCCATCTCGGTCTTCAGCGCCTCGAAGGCGGCGTCGATCGAGGCCTCGTCCGAGACATCGCAATCATAGAGCCGGGTAACGCCCAGCTGATCGGCCAGCGGAATGACGCGCTTCTTGAACTGCTCACCCATGTAGGTGAAAGCCAGCTCTGCGCCTGCATCGGCGAGGGCCTTTGCGATCCCCCAGGCGATGGATTTGTCATTGGCCAGGCCCATGATCAGACCCTTCTTGCCTGCCATGAGGTTGTTCGACATAGCGCGCTCTCCGCCCTGTAACTTCCGGTCAAACTCCCTTAAGCGATAGGTCAGGGCGCTTCAAGCCTGCCCGGGCCCGAAGGGCCGGCAGAGCCGCGAAGCGAGACCCGCAAGACGCAGGAGGATGCCTAGTATGTCGGACCGTGACGGGATCTTCGCCGGGGATGACCCATTTGCAATTGCCCGGGCCTGGCTGGCCGAGGCCGAGGCAAGCGAGGTCAATGACCCGAATGCCATCGCGCTTTCCACCGTCGACGAGAACGGCCTGCCGAATGCCCGAATGGTGCTTCTGAAGGATATTCTGGACGATGCTTTCGTATTCTATACGAATTATGAGAGTCGGAAGGCCAATGAGCTTGACCTGAACGGCAAGGCGGCTTTTGTCATGCACTGGAAATCATTGCGGAGACAGATTCGGGTTCGGGGTCTGGTGACACGTTTCGACGGCCCCGAGGCGGATGCCTACTATGCTTCGAGATCGCTGAAATCCCGGCTTGGTGCCTGGGCCTCGGCGCAGTCGCGGCCCCTGGCATCCCGGGGCGCTCTCATGGCCGAGGTGGCGCGGGTGACCGCGAAACACGGGACCAATCCGAAGCGGCCTCCGTTCTGGGGCGGATACAGGATCGAGCCTTTGGAGATCGAATTCTGGGCAGACGGAGCGTTCCGTCTGCATGATCGATTCCGCTGGACGCGCGCCGGAACGGCCTCGAATTGGGACATCCTGCGGTTGAATCCCTGATTACCCGCCGGTCAATGGGCAGAAAGCGCGTTTGGCGGGTTGCTGTTGGTACGCGAATGTTGTTGATAAAAACGGTGGGGGTTTGTGGCGCCGTAGTTTGGGGATAGGCGCCACAAATGCAATGCGGGGTGTGAAGTGAATCATCATGATGATACCACCCGGAAGCTGGCGGGCCGCGTGAAGTGGTTCGATCCGGCACGCGGGTTCGGCTTTGTCGTGGCCGAAGAAGGTGGGCCGGACATTCTGCTGCACGCCAATGTGCTGCGGAATTTCGGTCAGAGTTCCGTCGCCGACGGCGCGCAGGTGGATATCCTTGTCCAGCGGACGCAGCGGGGCGTCCAGGCCATAGAGGTGCTGGCCATCGCGCCGCCCGAAGGGGCGGGGGCGGCGGTGCTCGAGGACTTCCGCAGCCTCGATCCGGCCGAGATCCAGGCCCTGCCGATGGAACCCGCGCGGGTGAAATGGTTCGACAAGGTGAAGGGGTTCGGCTTTGCCAATGTCTTCGGCCGTGACGAGGACGTCTTCATTCACGTCGAGGTTTTGCGTGCCTCCGGGCTGGCCGACCTGGCCCCGGGCGAGGCCGTTGCCCTGCGGGTGATCGACGGCAAGCGGGGCCGCATGGCGACCGAGATCTGTGCCTGGGAGGCGGCGGCCCGCTAGGGCGCCGGAACCGTGATGTCCGCAATCGTGATGCAGCGCGCCGCCCTTGTCCTGAGCCTCCTGTCGCTGAGCCTGCCCGGGGCCGCCATGGCGGCCTGCCGGGCGGATCGTGCCGAGGTGCTGACCGAGGCGGGCGTCCAGGCGTTCCGGGTCGAGATCGCGGACGATCTGGCCGAGCAGCAGCAGGGGCTGATGTACCGAGAGAGCATGGCCCTGTCCCAGGGGATGCTCTTCGTCTACGACAGCCCCCGGCCGCTGTCCTTCTGGATGCGCAACACGCTCATCCCGCTGGACATCCTGTTCTTCGACGAGACCGGCACGCTGACCACCGTGCAGGCCAATGCCCGCCCGCTGGACGAGACCCCGCTGCCCGGCGGCGTCAGCCAGTTCGTGCTCGAGATCAACGGTGGTCTCGCCGCGCGCATGGGGATCACCGAGGGCAGCCGGCTGCGCCATCCGGCGGTCGATCCTTCGCTGGCCGCTGCCGCCTGCGAGTGATCCTTTTTCGGACATTCGGGGCCTTTTCAACCGCGACACGACAGGCTAGAGAGGCGCACGGTCCGGGGCGTAGCGCAGTCTGGTAGCGCACCTGTTTTGGGTACAGGGGGTCGTGAGTTCGAATCTCGCCGCCCCGACCACACTATCAATGACTTACACGGCTCTTCCGTTGAAACGGATTGGCTTGTTGAAACGGACCTGAGACAAGTCGTTCTCCAGAGCGTCCGTAGCTTCACCACTTTCGCGATCGCTTCGTTCCTGCCTCGGGCGTAGCGGTCGGTGGTTGAAACCTCCAAGTGCTGGCCGGCATCGCGCAGATCGAACGGGGCAACGCCCCTATTTTGCCTCGGTGAGAGCTCCAGCGCGGGTGTCCATGACTGTCAGCTCCTTTGGAGGTCCCAGACTGTCCCGAAGCCGGCGGAAGACCTGACTCCAGCCGTACCTGGTGTAAGGCATCCCGGTCTTCTCGGATCTGATCACCGGCCCGATGCGGCCGCGCGCAGCGAGGGCGGTTAAGCGCTGCCGAAGCTCGGCCGCGTCGGTCATGTCAAACCGGATCGGGTCGGGCATGGCCTTGGCCGTCTTCGGGATGACCGTCTGGAAAGAGGCACTGCCGGCCATGGGAGAGGGTCGGGGCGACGACGGCGGGCTGGACGCCGGCGCCGGTGATGGTGCCGGGAGGATCGCTCAGGGGATATCCGGGGCGGCCGCCGTGCGCCAGGGAGCCAATTCACCGGCGATGACGCGCGGATCCTCCGGGACGCCTTGGGGCGCCATGGACCGGCAGCTGAGGTCCGGTCCCAGCCCTCTCGCGACAATGGTGGCGCATGCGGCAAGGCGTCCAGGGCCGACATCAATGGCCGTGAGCGACAGAGCGCGTGGGGCAATTAGGGGGTGGCCTGAAGCACGGCGAAGGTCGGCTCCGACCCCAAGCCGCTGGTCGGGTGCCACGCCGCAGTTTTTGGGCACCTGGGGATCTGCATCGCCCGCAACCCTCGTTTGCCATCTTGCCTTTCGGAGGATTTCCCCCTATCGAGCGATCAAGGTGCCGGGCACCTGCCGCCTGCGGACGTGAGTCACGGTGAAGCCCCGAGCAAGACGACCTCTCACCCTCGAAGCATTTCGCAGGTGGGTAATGCAGGCTCCCTCCCGATCCGAAATGCCTCCCCGGAGGAGTGAGCCATGTCCGTCGGACCTGTCCCCCATACAATCGAGAACCGCTTTCTGACCCGGCCCGTCGGGCGATTGTTCCTTTCGAATGCCCTGCCCATGGCCGTCGTGATGTCGACGGGCGGCCTGCTGAACGTGATCGACGGGATCTTCGTCGGGCGCTTCGTCGGCGCCCAGGCCCTGGCCGCGGTCAGCCTGGCTTTTCCGGTCGTCATGTTGCTGACGGCCCTGACCACTCTGGCGGGGGGCGGCATGGCCAGCCTGCTTGCCCGCCATCTGGGCGCCGGGGCGCGCCGGGAGGCCGGAGAGGTCTTCGCCGGAGGCCATGGCCTGGCGCTGGCCATCAGCGCGGTGCTGATCACCGCAGCGCTGAGCCTCGGCCCTGCCATGCTCTCCGCACTTGCCGCCGGAGACGCGGCGGTGGCGGGGTCTGCGCAGGGCTATCTGCTGATCCTGATCCTTGGTGCCCCGATCCAGTTCGGTCTGGGCCTGCACGCCGACGCCCTGCGCAGCGAGGGGCGGGCCGGGCACATTGCCCTGCTTTCGGTGCTGGTGAACCTGCTGAATGCCGGAGCCAACTATGTCGCGATCGTGCTCCTTGGGCTCGGCGTGGCCGGTTCCGCCTTGGGCACCGTGGTCGCGCAGGGCCTTGGCCTGGCGCTGTTGATAGGGCTGCGGGCCTGCGATCACGAGCTTCTGCCCCTTGGCACCCTGCGGCGGGTCAGCTGGCTATCGGGCTGGGGGCGGATGCTGTCGCTCGGTCTCCCGCTCTGCCTGACTTTTGTCGGCATGGCCCTGGTGGCCGGCACGGTCCTTCGTATCATCGGCACCGCCGCCGCCGAATCTGCCCCCTATATCGCGGCCTACGGTGCGGTGACGCGGATCCTCGGGCTGGCCTTCCTGCCGCAGATGGCGATCGCGCTGACCACCCAGAGCATCACCGGCAACAACGCTGGCGCAGGCCGCATGGATCGGGCCGGCGCCGCCCTGCGGCTTGCGATGGGAAGCGCGTTCCTCTGGTGCATGGGCGTGACGCTGGCAGGAGCGTTGGCCGGCGCGCAACTGGGCGCGCTGTTCTCGGACGATCCGGAGGTCGTCGCGGCAGTCGTCACGATCCTGCGTCCGATGACGGCGCTCTATGTCGTCACCGGCCCGGTCCTTGTCCTGGCCATGCATTTTCAGGCCCTGGGCTTGCCCGTCCGGACCGCGGTGCTGACGCTGGCGAAGCCGTGGCTGCTGACCCCCGCGCTGCTCTTTGTCCTGGGGAAGGTCTCTGGGATCGACGGCCTCTGGTTTGCCTTTCCCATCGCGGATGCCCTACTGCTTGTCCTGGCCCTGGTCCTCGCCATCAACTCCGTGAAATCACCCGCCAAGGAGGCAGCATGACGCAGCCATCCCTCGAAACGGTCAAGGCCCAGGCCAGGGCGCTCCGGCAGGCCCTCGCAGCCAAGGGCATGGCGGTCAGCCATGCCCATGCGCTCGAACTCATCGCCCGACAGCACGGGGCGCGAGACTGGAATACGCTTTCTGCCCGCCTCGGTCATCGCGACGCCCCGGGAGAACTGACCTTGGGTGCCAAGGTCACGGGGTATTACCTTGGCCATGCCTACAGTGGAACGATCGTCGCCCTTTCGGGCGCTGCGGGGCATCGCCAGGTGGAGATTGCCCTCGACAAGCCGGTCGACACCGTCGAGTTCGATAGCTTCTCGAACTGGCGTCACCGCATCCGGGGCACCCTTGGCAAAGACGGCCGCAGTGTGCGGCGCACGTCGAATGGCACACCGCATCTTACGGTGGAGACGACGAAGGGCTGACCTCACCCATTGCGCGCGAAAGCTGCGACCGGCCTCTTTCGCAAGATCCGCGTTCGGGCACGACGACCGCTTCATCCGCAAACCGGTCTCTGGTGCCGGGCGCGGCATCTCTCCAGGTCCGGACTTAAAGGGCGGGAAGCGGCCATTCGCAGCACCATGTTCCGACGGCGGCATCACCGCAAACAATCACATTGTCACGACCTGATGATCGTACTGCCGGGCATACGGTCTCGTCGTTTGCCAGCTACGTTCGGACCTCAAGAACAGTGTCTTAGCTCGACGCATCCTGATCCCGTGCCCCGTTGAAGATGGCCGGAAAGCTCGGATACCGGAAGCCGGTATCGCCCTCAACCCACCGGGCTATCGCTCTTCTTTTCATCAGGTGATCGTCGTTCAATGCCTCACTCCCCTCCCATACGGGAACCACAGGAACGCGGCCTGATGCAAAGATGAGGATCCAGTCCTCTCTGTCGCGGCTGGCGAAAAGATCGGCGAGAAGTTCCGCAAGACGGGTCTTGTCGGCGTCCCTGCCTTCCCGCGAGGCGTAGCGCGCAGTCCGCAATTGATGGTCTTCTGCGGTGGCCAGCCGGACAAATTCTGCCCAGTAGTGATCTTCCAGGGTCGCGACTGCCATCCGTTTGCCATCACGGCAAGCATAAATCGCGCTATCTGCCATGACTTGCTTCTGCTCTTCCGGTGCGGTGTCCGGGTCCGAACGCGACAGGGACATGGTCAGGCAAGCCGCTGCGGTCGCGTCGAATATCGAGGTATCAACGATCTGGCCATCACCCGTTCGGTCTGCTTCAACGATAGCCGCGAAGGCCGCGAGGCTCGCGGCGTTCACGGTCAATGCATCCGCAAGACGGATATTCGGGCGAACAACTTTTGGCTCAAGTTCGGCGGGCAGAGTGAAATAGCCTGCGACCCCGAGGACGGAGAGGTCGTGGGCTGGCTGATGACGATAGGGACCGGTCGCGCCATAGCCGCTGATCGACACGAGGACCATCCGGGGCTGGATCGCATGCAGCCATTCGGGGCCGATTCCAAGCCGTGCGAGGACTCCGGGCCGGAAGCTTTCGACCAACACGTCTGCGTTGGCGACCAAACGTCCGAGCTCGGCTTTGCCGTCGTCTGTTTTGAGGTCGAGCGTCACAATGTCTTTTCCGCGATTCAACAAGCGGTAGGTTTCGGGGAAAAGCCGTGCGGCCGGGTCACCAGCCGGAGGTTCGACCTTGATCACCTTCGCGCCAAAGGTGCGCAAGGTCGCTGCGGTCGCGGGGCCAGGGTAGAGGAGCGAGAGGTCGAGCACCCGCTTCCCGGCCAGTGGCTTCGGAAATCCGGGCATCAATTGACCCGGTCCAGCAACGCTTTGGCAATCGTGTTCTTCTGGATCTCCGACGTGCCCGTGACAATCCGGAAGGTGCGCAGGTTGCGGAAGATGAACTCGATCGGGCCGCCCTTGAGCAATCCGACCCCGCCGTGCACCTGCATCGCCCGGTCGGCGATCCGAAAACCGTTTTCGGCACAGAAGAGCTTGCACATCGAGGCCTCCGCGCGGATGTCGTGGCCCTCGTCAAGCCGCCGCGCTGCATCGAACATCATGGAGCGGCCAGCGTATAGGTCGGTCGCCATGTCCGCCAGCATGTGCTGGATCGCCTGGAAGCTCCCGATCGGGCGGCCAAATTGCTGCCGCCCCCCGGCTCGTTCGATCGACAGGTCAAGCGCAAGCCGGGCAAAACCCATCATGGTCGAGCAATGAAGAAGCCGGTTCACCGAGATGCGCGCCATCCCGAGGCGGAACCCGGTGCCTTTCTCGCCGATCAGGTTCGCTTCGGGAACCAGAACGTTGTCGAACACCAGATCGGCATGGGCACCCTTGCCGGACAAGACTTCGTAGTCCTTTCGCTTCGACGCTCCCTCCGAATGCAGGTCGACGAAGAAGGCCGATATACCGCGCGGTCCGACCTCAGGATCGGTCACGGCCAGAACTATTGCAGCATCGGCGAAACTGCCGCCGGAGATGAAGCGCTTGACGCCATTCAGACGGTATCCGCCGGCTGTCTTCTCGGCGCGTGTCTTGATCGACGCGGCGTCAGAGCCAGCCCCGGCTTCGGTCAGCGCAAAGCAGATGGCCAGGTCGGCGGTCTGGATCGGCTTGAGGAAGGTCTCGATCTGATAGGAGCTGGCCTGCTTGAACAGATGCCCCACACGTGGCGGCCCCGAGAGGTCACCCAGCACATGCGAGGCCAGCACCGACCCCGACATCAGCGCAGCTTCCCGCACCGCGCAAATATCGGCCACTGACAGCCCCTGTCCGCCGAGCTCCCCGGGCAACAGGTAGGAATAGAACCCACGTTCGGCGGACATCTTCCATACCCTGCGCAGGGTGTCGTGATCGACCGGCGTGTCCCAGTCCAGCCCGTGTTCATGTTCGAACTCCGCGATCTCGCCTGTCAGGAAATCGACCAGCGGTTCGGCCGCAGCAAGGGCGGACGCCCCGCCGCGGAAATCGGTAAGCGCGCGGGTGCGCGCCTTTTCACGCGCGTCCGGCTTCAAGGCAATGGACATCAGACTTTCCTCTCTGCATCGGCCCAGTAGGCATCACGCACTTTGCGGCGCACGATTTTTCCATTGGCGTTTCGAGGCAGGTCCTGCGCAAAATCGAAGCTGCGCGGGCGCTTGAAGCCGGGAAGATGGTCGCGGCAGAAGGTTTCAAGACCGTCCGGAGAGATCTCCGCGCCGTCCTTGGTCACAACGACAGCCTTCACAGCCTCTCCCCATTCGCGGTCGGGCACGCCGACAACTGCGACTTCGAAGACGGCAGGATGGCTATAGAGAACCTTTTCGACCTCGGACGGATAGACGTTGAAACCGCCAGAGATGATCATGTCCTTCTTGCGGTCGACGATGAACATGTAGCCCTCGTCATCCTGGGTCGCGATGTCGCCGGTGTGATAGGCCCCGTCCTTCAGAACTTCCTCCGAAAGTTCCGGCGCACCCCAGTACCCCTGCATGACGTCCGGCCCGCGCACGACGATCTCACCGGCTTCGCCGAGCGCGCATTCGGTGCCGTCGTCTCGCAGGATCCGGACATCGTTGTCGAAGTAACTGCGGCCGCAGCTGGCAAGACGGGACCTGTCACCCGCAAGGGCCTCTACATGGTCCTGCGCGGTCAGGATGGTGATGGTCGAGGTCGTCTCGCCTGCTCCATAGCCCTGCGCCAGGATGGGACCAAAGGTCTCCATTGCCTCGGCGACGACCGAGGGGGCCATGGGCGCAGCACCATAGATCACGTCGCTCAGGCTCGACAGGTCATGTTTCGGAACCTCGCCGGAGGCGAGGATGCGCGAAACCATTGTCGGGACGAGGAAAATGCGGTTGATCCGCTCTTTCTCAATTGTTGTCAGGAACTCAGGGATGTCAAACCGGTCAAACAGTACATTGCATCCGCCCATGTAGAGCGTGGGCAGGATCGACATGCCCGAGGCGTGCGTGATCGGTCCGACATGGCCCATGGTCACGCCAATGCCGCCACCCCCGCCAGGTCGGACAAGCTGTTTGCGCAGCAGCGCGGCCCGGTTGCCATAGCTCTGCATCGCTGCCTTCAGGACACCAGAGGACCCTGAAGTATAGTGCAAAACGGCAAGATCGCTGTCCTGGGTCTCAAGACTGTCGAACCCGGTTTTGCCAAGCTCAAGAATGTCGGAGTAGAGGACATCTCCCGCACCGCCCGAGATCGCGATGATCTTCTTCAGACGGGGCATCTGGTCCCGGCGTTCTGCAAGGTCAGCCGCGTGTTTCGGTCCGGCGATTACCACCTCGGCGTGGCTGTCATTGATGACATGCACGGATTCCTCCGCTGAAAGGCGCGCGTTCACGGGCACCTTCACGAAGGCTCCTTTGTAACAGGCAATCTCGGTGGCAAGGATCTCGACGCAGTTCGGCGCCTGCATTGCGACATGTGTCCCGGCCGGGAAACCCGCGGCCATGAGGCCGGTCGCCAGACGGCTGGTTTCTGCATCAAGCTGCGCAAAGGTCAGCCGCCGGTTCTTGTCCACGGCAGCCATGGCATTCGGCCAATAACGTGCAGACCGCTGCACGACTCGTCCCAAGTTCATCGGTTTCCTCCCGAGTATTTCTGAGCGCAAGCTATCCCTGACCCTCGCTATTGCCGAAAAACAGTTTGCGTCTGGCCTCTATACGGTTTTGATATCGCGAGAGGGGAGAGGCTATGAACTCAAGGCAACTTCAGTATTTCGAAGCGGTTCTGCGGGAGGGTGGATTTTCCGCTGCTTCAAGACGCCTGAATGTGGCCCAGCCAGCGCTTTCAGGTCATATCGCTGCGCTTGAGGCAGAACTTGGTGTCAAGCTGTTTGAACGCACCAACAAGGGCGTTACGCCCACCTCGTCAGGTATCCGGCTTGGCCAGCATGCCGAGGCGATCCTGAGGCAGCTGGACGCGGCCACTGCGGATGTAAGCGGCGGCGAAGACAGTCCGAGCGGGGAGGTCTTGCTCGCGTTACCGCTGACCGCGGCCTATCTGCTCTCCGCACCGATGTATGAACGCGTCGCGCGGGAACTGCCGCGCGTGAACCTGCGGATCGTCGAGGGACTGAGTTTCGAGAGCGGCGACATCATGTCGTCCGGGCGTGGAGACTTGGGGCTGGTGCCGAATGCGGCCGACCTGCCCAACCTCGAATCCGTCGCCCTATTTCAAGAGAACCTATATCTCGTTGGAAAATGGGACGGGAAATCACCACGCATCGGCGAAATTCCTCTGAGGAGGTTGCCCGACTATCCTCTCATTCAGACCCACAAACGCGTCGTTCTTCGCCGGGCCATCGAAGAGCTTGCCGCGTCGCAGGGCGTGCGGCTGAATACAACTTACGAGATCACCGGTTTGCACGTGCTCTATTCATTGCTGGAAGCTGGGCTTGGCTATTCCATTCTGAACTGGGCGTTGCTGGACAGTCGGTGGGGCATGAACATCCTGGCCGCCTGGAAGATTGTTGAGCCGGAAGCGAAGCGCACCATATCGCTGACCTGGCCTCGAAACCGACCCATGACGGGCGCAGTGCGCGCTGTTCGCCTCATTCTCGTTGAAGTCTTGCGAGAGGTCGTCAGGGATGGGCGGTGGCCCGCCAGCGACGTCGCCCTGCACGACGACAGCTGGCTATAGCGCTAATGTATAACTGGCATGTTGAACCTGTATTTCGGTATTGCGGCAAGCCCGCCTTACCGTAGAGGTCACTTGCGAGGAGGAGGCAAGAAATGACCCAAATGAAATTCACAGGCGCAGTGCGCCGTGTCGCGACTGTATTGACCGTTGGCCTGCTGGCCACCCCGGCCTTCGCCGATTTCCCCGAAAAGCCCGTGACGGTTCTCGTCGGATTCGGCGCAGGCGGCGGAGCCGACACGCTTGCCCGCCTGATTGGCAAGGAGGCCGAGGCAGCCCTTGGCCAGCCGGTCGTCATCGAAAACGTCCCCGGTGGTGGTGGCGTCGTTGCCGCGACGAAGCTGATGAACGCGACACCCGATGGCTATACGATCGGGATGGCCGTCACATCGACCTTTTCCTATGCGCCGCTGGCGTCCGACACCGTGAAGTTTGATGCCGACACGTTTGACTACCTCACGTCGGCCGCGGCACTTCAGAACGCTGTGGTGGTCGGAAAGGACTCTCCCTTCAATACCTGGGAAGATGTTGTCGCCGCCGGCAAGTCTGGCCAGAAGGTTTCGTTCGGGTCCTCTTCACCGGCGGTCAACCTTATGATGAACTACATTTCTGCCCATGACGGATACGAGATGAAGGTCGTGCCGACCAAAGGCGGCGCCGAGATCATGAAGGACGTCATGGGTGGGCACATGGACATGGGCTGGAGTGCCGGAATCCACCAACGCTTTGGTGACGATGTCAAAGTGCTTGCCGCCGCAGGGAACGAACGGCTGGTGAACTCACCGGACGTGCCGACCTTCAGAGACTTGGGATATGATGTCGGCGATGACACCTACTTCCTGTTCTTCGCGCCCAAAGGCATTCCTGACGAGGTTTTCCAGGCACTCCATGACGCATTCTCGGCTGGCGCCCAAAAGCCGGAGGTCGTGTCGATGGTTGAGAGCAAAATGGGCTTTCCTTCCAAGGTTCTGATGCCCGACCAGCTGCGAGAGAACGTCGCGGCCTCGACGGCCATCTATGAAAAGCTGATCGCCGCAGCTGGCAATTGAGACCCCGGATGACCCTGCGCATCTTTGAAGCACTCGTGGGGGCCGGCGTTACGCTGCTGGCCCTCGGACTCTGGCTCTGGGGCATTCCCGCCTGGGTCGAACCGAATGATTTCGTCACCGTCGCGCCCGATCTGATGCCGCGTGTCGCGGTCGGGTTCATCGGAACGCTGGGCGCCTTGATGTGCCTGCACCGGCTCTTTCTGGAACCGGACCGGACAAGCCCGGCTCCGATAGATCCGAAATCGATGGTGCTGACCGTTATCGTGCTGGTTCTTTTCGCCATCGCAGTCACGCTGATGCTGACCGTCGGATACATTGTCGGGGGCGTCTTCATCACCGGTGCCCTGACGATCTTCATGGGACAACGGAAATGGTGGGCCATTGCGCTGATGGCCATTTGCCCGCCGCTCATGCTCTGGGGCTTTTTCGAAGTCCTTCTGGGCATTCCGCTGCCCTGACCTGCCCAAACTGGTATCGCCATGCTCGAAACTGTCATCACTGCATTCTCGGACGCTTTGACCATTCAGACGCTTGTCCTGATCGTCGCGGGTGTCTTCATCGGCCAGTTCTTCGGTGCGATCCCCGGCCTGTCGGCATTGACGGCGATCGCCATCGCCGTGCCGCTGACCTACTATTTCACGCCCGTCGGTGCGCTGGCGTTCCTTGTTTCGATCAACAAGGGCGGCACCGTTGGCGGTTCTGTCTCGGCCATCCTGATGAACACCCCCGGCACGCCCGAAGCGGCCGCAACCGCCTTCGACGGACACCCGCTGGCCAAACAGGGCAAGGGGTTGAAGGCACTGAAAATGGCGCTGTTTTCGTCCGTGACCGGCGACACGCTGTCCGATTTCGTCCTCTTCGCCGTCTCTGCGCCCTTGGCCCTGATCGCCATCAAGATGGGCCCGACCGAAATGCTGTCGGTCATCGTCTTCGCGCTCACGATCATTGCCAGCCTTGTGGGGCGGTCGATGTTTAAGGGCCTGATCGCGGCCTTCCTCGGGTTGCTTCTGGCCACTGTCGGACTTGACCCCGAAGGCGGCACCAGCCGGTTCATCTTCGGCATGCCTGACCTGATGGATGGCCTGCCCATTTCTGCCGTCGGCATCGGGGTGCTGGCCATGGCCGAGGTGCTGCGCCAGCTGGTCATGCTGCGTGGCGCGGCGGGCGACAGCCATCTGCCGCTCAGCTCTGAACGGCCCGAGGACAAGCGCCTCAGCTGGGCCGAATATCGGGGTACCCTGCGCACCATCCTGCGCTCGGCCGCCATCGGCACCGGGATCGGCGCACTACCCGGCATCGGGTCCAGCGCGGCGGCTTTCATCGGATACAACGCGGCGATCCGCGCCTCCAAAGACCCCAAGTCCTTCGGCAAGGGCAATATCGAAGGCGTCGCCGCTACCGAGGCAGCTAACTCTTCCGTCGTCGGCGCGAATTTCATCCCGCTGCTCGCGCTCGGTATCCCCGGCAACGTGGCGGCCGCGCTGATCCTCGGCGCCTTCATCGTGCACGGCATCCAGCCCGGGCCGCATCTGATGACCGAACAGGGGCGGCTGGTCTATGCCATGTTCGCCGCCATGGTCATCGCCAACGGCACCAACCTGATCCTGGGCTATTTCGGCCTGCGCGTCTTTGCCTTTGCTGCCCGCGCACCCGCCATGGTCGTCTTTCCAACCATCGGCCTTGTCTGCCTGACCGGCGCCTTCTTGACCTCCGGCACCTTCGGCCTGCCTCTTGTCGTGGGCTTCGCGGTGATCGGCTACCTGATGCGAGCGCTCGAGTTTTCCTTTGTCACCTTCATCATCGGCTTCGTCCTTGGCCCAAGTTTCGAACTGTCGTTCCGTCAGACCGTCATTCTTGCGGATGGGGAGATCGGCTATCTATTCGACCGCCCAATTGCCTTGGCGATCTTCGGACTGGCCGCCTTCACGTTGGCCCGGACGGTCTGGCGGCACGTAGCCCATGCGCGAAAACCAGAAGAGACCTGACCGACCAGGGACCAGCACAATGACCGAGTCGATTACTTCAGAGCTGCACGAAAGACCCGGCAAGAATACGCGGGCGTTGCAAGGCGGCACCCGCTTAGGCTCAGGACCCATTGATTTCGTTTGGTTGACATGATTCAGGCTTTGGAAAACGAGCGGTGACTCACGAGCGCCCAACCAAATCAATGGGTCCTGAGCCTAGTGGAATTAGATTTTCGCATTTTCACGCATCTTTGCAAATGGCGGTCTTTGGAAACTGCGCTGCGCGATGACCAGGGCGGGCGCGGGGCTTCGGCAACGGGGCGACATCAACCTAGGGCTTCACTCAAGCGAAGGCGACCTCACTGGCGGGTGCCTTGGTTTCTCACCCCCGATGCCACTCTGCAGCGCCCCCTTGAGGGCCTTCGGGAACATGCTTTGGTGCGCGCACAACGCGTGGACTGCCGACAGGGTGCCGGTTCGATGCAGTACGGATGTTCCCATCACCTAGGCGCGCTCAGCAAAGCTGACGGGGGGCTTCGCACGAACTCATCGGAGCCGTGTCCATTCAGTGCCGCTCAAGGCTGCGGTCAGGCACGTGGAGCGCTCGGGTCAAGTCGCCGGAGCTGCCTCCATCCTGAATGCTAAACATTGAAACACATCATAACATGGACATCGCTACGCGCACGCTTGGGGCTAAGGGGCGCCCTTAGAACTCGAGGTGCCCTGCGACCAGGCGGCGATTGACCGGCTGAGCTGGACGCAAGCCGCCGATGTGATCTACTTGGCCGACGGTATCCTGCCGGTGCAGAAGCTGTCGCGCTTTGCCCTCGACAACTGGACGATCGTGCCGGCCAGTTTCGCGACCGGCTCTTCCGGGTGCCGAACGTGGACGAAGCTGCCGATGACCCGACTTGCGCCTCCGGACTATAGGACTATCATCGGGTAAAGCGTGAAAGGCTGAAAACCCGATGAAGTCTGCGGATCGAACCATCTGAATAAGCCCCTGTGCGAAAGCGCAGGGGAATAGCGCGCCGCCACCGGCGGTCGCGGTCAGCTTGTGTATGCGGACACAAGCCATTCATTCAGAGGTTTGAAAATGCAAAACTACTTCGAGAGCCCTTTCCGGGGCGTCACCTTGGACAAGCAGGTCACCAACCCCAACATTCTGGTTGGACGGTTCAGCTACTACTCAGGCTACTATCATGGCCATAGCTTCGACGACTGTGCCCGCTATCTGTTGCCAGACGAGGGCGTTGACCGCCTGATAATCGGGAGCTTCTGCTCGATAGGTTCCGGCGCTGCCTTCATCATGGCGGGAAATCAGGGCCATAGATACGACTGGGTTAGCACGTTCCCATTCTACTGGATGTCCGACGTGCCCGAATTCAAAGGCGCTGAGAACGGGTTCCGCCCAGCGGGTGACACGATCATCGGCAATGACGTGTGGATTGGCTCCGAAGCCATCGTCATGCCGGGCGTAAAGATCGGCGATGGTGCCGTCATCGGAACGCGCGCCGTGGTGACGAGGGATGTAGAGCCCTACTCCATAGTTGGCGGGCATCCGGCCAAGGAGATCCGGAAGCGGTTTGAGAGCGGTCTCGTCGCGCTTCTGCTCGAACTGCGGTGGTGGGAGTGGTCAGAAGACCAACTGAATCTTGCGATGTCGCTGCTGACCAGTGGCGACATTGAAGCTCTACACGCGCATTGGAGTACCCATATCCGACGAGGCTGAAGCCACGCGCGCGCCATCAACCTCATGGCTCTATCGCGCGCGCAACCTTCCACATCGGGCTCTAAGGCGTCGATCGCTGAACGCAGCTCACGGGGCGCTTGCCGAGCGAGGCAAACTCCGGGTACTGCGCATCGCTGCCATTCGTTCAGGATGCAGCGAAGGTCAGTTCTCCGCCCTTCGTGTCCGCGCCTGGCGACATGCTGCACCAGGCAGGAATGTCGCGGAAAGGCTGGGACCGGACATCTGCAGCCCCTGTCGCGAAGGTCGGCTCTGGGCCGTCTCTGCCGGGCAGGCCACTCACCTGCGTGTCCAGCACGCCAGGATGCCGCAGGTCTGCTTCGAGCCTGCCCTCCCGAATGCGGCACCATAAGAGAATTGCCAGCTTCACCCATGGAACGAAGGCGTTTGCGCAGGAAACGGGTCGATCACACAGCAAGGTGTTGCCTAAGCAGTTCCCGAGACAACATCAGACGGAGACGGGAATGCTTCTCGAAGGAAAGTCAATCATCATTACCGGCGCAAGCAGCGGCATCGGAGCGGCGGCTGCAAAGATGTTCGCAGCGGAGGGCGCGAAACTGGTCCTGGGTGCGCGTCGTGCTGAACTGCTTGAGCGAATTGTCAACGAGATTTCCGCTGACGGTGGAGAAGTGGATTTCATCGCAGGGGACGTCGAAGATAGCGGCTACGCAGAAGAAATGGTGAAACGCGCGGAAGCGCGCTTTGGTGGTCTTGACGGCGCGTTCAACAATGCAGGCGCGACGGGAAACATTGGACCGATCCCTGACATGGATGAAAGCAACTGGCACAGAGTTATGTCAGTGAATCTCAACAGCGGATTCTATGCGGCGAAGCATCAGATACCGGCGATGCGCAAACGCGGCGGCGGCTCAATTGTCTTCACATCTTCCTTCGTCGGGCACACGGTCGGGCTGCCTGGCATGGGCGCCTATGCTGCGGCAAAGGCGGGCCTGATCGGGTTGACCCAGGTTTTGGCGACGGAACATGGGCCTGAGAACATCCGTGTCAACGCGCTCTTGCCTGGGGGCACCATGACGCCGATGGCTGGAGAGGATGCCGCCTATCATGAGATCGTGCGGGGTTTCCACGCGCTGAAGCGCATGGCTGATCCATCCGAGATCGCGCAGGCGGCGCTCTTCCTGCTTTCGGATCATGCGTCATTCGTGACCGGGACCGCAATGATCGCGGATGGCGGAAACTCGATTAACAAACTCTAGGGGAAGCCAAGCGGACATTGGCCAGTGACATGCCAGCGTCCGCTTCGTTCCTCACTGCGGACCTAGGGGCCTCGGGCTATGCTGAGCGGTGCCATGAAAGTCCGCGATGGAGAAGTTGCGTTGCGGCAATGGTGATCTTGGCAAACGTCGGGTTCGGGCCGGGTTGCGCCCAGAGGCGCGGTTGAAGACAGCTCGTCCGGCGCGTCCGTTTCCAGGCCAAAGCGGACGTAGCGATGGCGCGTACTTCGAAGACCAGTCGGTCGCTGCGCGCGGAGACATCCCGATCGCGCCAGACGCAACTCTTACTCCCCAAAAAACACGAAGATAATCCCAATGCAAACAAGTGAAACGATCCGGAAGGCAAATATCTTGGGGAATTTCCTTCTCATATTGAAGCCAAGAAGATCACGGAAGGACAGGTAATCAAGGGTCGCCTGCCTATAGGCCTGCGAGCGAAAAAGAAAAAAAGTGGCACCGAAAGCCACAGTACATACGCTACAAGAAACGCTTTCGGTCCTAGCACTATAGTATCGTCAATTTGCATGGCGCAGACCTCTATCTGTAGTTTTCGACAATCGGATCGAAATCGACGAATAGTGTGCATCCTGGGCCGCGTCGCACGCAAATCGGCAGCGTGCTACGGCGATTTGACCTAGGCCAGATAATTCTAACGGCTTTGTGTAAGGCGTGTCCAGTTCGCGCGGATTTGAACTTTGCCCTCGAAAGTAACGTGCACTGCACTAAGCATTGAAGGTTTCGTTCGCGTTGCCGAGCAAATCAGCCGTTTCAAGTCATTCCAATCGCCTGCTATCCGCCCTGAGGGTCGACGTCCGTCGTCATGCTGCGGTTTGCAAGAATGTCTTGGAAGGGCCTATTCCGTTGAAAAACTCGCCCCGGTAGCCGCTGTGGGTGTGCCCCGAGATTGAGCGCACGTCGGCCGACCTCTCTTCGGCAGGAGCTTTGCGAGCTTCCGGAGGTTCTGGGCGGTGGCTGCGAGGTGGAATTCGTCGCGCCCGCCGAGAGGGCCCCGCAATCGAAGACGGTTCAGCCCCAGGATCCGCTTCAGATGGGTGAACAGAATCTCGACCTTCTTCCTCAGTTTGCAGGAAATCGCGTATTCCGTGGTCTGAGCGATCGCACGGGCCCGATCGCGGAATGGCTCGTAGATCGACCGCAGCACCTTGCGTGCAGGCGCCTTCGGGCCGGTTGTGCCAGCCGGACCAAGCGCCCATTTTCGTGCACCATTTCCGCTTCCTGCGCTTAGCAGCCGTCCAGGCGCCCCATTGCGAACTTCAGCAAAGCTTGTTTCGCCGCCGTTCGTCCGGAAACAGCGCAGTTCCTGTACCGGCCCTTGGAGCCTCCGCCGCTCTTTCGTTCTGCTCGCGGGATAGGGGGTGGAGCAGGGCCTGGACTTGCGGACCGACGTGAGAATAGCGGCGGTACGCTTCGGTTCGTGTGAGAGCCGCTGCCTCACGTTCCTGTAGACAGAGAACGCATTGAGTTGGAGGACTGGCCGCCGTGGCTAGTCTAAAGCGCGAGAACGGGCTGCTATAGGCTGACCAGTCGATGAGAAAGCTCAAATCCGGGTAACTGGCCGACCCCAACTCTCCTGGTGCCCTAAAGCCAACAAGGGAGACTCGCGAGACGTTCGGCAATGCCTACTGGCAGTACCAACTGCCTTTCCAAAATGGATGTAAGTCATCGATTCTGTGTTGCTGATTTGCTGTCCCTTTTCCGCGTAAGGGGCTGGCATCGCTTGTCTTGCGGCGACCTATCGGGTGCGCCAATCACGATCAGATAGTTGTGCCTGAAATCCGCCGCCGGTTCCCGGAGCGGATCTGTTATCCGTAATGGTTTCTGCGCCTTGAAACGCCATCCATCGCTTCGCGTGCCGATTCCATGACGTCCGGGGCGTGGTGCCCTGGACCGTCTCGATGGTCTCTGCCCTGCTCGAAAAGAAGCCGGCGGCTTCCCACCTGGCGACGCCGCGCTGCATGGTCCAGGTGATCGCGCTATGCTTCAGGGTGTAGGGCGAGACCTTCTCCAAACCGGCGTGCTTCGCCGCGTGGCCGCAGTAAGTCCATGGCAGGCGAGCTGCCTCCTCCCGGGTGAGCCAGCGCTGCCGGCGACCTGGTGGTTCCGGCAGAGTTACGGCGGTGCCGCGGTCATGTAGCCTTCCCGGTGGGTGAGGGTGATGGCCGCCTGCAGGAGGCCCTTGATCGCTTAGCCGATGCGTTCGGGGGTTGCGACCGTGGGCGCATGTTCCTCTGCGTGGATCGCCAGGACTTCGCCGCAGGTTACATTGCCCGGCTCATCGGCAGCACCGTCCCGTCCGCGGGGGGGACGATGTGCGCTGCGAGGGCTATCTCAGCTTCCGGGCGGCCAGTGCAACCCGTTGATCGGTCCGGCTGGTCGGCGTCGCGGATGCACCAGTGGGCGCGCTGCTTGCGGGCGCCTGATCCATTGCCCGGCCGGGCAATGCGAGGAAATGTTCCGAGAGTGGTCGCAGCAAGGGTGGGATGACCATCAAGCTCCAGGCGACGACCGACACGAAGTGCCCCCCAGTCAGGTGCTTCATGTCTGCCGCCCCGTTTCGACAGATTGCCTCGCGATCGCCTTTCGGGCAATGGGGTGGCGATTGCACCGGGGCGGTGGACCTTCCGGGAGGTCTGCCAGCTGCGCCGTCGCGACTTGCTTGCCGAGGCTATGATCCGCGAAGCCTTGCAGGGCAGGGGGGCAGGGCCTGTGTCCCAGGCCGCAAGCCGCGGAGGACCCCCATCAGGTACGACAGGCGCAACCTGATAGGCCTCGAACGGATCAAGATCATGTGCGTCAGGCTCAAGGACTGGCAACGCGCGCCGTTGCCCGAAGCTGTCACTCTCGCCGCGGCTGTGCTGCTCTGGAGATGAGATCTGAGCCTAGCGGGTCAGGGTCACGATTTCCCGGGCGGCGACGCTCTGCCAGTCCGAGACCTCTCCATCCCGCCAGATGATCCGCAGTTCGGCATCGAGCGCAGTGCCAAGCCCGAAGTGCTGCATGCCGGCGTGGCCGCCCGCATGGCCGCCACCGATCATGATCTCGCGGGTCTGCGTGCCGCCCTCGGTGCGCAGCTCGATGAAACTGCCGATGGCTGCGGTGTTCGGAGCCTGCCCGGCGACATCGACCAGCAGCCAATTCCCGTCCCGAGAGGTGTTCTCGAAGACTTCCAGCGCCGCGCGCCGGTTCACCACGGCCAGGTCGAGCCAGCCGTCGTTGTCCAGGTCCACCAGCGCCGCGCCTCGGGACCGCGCCATGGAGGCGATCCCGGCCTCGACGGACCGTTCGGCGAACTGGCCCCCGCTGTCCTGCATGAGCAGGGAGTTGGGATCTTCCATCGCCGCGTCGGGCATCTGTTCGACATTGCCCTTGGCCACGAAGATATCGTCGCGCCCGTCGTTGTTCACATCGCCGAAGGCCGCATGCCAGCCGGTCGAGGGGCGCCCGTCGCTGCCCACATGGGGCCTGTGCGCCGTGGTGCCCCGCGCATAGGTCGCGTCGCGCCAGGTGGGGCCACCCCCGGCCTCGGGGTCGAACTCCTGGAACTTCTGATCGCCCATCGAGGTCAGGTAGACATCCGGCAGGCCATCCCCCGTCACATCCCGAGAGGCAATGCCCATGCCCCAGATGGAATAGGGCAGCCATCCCTCCTGCTGGTCATAGAGGCGCGGGGTCTCCTCCATGGCCCAGAGCTGCTCCTGCCCGCCCCGGACATAGTAATGCCGGTCGTTGGAGACCCGCAGATCGGCCCGGCCAGAGCGGTTCCAGTCGGAAAAGAGCATCGACAGGGCGCAGAACCCCGGTTCAAGCCGGATGGCCGCAGCATAGGTCCGGCCCTCGGGCCGGTAGAGCAGCGTGTCGTCGCAGGCCTCGAAGGGCCCCTCGGGATCGCTGCGGTCGACATAGGTGCCGAAGGCCAGGGTCGGCAGGCTCTGACCGGCCTCCCAGGTGGCCGAGAAGGCGGTGGTCCAGTGATCGCCCGAGGCAAAGCCGAGCGCCTGGCCCATCTCCTGGAACCGGCAGTCGCCCAGCCCGCGCAGAAGCTGGTCCTGCCCGACGCGCAACACCGCCAGGTCGAGAATCCCGTCGCCGTTGATGTCCAGCGGATAGGCCCCGGTCACGCCCGTCATCGCCAGGATCTCGGGCGTTTGCGCCTCGAAGGCCAGCCCTTCGCCCGAGCGGTTGCGGAACAGGGTCGCCGGATTGCTGCCACCGGCGGCATAAAGCTCGGGCAGGCGGTCGCCGTCGCAGTCGAAGGCCGCGACACCGCCCCCTACGAAATGCTCCCAACCGCCGTCATAGACATGCGGCGCGATCTCGACCGGCGCGAAGACCGGCGCCACGGGCTCGGCCATCGCAAGGCCCGGCAGCAGCAGGAAGACCGGCAGGCTACGCAGCATCCTGATCCCTCCCTGCGCGGATCTTCATGATCGAGACCATCTCGATGCCATGGGCGGCTGCCCCGCGCGCCCACATGGACTCATCCAGATTGCGCACCGTGATGCCCGGCAGGGGCGCATCCACCTGCACCGTATTGCGTCTGAGAGCCTCCATCATCGCCTGGGTGTGAACGTCGTCGAACCGGGGCCTGAGGCGGGCGATCACGATGTGCTGCGGATCAAACAGGTTCACCAGGCTGGCGAGGGCGACCCCCAGGATCTTCGAGGCGCGTTCCAGCACTTCGCCTGACAGCCGGTCCCCGGCCCGCGCGGACTCCAGGATGTCGGTAAGGCTCTTGTGCGCATCGCTCTGCCGGCCAACCGAGGCATCGCGGATCAGCGCGTAATCCCCCACGTAGGCCTCGAGGCAGCCGCGTTGCCCGCACTGACACAGCGCGCCTTCGAATTGCACCTTCATGTGGCCGAACTCGGCGCCACAGCCGCGTTCGCCCCGGTAGAGTTGCCCGTTCTGCACGATGCCCATGCCCACGCCATGTTCGATGGTCACCACGAGGAAATTGTGCAGGCCGCGCCCCTCGCCGAAGAACTGCTCGGCCTTGGCGACGAGGTTGGCGTCGTTCTCCAGGAAGGCGGGGCAGGGCAGATGCCTGGCAAACAGCGGGCCGAAATCGACATTGCGTTCCTCGACCGAGGAGGACCAATGCATGAAGGAGGTCTCGCCATTGATGAACCCGGGCAGGCCGAGCGCCGCGCCTGCGACGGCATCCACCGACAGGTCCAGCGCGGCGAGCGCGTCATCCAGCGCCTGGCGCACCGCCCGCACCAGCGCTTCAGCGGGCATGCAGGACACCGCGAGCGGCGACAGATGAGAGCCGATCTCGACACCCTTGAAGTCGACTATGGTGACATGGATCGCATGGCGCGCGACCTTGATCCCGGCCACGGCCAGCGCCTCGCCATTGACCTCGAGCATCACCCGGGGCCTGCCACGCTGCCCGGAGTCGATGCGCTCGGCATCCACCTCCCGGATCAGCCCCGCCTCGAGCAGAGCGCCACAGGCAGCGGTCACCGTCGCGGGGCTGCTGTCCAGTTCCCTGGCGATGTCCGTCCGCGAAATCTGCCCCGCCACACGAATGCAATGGAACGCCCGCAGGCGCGTCAATTCACGGGCATCAAGGCCGTAGTGGCGGGCGTGGTCCTTCATCATCCTGCGACATTCAACCAAACGTCCGCCGGTTTCCAGCTATTTTTTCAGCGATTAAAAAAACATATTTTTGCGGCTGAAAAAAATGTGCAAGATGACGGTGTCGGCGCGATTCGAGGAGGAACGGATCTCGCACGGACAACGAGCTTGCCGATCGAGAAAAACCGGTCGGACATTTGGGAGGAATCCAATGAAACTGATCGCAACAACTGCGATTGCCATGGTGCTTGGCACCGGTGCATTCGCGCAGACCGTCGGCGTGAGCTGGTCCAATTTCCAGGAAGAGCGCTGGAAGACCGACGAGGCGGCCATCGTCGCCGCCATCGAAGCCGCAGGCGGAGACTACATCTCGGCTGACGCGCAATCGTCGTCGTCCAAGCAGCTCTCGGACGTGGAAAGCCTGGTGGCACAGGGGGCCGATGTGCTGGTGATCCTGGCGCAGGACACCCAGGCCATCATCCCCGCCGTGACCGCCGCCGCCAACGAGGGCATCCCGGTCATCGCCTATGACCGCCTGATCGAGGACCCGCGCGCCTTCTACCTGACCTTCGACAACGTCGAGGTTGGCCGCATGCAGGCCCGTGCCGTCCTCGCGGCCCAGCCCACCGGCAACTACGTGATGATCAAGGGCTCACCCACCGATCCCAACGCGGACTTCCTGCGCGGTGGTCAGCAAGAAGTGCTGCAGGCCGCCATCGACGCCGGTGACATCACCATCGTCGACGAAGCCTACACCGACGGCTGGCTGCCGGCGAACGCACAGCGCAACATGGAGCAGATCCTGACCGCCAACGACAACAACGTCGACGCGGTCGTGGCCTCCAACGATGGCACCGCCGGTGGCGTCGTGGCCGCGCTGACCGCACAGGGCCTCGAAGGTCTGCCGGTCTCGGGTCAGGATGGCGACCATGCCGCGCTGAACCGCGTGGCACGCGGCACCCAGACCGTGTCGGTCTGGAAGGACGCCCGCGCGCTCGGCAAGGCAGCCGGCGAGATCGCCGTTGCGCTGGCCAGCGGTACCGCCGCCTCGGATATCGAAGGTGCGGCCGAGTGGACTTCGCCCGCAGGCACCACGCTGACCGCCAAGTTCCTCGAGCCGGTTCCGGTGACCGCCGACAACCTGACCGTTGTCGTCGAGGCCGGCTGGATCGAGCAGGACGCCCTGTGCCAGGGCGTCACCGGCGGCCCCGCACCCTGTAACTGATCCTGTCCCAACGCATGTGGCCTCCGCCATCACCGGCGGGGGTCACAGCCCCTGCATTCAGAACCGAGGTCACAATGGCAGACGCCAGCGCCTCCGGCACGTCGATCGGACGGAAGAACATCTTCAAGACACTCGAATTCGATACCCGCCTGCTGGGCATGGTGGGCGCGTTCGTTCTGGTGTGCATCGTGTTCAACGTCCTGACCGAAGGTCGGTTTCTCACCCCGCGAAACATCTTCAACCTGACGATCCAGACCGTCAGCGTGGCCATCATGGCCACGGGCATGGTCTTCATCATCGTGACCCGCCACATCGACCTCAGCGTCGGCGCGCTGCTGGCGACCTGCTCGGCCATCATGGCCATGACGCAGACCCAGTTCCTGCCCAGCCTCGGGATCGACTACGGCAGCCCGCTGATGGCCCCCGTGGCGATCGTGGTCGGCCTGCTTGCGGGCGGTCTGATCGGGGCATTCCATGGCTGGCTCGTGGGGTATCTCACCATTCCCGCCTTCATCGTGACGCTCGGGGGTTTCCTCGTCTGGCGCAACGTGGCCTGGTACCTGACCAGCGGTCAGACCATCGGCCCGCTCGACGACACCTTCCAGAAGCTCGGCGGTATAGGCGGCACCCTTGGCACCACCGCGAGCTGGGTCATCGGCGCCCTCGCCGTGGCCGCGGCCTGCTACGGCATCCTGCAGGCCCGCCGCGCCCGCATCGCCCATGAGTTCCCGGTCAAGCCCGTCTGGGCCGAAGCCACGCTGATGGCCCTCGCCGCGGCGCTGATCCTCGGCTTCGTGGCCACGCTCAACGCCTATTCCGTGCCGACCCGCGTGCTGGCCCGCGAATTCGAGGCCCGCGGCGAGGTCATGCCCCAAGGCTTCACCCAGGGCTACGGCATTCCCTTCTCGGTGCTGATCCTCATCGCCGTCGCCGTGGTGATGACCGTGGTGGCCCGTCGCACCCGCCTGGGGCGCTACATCTTCGCCACCGGCGGCAACCCCGACGCGGCAGAGCTTTCCGGCATCAACACCCGGCTGCTGACGGTCAAGGTCTTCGCCATGATGGGCGTGCTCTGCGCGCTGGCCGGCATGGTCGCCTCGGCGCGCCTGTCGTTCCACTCCAATGACATCGGCACCCTGGACGAACTGCGCGTGATCGCGGCGGCCGTCATCGGTGGCACCGCGCTGGCGGGCGGCATCGGCACGATCTACGGCGCCATCCTCGGCGCGCTGATCATGCAGTCGCTGCAATCCGGCATGGCCATGGTCGGCGTCGACGCCCCGTTCCAGAACATCGTCGTGGGCGCTGTGTTGGTGCTGGCCGTGCTGATCGACATCATCTACCGCAAAAAGACCGGAGACGTGTAATGGCTGACCGCAGTGGAACCCCCCTGGTCGAAATGCGCGATGTCTCGGTCTCGTTCGGCGGGATCAAGGCCGTCGATCACGTCACAATCGATCTGCACCCCGGCGAGGTCGTCGGCCTGCTGGGGCACAACGGCGCCGGCAAGTCGACGCTGATCAAGTGTCTGTCCGGCGCCTACAAGATGGATGCCGGAGAGATCTACATCGACGGAAAGCTGGTCGACATCCAGAACCCCCGCGACGCGCGCGCCCACAATATCGAGACGATCTACCAGACGCTGGCGCTGGCCGATAACCTCGATGCGGCCTCGAACCTCTTCCTGGGCCGAGAGCTGATCACCCCCGCGGGGCTGGTCGACGATGCCCGGATGGAGGCCGAGACGCGCAAGATCATGGCCCGGCTCAATCCGAACTTCAAGAAGTTCAACGCCCCTGTCAAAGCGCTCTCGGGTGGCCAGAGACAGTCGGTCGCCATCGCCCGCGCGGTCTACTTCAATGCCCGCATCCTGGTCATGGACGAGCCGACCGCCGCGCTTGGCCCGCAAGAGACCCAGATGGTCGCCGAGCTGATCGAACAGCTCAAGGCACAGGGCATCGGGATCTTCCTGATCGAACACGACGTGCATTCGGTGATGAATCTCTGCGATCGTGCCTCGGTCATGAAGAACGGCCAGCTTGTCGGCACGGTGGATGTGGACAAGGTCACCGACGAGGACATCCTGTCGATGATCATCCTGGGCAAGCGCCCCGAAGTCGCCGCGTCCTGACCGGACCAACCTTCAACTCTCCCCTGCGCCTCGGCTCGTCCGGGGTGCATCTCCCACTTTGCCAAGGACCAAGACAGTGAGCACAGGATTCTTCGACGGTATCTCCAAGGTCGCCTTTGAAGGCACGGACAGCACCAATCCGCTGGCCTTCCGCCACTATAACCCGGACGAAGTCGTCATGGGCAAGCGCATGGAAGACCACCTGCGCTTTGCCGTCGCCTACTGGCACAGCTTCGCCTGGGAAGGCGGAGACCCCTTCGGCGGACCGACCTTCGTGCGCCCCTGGCACCCCCAGGACGACATGGGCCGCGCCAAGCTGAAGGCTGACGCCGCCTTCGAGATGTTCGATATCCTGGATGCCCCGTTCTTCTGCTGGCACGACGCCGACATCCGCCCCGACCAGGGCGACTTCGCCGGCAACCTCGCCACGCTCGAAGAGATCACCGACTACATCGGCGAGAAGATGGAAGGCAGCCGCACCAAGCTTCTCTGGGGTACCGCCAACATGTTCAGCCACCGCCGCTGGATGTCGGGTGCCGCGACCAACCCCGACCCCGATGTCTTCGCCTTTGCCGCAGCAACGGTGAAATCCTGCATGGATGCGACCCACAAGCTGGGCGGCGCGAACTACGTGCTCTGGGGGGGACGCGAAGGCTATGAGACCCTGCTGAACACGGACCTCAACCAGGAGCTGGACCACATGGCCCGCTTCCTGCACATGGTCGTCGACTACAAGCACAAGATCGGCTTCGAAGGTCAGATCCTGGTCGAGCCCAAGCCCCAGGAACCCTCGAAGCACCAGTATGATTTCGACGTGGCCACCTGCATCGGCTTCCTGCGCAAGTACGGGCTGGAAAACGAGGTGAAGCTGAACATCGAGCAGGGCCACGCGATCCTGGCCGGCCATTCCTTCGAGCACGAGCTGGCGCTGGCCGCCTCCGAGAACATGCTCGGCTCCATCGACATGAACCGCAACGACTACCAGTCCGGCTGGGATACCGACCAGTTCCCCAACAACACGCCGGAAGTCGCGCTGGCCTACTACTACGTTCTGAAGTCCGGAGGCTTCACCTCGGGCGGCACCAACTTCGACGCCAAGCTGCGCCGTCAGTCGCTCGAGGCCGAGGACCTGATCGCCGCCCATGTCGGTGGCATGGATATCTGCGCCCGTGGCCTGAAGGCCGCGGCGGCGATGATCGAGGATGGGGGGCTCGATGACGCCCTGAGCACCCGCTACGCGGGCTGGCAGGCCCCCGAGGCCAAGGCCATGCTGACCAGCGACCTCGCCTCGATCACCGAGCGTGTGCTTTCTGAAGGGATCAACCCCGAACCCCGTTCCGGCCGCCAGGAGATCCTTGAAAACTACGTCAATCGCTTCGTCTGATTGCTCAAAGAAGGACAAGCCATGTATCTTGGTCTCGACCTCGGAACCTCTGGCCTCCGCGCCATCCTCATCGACGAGGCCGGCGCGGTTCTGGCAGACGCCGAAGCCGCATTTGATGTCGACCACCCGCACGCCGGGTGGTCGGAACAGGCCCCCGCCGACTGGATCGAAGCCTGCAAGACCACCGTCGCCGCGGTGAAGGCCAAGGCGTCCCAGGCCTTCGCCCAGCTGAAAGGCATCGGGATCAGCGGCCATATGCATGGCGCGACGCTGATCGATGCGGACGACAAGGTGCTGCGGCCCTGCATCCTGTGGAACGACACCCGCTCCACCGACGAGGCCGCGGCGCTCGACGCCATGGACGGCATCCGCGAGATCACCGGCAATATCGTCTTCCCCGGCTTCACCGCACCGAAACTGGCCTGGGTCGCAAAGCACGAGCCCGAGACCGTCGCCCGGGTCGCCAAGGTGCTGCTGCCCAAGGACTACCTGCGCCTCTGGCTGACCGGAGAGCATATATCGGACATGTCCGACAGCGCGGGCACCGCCTGGCTGGACGTGGGCGCGCGCAACTGGTCGGACGCCGCCCTCGCGGCAGGCGGCATGCGCCGTGACCAGATGCCCGAGCTCGTCGAAGGGGCCGCCCCCGGCGGCAACCTGCGCGAGACGCTCTGTGCGGAATGGGGTCTGTCGGGCCCCGTCATCGTCGCCGGTGGCGCCGGTGACAACGCGGCGGCGGCCTGTGGCATCGGCGCCCTGGGGGAAGGCAGCGGCTTTGTCTCGCTGGGTACCTCGGGCGTGCTGATGGTCGGGCGCGACAGCTATGCGCCGGACGCGGCCTCGGCCGTGCACAGCTTCTGCCATGCGGTGCCGGACCGCTGGTACCAGATGGGGGTGATCCTGGCGGCAACCGACAGCCTCAACTGGCTGTCGCGCAACCTCGGGCAAAGCCCGGCAGATCTGTCCGCAGCCCTGCCCGACACCGCAAGCGGGCCCTCCAGCCTGACCTTCCTGCCTTACCTGTCGGGCGAGCGCACCCCGCACAACGATTCCCGCGTGCGTGGCGCCTTCATCGGTCTCGACGTGGCGATGGATCGCACCGATCTGACCCGTGCCGTCATGGAGGGCGTCAGCTTCGCCCTGCGCGACAGCCTCGAGGCGCTGAAGGGCACCGGGGCCCAGTTCGAGACGCTCTTCGCGGTCGGCGGCGGCGCAAGGTCGCGCTTCTGGCTGACCACGCTGGCCAACACCCTCGACCTGCCCCTGTCGCTGCCCGCGGGCAGTGAGCTCGGCGCCGCCATGGGGGCCGCAAGGCTTGCCATCTGCGCGGTCACCGGGGCCTCTCCCGATGCGGTGATGACCCAGCCCGAGACCGGCGACGTGATCATGCCCGACAAGGCGGTGACCGCAGCCTATGACGACGCCTATGGCCACTACCGGGCGCTTTATCCCGCGCTCACCAGGAAAGGGTAAGCCATGCAACGTGGAGCGCGCAGGATCGGCGAAAGCCAAATCTCCCCGAGGGGATTCTGCGCCGCCACCCTGCGTGCCGCCACGGCGCTGGCGCTGGCCTGCGGCCTCTGCGGTGCGGTCGCGGCACAGGATGCGCGCGGCGGGGGCCTGCCCGACCTTGGCCCCCGCCCGGTCTTTCCCGAGCCTGACATGGCGCGGGTCCAGCTGGGGCAACTGCTGTTCTACGATCCGATCCTCTCGGGCAACCGCGAGGTCAGCTGCGCCACCTGCCACCACCCCGACCTCGGCACTTCTGACGGAGTCTCCCTGGGGTTGGGCGATGGGGGCCTGGGCCTTGGCTCCAAGCGGGAGATCAATGCCCAGAACCTTCCCGAGCAGCGCATCCCGCGCAATGCGCCGGGGCTGTGGAACCTCGGCGCCGAGGAATTCACCCGCTTTTTCCACGATGGCCGTCTAGAGTTGGACGAGAGCCAGCCCAATGGCATCCGCACCCCGCTCGGCGCCGAGATGAGCATGGGTTTTGCCTCTCCCCTTGCTGCACAGGCCATGTTCCCGGTGCTCTCGGGCGACGAGATGGCCGGCCACTACGCCGAGAACGAGGTCAGCCAATCGGTCCGCCAGGGCCTGCTGGCGCAGCCCGGCGGCGCCTGGGACAAGATCGCGGCGCGGGTTGCGGCCATCCCCGAATATGCCGAAAGCTTCGAACGGATCGAGCCCGGCGCCCCGATCACCTTCGCCGCCATCGCCAATGTCATCGCCGATTTCATCACCTTCGAGTGGCGCGCGGATGAGGCCCTGTTCGATCGCGTCATGGCGGGTGAGGCCAGCCTGCCTCCCGAGGCGCAGCGCGGGATGGAGCTGTTCTACGGCGAAGCCGATTGCGCCTCCTGTCACGCGGGCTGGTTGCAGACCGACCACGACTTCCACGCCATCGCCATGCCGCAGATCGGGCCGGGCAAGGCGGCGCGCTTCGAGAACCACGCCCGCGACGAGGGGCGTTTCCGTGTCACGGGCGACCTCTCGGACGCCTTTGCCTTCCGCACACCCTCGCTGCGCAACGTGACCCTGACGGCGCCCTATGGCCACGACGGGGCCTTCGCCACGCTGGAGGGCGTCATCCGTCATCACCTTGATCCGGTGGCCTCGCTGCTGAGCTACGACATCTCGCAGGCGGTGCTGCCCGACCTGCCCTCGGCCAAGGATCTGCGCATCCAGAGTTCGGCGGCTGAGGTCGAGGCCATCGCAAGCGCCAACAGCCTGGCCCCACGGACGCTGGAGGACGACGAGGTGGCGGCTCTCATCGCCTTCCTGGAAAGCCTGGAAGATCCGGCCCTGCGCCTTGGCATCCCGGCCTCGGTGCCCAGCGGCCTGCCGGTGACCGGCCGCTAGGGGCAGGCCCTATTGATCGGCTCGCGCCGCCACTGGCGGGTTGTTCAACGCCCGCCAACGACGGGCGGGTGAACACTCTAACCCCATCGAGTGCCACGTTCGTTTCCCTGCGCATCTCCGACATTCGCGGCAAGTGGAGTGGAGGTCCGCTTGTTGCCCTGGATATCAGCTTCTTGCATCATGGGACGTGAGAACTGTGCGATCTCGGTCAGGCCTCGGCTGTGTCTGGCAAGCAGTGGGGCGCGCCTTTCTAAGGCCCTGTGCCGTGATGCGACATGATGAAGAGCGTTGGGTCAGTCGCGGCTTGAAGGAACAGACGCTGGTCAGCTTCCAGGTCTTGCGGGATGGGCGCCGTGACGGTGACAACGGCGAAGCCTCCGGACGTCTCCTGAGTAAACTCCAGTATGCCGTTGTTCACGCTGTGCCATCCAGTCTTCGCGACTTCCACGCAGCGGGCGCCGGTCTGGCAGGTCATCTCACTGGCCTGGCGTGAGCCGCTTCCGACCGGCCAGAACGTTCCCGGTTGTGCGATCTCTCCTTTGCTTCAGGTCGGGTGGGGAGCCGTTCTCATTCTTACGATCACCGCGATTCATGCCGAATTGTCGGTTCCCCAAGCTTCCTGTGCCGCGTGCCAGTTCCGGTGGGATGCCTTGATGGCCCTGCGTGATCATTTCCGCATCCACGGCCGTCCGGGCTAAATGCCGAGGAGGGGCAGGCGGGCCCGAGCGATGCCCGGGCCCGTACCGGTCAGAGCAGGTGCCTGGGTGCGGCTTCCTGCGCAAAGGTTGCCGCAAGAACGACCCTCAGAATGCAAGTTCCATCATGAAGTCGAGGCCGAAGCTTTCATAGCTGGCGTCCCAGAGGCCGTCGTAGAGGCCGCCGACTTGCACAGACAGACCATTGGGCCAGGTCTTGTGGCCACCCAGAGTGACGCGGCCCCTCGTGGATTGCCCTGCCGCGCCAGTTCCGTCGGAAGCGATTGCGGCAAACCCGGCGGTCACGACCAGATCGCGCCGAAGATCAAACAGAAGGTCCAGGCCGAGAGCGGTTTCACGCAGCGAGACCGTCTGTTGCGGGACCATCTGCCCCAGGCTGTCGCGATAGGCGCGCTGGGTGTCCCGGGTCCATCCGTGTTCGAGATAGGGCTGGAAGGTGACCTCGCCCCGCTCGATTTCGCCGGAAAGGCTCAGCGTCGCAAGCCAACGCTCGGTCGAGAAGCTGTCCGTGAAGGTCCCGAAGGGAGTGATCGTATTCCGGGTTTCCCCGTAGAGCAGCCGCCCATCGAAGGTCAGCTGCCCGTCTGCCAGGCCCATGGCGAAGTAGGGACCGGCCAGCCAGCCGGTGCCTTCCAGCCGTGCGACCCCCTGCGTGGCCGTGGCCCGGTCGATCTCGATCATCGCACCGACAAGGAGGTTTTCTGAAAGTCGATGGTGTGCACCGAGGGTCAGGAGCGCATAGCTGAGGTCATCATCGCCGTAGCTGGACCACTGTCCCTTGAGGGAGAACCACAGGGGGCGGCCGCCGCCGCTGTGGAGGGAGAGGCGGCCACTGCCATCACGAAATGCCAGCGCGCCGCTTGGCGCCCTGTCGCCAAGCAGGTCCCGCAGGCGCGGCTGCGATGTCAGCAGGGCGCGCGCACGATGCTCCATGAAGCGGCGGATGTGCTCGCTGGCGATCTGGGCGCTGTCCAGAGGCGCAGACGCTTGTGCCAGGAGGTTGAGCATGCCGCCTTCACCGCGCACGGCGCCCGCCGGGATCTGAAGGCTGAGGTCGCCGGTGCCCTCGATGGACAGTGTTGCCGTCCATTGCCGGGGGCCGCCGGTCAGGCCGGTGAGGGTGCCACCCTGGACCAGGATGTCGGATGCCGTGAAGCCGAAGACATCCTGATCCCAGTCGAAGGTCAGCGCGGCAGTGCCTGCGCCATCCACCTGGTCCGGCATCCCGGTCACGGTGACCTGGGGCGCGCTGCCACCCGGAGTTGGCCGGAAAGTGAAGAGGCCCGTGCCGGGGGTGGCGACGCTGTCTTCGAAGCTGCCCTGGTTGACGACAAGCTCATGATCAAACAGCGATGCCTCGTTCACGCTGACGGTCGCCAACCAGCGGGTGCAGGCCGCGCCTGATGCACATTCCGACGCCTCGACAAGCGAGATCACCGAGGCCTTGGTGGCGGTCACCGGTGTGCCGCCGCCAAGGGTCACGGGTTCGCTGAAAACGATGGTCGCCGTGTACTGCCCCGCGTCGCCTGCAAGGGCGTCCATGGGGTTGCCATCGACCGAAAGGACACTCGGCGGAACGCGTTGGACAGTCGCTGTCAGACGGTCCGACGCAAGGTTGCCCACGCCGGCGGAGGTTGCGGCCCCGGCTGGTACCTGCATGGAGACCGGGCCGTCACCGGCAGCAGTGACGCGGATATTGTAAACTGTCCCGCTGCCGAAGAAGTCGTCGATGACGAGGTTCTCCAGGGTGATATCCGTGGGGACGAAATCGGCGACCGGGGTTTCGAACAGGATGCTGACCAGCGTGTCGGCAAAGTCGTTCAGCTCATCCAGGTCGCCCAGAATAGAGGTTTGCGGCGCCGTGCTCTCTTCGACCCGCAAGGAGAAGAACCCGATAGAGGCGGACACCCTTTCCGGGTCGAAGAGTTCCGCGGGGGTCGTTTCGGCGTAGAAGTCCACATACAGGGAGATCCTGTTGCCATCGCCCGTGTCGAGGGCAACTTCGCAGTACCCGCTTGGCAGATCGATCATCGACGCGGCTGCCCCTCCGGTGCCGCAGCCGGCCAGGGTTTCGATGAGAGACCCGCGATAGTAGACCTCGATTTGCGTCTCGTAGCTTTGGGTCGCGGTGTCATAGTCCAGTGTCGCAATGGCTGCGGCCATCGCATCGCTGGACGTGGGCGAGCCGTCGCAACTGCCGCCCGAGGTTTCGGCAACCACTACTGTCGAAGTCAGGCGGCCGGCTGCGGTCTCGCCGGGGGGGAGAAACAGAAGGCCCGAGTCCACCGGAAAGCAGCGAAACTCGCCAAGGCGTTCCTGTGCCATGGCGCCAGCACCGTGCAATCCACCAAGGGCGAAGGTAACAAGCATGAGAAGCCAGCAAAGTACATGGCGCCAGGCGGTGTGGGGCGGTTTGGTCATGGTGTTCCCTCGGTGTCTTTGTGTGGCGCACGGCCGGTCGTTTCGGGGACTGTTGCGAAGGGCCATCGCTGCTGCTCCAGCACCTCGGCCAGGACGCGGTGCCCCGCGGGGGGCGGCATGTGCAATGGCCGGTCAGCGCCCCTGATCGGTGGCGCAACGTGCCAAAGAGCCTTGGCCGGTGCCGCTGGAAATGCCCCGCTCAACAGTCCGGGCGACTCTATCCAAGCCGGGCTTCATGACGAGGGGCCGAGGTTGTCGACAAACGCCCTGATGCTGTCGAATTCCTGCAATGCGGGGTTGTGCGATGCGAGGGGGTTGGTAGCTTCGTTCCATCTTGAACCTCTTGATCGTACAGGATGAAAATGCCCCGCTCCCAGGGTCCGGCCCGCTCAGTCAAACCAATCTCGCTCCAGCTTCCGGGCACGGGACGTACGAGTGTCATGGAAGGGGATTTCGATCTTTCGGTTGAAAGCACGCCCCATGCAGGCTTGACCGGATTGCACTGGAGCCTCTCGCATTTCCGGACGAAGGGACCTGATACCATAGAGGTGCAGGGCGGGCGGTTGAGTGACTTCTTCTTCACTCAGGTGGCGATATCCGGGACTTTCGAGGCCGAGCTGACCTGTGGCGCGATGTATGACACGAGGGCCATAGGTCTGCTGCGTCCGCAAAGGCCTGCGGCCCGCTACCGGTTCTCCGAGCGAGAGAACCGTCTCTTTGGCGTGTTGTCGACGCCCGAGACAATCGAGGGCTGGTTCGGTGATCACCTGCCACCACGGTTGCGCCGGCTTCTGGATGGTGTGGGGGGCGCGACCTACCATCGGCCAAACCCTTTGCCGAACGACTTGCGGCAGATGCTGTTGCGATCTCTGGCGACGACCTCACCGCTGCGACAGCAGCTGGTCGAGGCAGCCGCGGTGCAGATCCTGGGGTATCAGTTGGAAAGCCTTTCGGAGAGGGGACAAGAGAAGGGGCTGACCGAGCGTGAGCTGGGGGCCGCGCGCGAGGCCCACCTCCTGATACAGGACGATCCGGCTGGCGACTTGACCACCGCAGGCTTGGCCAGCTGGTTGGGGATTTCCGCCCGGCGTCTCGATATGGCGTACCGGGCACTCTTCGAGTGTTCGGTATATCAGGGCCTTCTGGCGTCCCGTCTTAGTCATGCATGTGACGCCCTGCGCGCCGGAGAGCCCATCAAGTCCGTGGCCTTCCGGCTTGGCTACGCCTCGGTGAGCAGTTTCTCCTATGCTTTTCGCCGCCAGATGGGGTTGCCACCGCGACAGTGGCAGGAAACCCAGAGCAAATCGCGCCCGGCGGCGGCTTTCAGATCCGTTCGGCCTCGTTGACGCGCGATTTGCGTCTGTCATGCTCTCAGGTGCTTGACGCTCCGCGCGCACTTGAGGCTGGGCCAGACAGCTGTCTTCGGCCCCCGGGGGCCTGAGTATCAGGGCTGAGTGATCCTGTCCGGTGGGCTTGCCGTCGTGTTCTCGCGCGGCGAACTGGAGAAAAAGCCCGCCCCAAGTGTTGAGGACCCAGGTGTTGAGGAAATGTGCAGAGAGACCGGGTTTCAGCGTGTGATCGTGACAGCCGGTGCCGTCTCGCACGGCTCTTCGACGTGGACGGAGGCGCCATTCGTCTGGACGAGGCGACCAGCGCGCTCGATACAAAAACAGAGCGGGAGATGTCAGACGCGCTTGGCGCGCTGTCGGAGGGCCGGACCACGATCACCATCGCGCACCGCCTCTCGACTGTCCGCGAGGCCGACCTGATCGCGGTCATGCAGCGCGGACGCGTGGTGGAATCCGGCCCCCATGCGGCGCTTGAGGCACAAGGCGGCGTCTATGCCGGGCTTCTGGCAGGCACATGACCGTCGGGAGCGGGCAGGGCGACACCACGGCCGGACGCTGCCTGGTCCTGGCGTTCACCCGTTCTCTGGCTCGGCACCTTCCAGATCCGTCGCCGTAGCGGACAGCACGTCGTCGAACAGCGCCTTCCACTGTGCCTCCGGCAATGACAGAAGACCGAAGGCCCTGAGCAGGAATGCCCCTTCCGCAGCCAGGAAGGTCGTCGCCAACCGAGGGGCCTCCTGCTTCGTCAGGTCAACTCCGCCAAGGTGGGCGGCGTACCAGTCGCGCGTCTCTGCCAGTTGGTCAGGATGCTGAAGAAGCGCGGTCACGGCGACGGCCACGCGGGAATGCTCGGCCCCCTCCGCATCCCGCATCCCGCATCGCCGGTCCGGTGACGGGCCTCACGATTCCGCGTCTGGGGGACGCGCGCGGGCTGACCACGGCGCTGGCGCGGACCGGCCTTGCCCTGGTCGCCTTTCTGCTCACGTATCAGGACCCGACCGCCCTCTGGCTTTCGGTCCTGGAGGTCATGGGCTTCGGGGGCGGCGCCACCATGACGGCTGCGTCGAGCGTGATCATGCTATCCGCTCCCGAGGAACAGGCCGGCATGGCGGCCTCGGTGCAGGAGGTCTCGTTCGACATGGGGGCGCCGTAGGTATCGCCATCCTCGGCAGCATCATGACCGCGCTCTAGACCCGCGCCATGACCGTTCCCACGGGCCTCAGCGCAACCGTTACCGACAGCATCGATCAGGCACTGCTGACTGCCGAGACCTTGAACGGCAGCGCTCCCGCGCACCTGAGGTCGCTGGCCCGGGCCGGCCGCGACTGCGGGCCCGAGCATGACAGCGTCGACTGCCGTGTCCGGTTACTGCGCATGGCCGCCACTCGTGGCAGGCGCAGCGAACGGCCGGTTTCGAGCCCTCAGGTGTCATTGAAACTGGTGATGCGGCGGCTTATGCTCAGTCCGTCACAGAAGGAGATTCATGCACAGAGGCTTCGATTGAGCCGCACTTGGCGGCATCGCTCGGCACATGGTTGCCGATCCTTTTTGCATGATTTCTGTGGAGTTCTCATGAAGAACGCAAACGTCGCAATCCGGCCCTTCGACGTGGCAACGGATCTGGAAATACTGTCGACTATCTGGTTCGAAGCCTCGCTGAAGGCCCACCCCTTCATCGGTGAGAAAAGGCTGACTGAACAGCGCAAGCTGATCGAGGAGGATTATCTGCCGAAGGCGGAGACTTCCGTGGCTTGCCTTGGCGGAGAACCTGTTGGCTTCATCAGCCTTCTGGGATGTTTCATTGGCGGGATATTCGTCGCGCCGGATCGGCAAGGTCTTGGTGTCGGGCGCAGACTTATCGCCGATGCCCTGGCCCGGAAGGGTGAACTGTCCCTTGAAGTCTATACCGAGAATGAACAAGCCGTCCGCTTCTACAGGACGCTAGGGTTTCAAGAGGTTTCCCGACGGGCTGTCGATGACTTCGGGTTCCCCTTCCCGAATGCGGCCCTCCATTTGAAGAGCTGAGAAAAGGTCTCGCAGGGCACGCCCTGCCGGACCACATCCGCAAGGGGCCGGTCTGTCCCGAACAGCGGCCCCTAGCGCCCGGCGCAGCGCAGGAGCGCAGCCAGCCCGAACCCTCCCTTCGTCTCTCCCACAGTATCGCGTTCGGGGGCGACACGGAGGGCGGCATTCGGGCTTTCGCTGCGGTTACAATCCGATCACCCACCAAAGGTGGACGCCGACATTCGGGGTGGACCTCGAGGTTCCGGGTCTCCGCTACTCTTGCATTCAGATGAAACCGCGAGCGAAGCAGGGTGCCATCGGGAAGTCCGCCCCAGAGCTGGATGACCACGACCGCGGGCCGCTCTCTTACGCGGAGCGAATGCCGCGTCCCGGTGACATCCCCATGTGCTGCGGCCCGAACCTGAGTGCCGGGGACACCAGGAAAAGGTCGTACACCAATGGCTTGGAAAGGGGCGCAGGACATCGGGTGTTTCGCCCGCCTGGTCGCAAGACCTGGACGTCGCGCGACGGACTGTCGGAGTGAGCCAGGGAAACGAAGGCCTGTTCCGCCTCTACCAGAACCATCAGCGCATGGAGGTCTGCACGGTCGCGTAGAAACAGGTGCTCCTGCGCATGTCAGTTTGCGGTCAGGCCGGCAAGGAAGGTCTCGAAGCTGGGTGCGATGAGGCAAAGGCCCTCGTCGAAGGGAACTTCGTGATCGCTGAAGAACACCTTTCCGTGGTTCGGCCCCTTCAGCGCCAGAACGATCGGGTTGCCGAAAACGTCTCCGCCAATGCTCAGTTACCAGGGGCGGAGGTCTTCGCCGTATTTCGAATTGCAATCCCAGAGGTCGTTGTAATCGTGCTCGGAAGTGACGGCGTACAGGTAGTGAAGGACGGTCGTCGTCTCCCGCCCGTTGGTCACGAACGTGATCACGCGATTCTCCGGCATCTGCCCGTGCCGCGTGGCAAGCCAGTCGCGGTAGGCCGCAGGGAGCCTGGCTTCGAGCACACGTCCCAGCAGATCGCGCGTATCGGGGGCCAGGGAGGATGGCGTCGCCTTGGGGCTTTTCCTCACTCTTTCGCGCTCTGGCGGAACCCGTTGTAAAGATCGTGCAGCATCTCGCCCCGGTCGGGATTGATCTGCGTCTGCTCTCCGGAAGGTGCGGTATACGTCAGCGTAAAGCTGCCCTTTTCCGCGCCATCCTCGAGAAATCTGACGTGATCGAGCACTGCAAGAACCCCGAAGACCCCGGCATGCACGCCTTCTTCCACCAGTTGTTGGAGCCTTTGGCGGCTCTCGCCATCCATCTCGGCCAGCCAACTGGCCCGGGCCTTGCGCTCGGCAGAGACCCCACGGCCTGTGGGATGTTGTGCATGCTGGAGAATGCCGCCCGACGTCCTGGCCATGGACCGAGCAAGCTGCTTCGTGAACATTTCCTTGTCCATCGCCAGACGCTACCCCCCTGAGACATGCAGACGGCCGAGCTTTCGCGACATTCCTGAAGGTGTCAATGTTCTCGATCATATGAGCTCTTGGCTGGACGTGCGGTGCTTGAAGGCAAGTGTGTTTTTAAACGCGCCAATTGCACGTGGAGTTGGCCATGCCTCGCCTTGAGCCGATCAGTCTGCGCGGCGGGAGCCGCCACCAGGTTCTTCAACGGACGTTCTCTGACCTGCTCTCCGAACGCCTTCGCAGGCACAGTGCAGTGCGAGCCCTCGCGGCGAACGGCGGGACGGTCGCACTGCCGGCCTCGGATCGTTGGAAATGCAGCGGCGCAGCCTGACCGGCTGTTTCGGTGAAGTCCCGTCACAGTGCCCAGCAGGACTGCGCATGTCCGTTCCGGGCCGAAGGTTTCGGACTGCATGGGCCGCGGCACGCCCAGGGGAGTGTCCGCCCCCTTCGCGTCGCTGACGTTCGCGCTTCGCGCAGCGAAAGGCAGCTTCGCGCCCTTCGTCCCGCCCTCGACATGTCGCTCCACTTAACACCCATGCCGGCGAGGATCGCAGCGGGATGGCGGGGAGGCCCTGCACGTCCATCAGGTCATCGTCGACGGGCGGGGCGCGCCCGCCGTTGAGGGCCGCCAGGGTCACTGGCCACTTCGGGCGACGGTTCGATGTCCGCCTTCCGAGACGTGAAGCAGATACGGATCCTCAATTCGCCCGGAGTCGAATGGGGCACGACACAGGCGCTTGGGTCAACCCAGGAGGCCAAGTGCTCTGAGCTTGAGAACTGGTCGATCCAGGCACTTTCATTGAGCGCCCGGATCGGGAATTGTCTCGGCGCCCGTCTCAACTTTCCCAGGCAGGGCCTTGATATGACGCCGAATATATTTCTCGGCCTGTTCCGGGGGCAGGGGGACTTGAGTTCGTATCTCGCCGCCCTGACCACTTTCTCGAAGACCCGCAGGGCAGGCGGTACCGCAGCAGGTTCACGTCGGTATCCCGTATAGGAGCGGGGCGGGCATGGCGGGCGCTGGCCGACTTTCGGGGCAGGTCATCTCTTCGTCGAACATGTCCCTCTTCAGGCCATCCTGCCAGGGCTCGGGAACCTCGGCTTTGTCGGCTGCGCGCCCGTTTGCGCAGGTTGCCGCAGGTCTGCGGGGCACTCTGGCAGTGGCTGCGGACATCGACGGAACAAGAGCAGGGGTCAGGGCCCGAGGCGGAGGATCTCACGGGCCCGGGTGTTGTCCCTGGTGCTGCCCGGCCATGACCGGCGTGATCCCCTCAAGCACCGCCGAGGGCGTCCGATGCGGGATTGGCGCCGATGCGTGGCAGGCCGGCGGTAGAGCGCTGGACCGGACCACCCGAACGCACTAGGTACAGTCTTCCCTGTATCGAGTAGCCAGAATTCCTCAGCCATGCTCCCGAGACGCCGCGCCCGACTCTCCAGAAGACAGCCTGCCTGCCGCGCCTGCGGACGGGCGGCACTGCCAGGACAAGTGACATGAAACGTCTCGACTTTCTTGACGGGCTGCGGGGGTTCTTCCTGCTGACCATGGCCCTCTCGCACCTCGTCCTGCAGGGCGGTGTCTGGCTGACGGAGGTGCATTTCCGCCAGGTGATGTTCGTCGAGAGTGCGCAGGGCTTCGTCTTCATCTCGGGCCTGATGGTCGGTCTGATCCAGGGCAGGCGCCTGCTGCGCCACGGCGGCGCGGCAATGCGAAAGTCCATCCTCTCCAGGATGGCAGAGCTCTGGCTCTGGACGGTCGGGCTGATCTTCCTAGCCCTGTTGGCGCGTGACCTTGCCCCCGGGGGCTATCTTGCCTGGCGCAACTGGCTTGGCACCGCGCCGATCGGCGACCCGATGCGGATCTTCGGGATCCTGTCGCTGACCTTCCAGCCGACCTTCATGGACATCCTGCCCATGTACATCTTCTTCATGGCCGCCTCGATCGTGGTCATCCGATGGGTCGTCGAAGGGCGCTGGTGGCTTGCGGCGGGCCTGTCGGCGCTCAGCTGGATCGCCTGCCAGCTGGAAGTGGCGCGCCTCTGGTCCGGACCGCTGAACGAGGCGCTGAAGGCCTCGGACACGCAGGGGCTGCGCATGGCTTTCGATCCCATGGGCTGGCAGGTCCTCTTCATGGCCGGGGTCATCCTGGGCGCCCTCTGGGCGAGCGGTCGTATCAGCTGGGACAGGGTCTTTGGCCCGAAGACCCGCGGAGTGGCCTTCTGCGCGGTGCTGGTCATGCTGTTCTTCGCCCCGCTGCGTTTTGCCACCGCGCACGGGCTGATGCCTAAGGAGATGCTCGAGCTGTTCTGGCCCTTCGATCAGCGCTCGAATTTCAGCGTGATCTACCTGGCGAACTTCGTCGCCGCAGCCGTCCTGTTCAGCTGGCTGGCGATTGCCGGCCGCCAGGATTCTCTGGCCTTCGTCCGGGGGATCTCGACCGCGCTGCACTGGATCTTCACGCGACCCGCGCTTTGCCTGCTCGGGCGGCATTCGCTGCATGTCTACGCCTGGCATGTCGTCCTGATCTATGCGGTGCGCTACTACGACAGCACCTGGGGACCGAGCGGGGTGGGGATCAACACGCTTCTGGGCCTCTACGTGATTGCGCTGATGTGGCTGCCCCCCCTGATCCGGGAACGCCGTCGGCAACGCCCGATCGCGGCCTGATCCTGATCTGAGGGGGAACATGCCCGGCGCTATGGGCCGGAGCCTGTCGTCAGGGCGCGCGGCGTGGTTTGCCCGGTCTGGGCACCTGCGGTCCGGGGCCGGCAAGGGTCATGCCGGGGCTGGCCGACTGGCTGAACGCGCGGTGCAAGGCTCTGCTGGATATGCGGCCCTGCGCCTGACTGCTGCGGCCTCCTGGCGGTCCGACGCGCGGGCGGCCCCGTGTCCTCCATCCGCAATGAGGCAGAGGGCGCCCTGGCCGGGTTCGGCACCGATGGCTGCTTCTGTACCGCTGGCGGGGACTCTTGTCCGGGGCAGCCGCTGGTCGGGTCCTGGCACCGGCTGCTGCATCGACGGCTTTTATTGAAGCCCGGAAAGTCGTTCCGCCTTTCCAAAGTGGGCGGGACGGGTTAGGCAGCCCGGTCCTTGGAAGGGTTGGAAAGCACATGGCGCAGAATGCCACCATCTACAAAGTCGAGCTGTCGGTCTCGGACATGGATCGCCACTACTACGAGACCCACAAGCTCACCGTTGCCAAGCATCCCTCGGAAACCGATGAACGGCTGATGGTCCGCATGGTCGCGTTTGCCCTGAATGCGCATGAGCATCTGGAGTTGACCAAGGGCCTGTCGACGGATGACGAGCCCGACATCTGGCAGAAGAGCCTGAGCGGCGAGATCGATCTCTGGGTGACGCTCGGACTGCCCACCGAGAAAGTCATGCGGCAATCCTGCAGCAAGGCGGCGAAGGTCATCGTCTATCCCTACGGCGGTCGGACGGCCGAAGCCTGGTGGGACAAGATCGGGAACGGTGCGGGCCGTTTCGACAATCTGCAGGTGGTCCGGTTCTCTGAGCCGGATACGGCGGCCCTTGCCAGGATGGCAAGCCGCGCGATGAAGCTTCAGGTCAACATCCAGGATGGTGAAGTGATGGTCAGCGCCGAGGATGACACGCTCTACATGACGCCGCTGACCTGGAAGGGCGCAGCCTAGTCGGGACCAGGTTGCCTGCGGGCATCTGCCTCCGGGGCGAGGGATTGTCTCTGGTCGTGATCCCTCTTCGCGGCCAGTTTGGGGCTGGCCGCGAAGAGGGCGGGCCGGTGTCCGGGCACCGACCGTCCGGGACGGGGCGGCATGGCCCCGCATTCGGGTGTCCCCGGCAACGGATCCGGGCCTGCTTCTGCAGGGCCGGAGCGGTCGGGGCATCTCTCTGCCGCTGACATCGGGACATCGGGCTTGCACCCCCTCCGGCGATGCGCGGAAAGGAGGACATGCAGGCCCATGCTGGCACGACAGAGCCACCGGCCCCGCCGCTGTCCGGTCAGGGAGCGGTTGAGACGCAATCTAGCCTGTGCCCCTGTCGTCCGCTGCGGTGAAAGATGTTGATATGCTGTCGATCTTTGTTGAATGCCGGCTGTAGTGAAGACCGGTCGCGGGCTGCCGCCCTCGCCGGGTTCTGCCGTCCGGCAGGTCGCGTGACGCGGCGACGGGGCAGGCGGCCCCATCCCTTTTACCGGCAGGAGCAGGGACAGGGCACACGGACAGGGGGCAGGGCGCGGAGCAAGACCTGTGGCAGCTGGTTCAGCCCCGGCGCAGGCGCAGCCGGTCGATCAGCAGCCGCATGGCGGAACTGAGGTTGCGCCGCCCCATGTAGCACAGGTGATAGCCGTCGAAGGGCGGGCAGAAGTCCGCCAGCACCCGACGCAACCGTCCGGTCTCAAGATCCGCGCGCACCTCGGACAGGGGCAGGTAGCCCAACCCGTGACCCGCCCGCGCCGCCTCCAGCACCAGCCCCGGATCGTTGAGGATGAAGGGGCCGTCCAGTTTCCTGACCACCTCGACGCCGTCGATCTCGAACTCCCAGTCGTAGACAGGGCCGTCGACACGGTGCCGCATCAGGATGCAGGCATGGTCCTCAAGCGCATCCGGGTGCCCGGGCGTGCCGCGTCGCGCCAGGTAGTCGGGGCTGGCCACTGCCGCCATCTCCAGCCGGGGCCCCACCGGGATCGCGATCATGTCGGGGCTCAGGTGCTCTCCCAGCCGGATCGCGCAGTCGAAACGATCTTCGGCCAGATCGGAAAGCCGCCCCTCGCTGCTGATCTCGATCCGCACCTCCGGGTAGTCGCGGACCAGCTCCGAGACCACGGGCCAGAGGATGTCGCGCGTGGCGGGATGGCTGGAGGTCACCCGGACGAGACCCGAGGGGTGCTCTCCCAGCGTGCGGATCTCCTCGATCCGGTTGCCGAGGTGCTGGAAGCTGGGGCGCAGCGCGGCCAGCAGCTGTTCGCCCGCATCGGTCGCCGTGACCCGGCGCGCCGAGCGGTTCAGCAGCCGGACGCCGATCCGGTCCTCGAGGCGCCGGATCGTATGGCTGACGGCGGATTGCGACACGCCCAGGCGATGGCCCGCGCGGGTGAAGTTGCCCTCTTCGGCGACAGCCAGAAGGGTCGACAGGTCGCCGAGCAGTTCGCGGTCCATAGTGGGCTCCTTTCAGGCTTGCGGCTGTCTGCAGCAGCATCCCCCCGGGGCAAAGGAAAACGCCCTTCCGGGCATGAATGCAATTCATGGCGGCCGTGGGGCTGCCACAGGAGGGAGCGGCCTGGCCGGGCGGGCGCCGGGGGCAGGCAGGGTCCGGGGCGCTACTTTCGATATGGCAAATCCCGCCGGATTTGGACAACATGCGCGCCATGACGGCGAACCCTTCCCCCGACCAGACGCCCCCCCGTTTTCGACCCCCGCATGGCCGAGGCCAAGGTGCTGGTCGTGGACGATGAGCCCGGGCTGCGGCATTTCCTCAGCAAGGCGCTGTCGCGGGAATGCGCCCGCGTCGACGTTGCCGAAGACACCCAGCAGGCCTCGGCCTGCCTGGATGCCGAAAGCTACGATGTCATCATCCTCGACAACATCATGCCCGGCCAGTCCGGGCTGTCCTGGCTGGCTGACCAGCGCCAGATCGGGCTGCATGCGGATGTCATCATCGTCACCGCCTTCGCCGACCTGCGCACCGCCATCGAGGCGATCCAGGCCGGGGCAAGTGACTTCCTGCTGAAGCCCTTCCGCTCCAACCAGGTGCTGAACGCGGTCTCCAAGTGCCTGTCGCGCGCGGATCTGAGCCGGCAGAACTCGCTACTGCGCCACGAGCTGGAAGAGGGCACCGACCTGATGCGCCATCGCTCGCACCTGATCGGCTCGTCCCGGGCGACCCAGGCGGTGCGGAGGCGGATCGAGGAAGCGGCGGGGATCGACAGCAACACGATCATCCAGGGAGAGCCGGGCACGCCGAAGCTGATCTCGGCGCGGATGCTGCACAGCGCCTCGGCACGGCGCGGGCGGCCGTTCATCACCCTGCAGTGCTATGGCATGACGGCGCCTGACCTGCGCGAACGGCTGTTCGGGCGGCTCACTGCCGAAGAGGATGCCGAGGGCCTGCTGAAGCTGGCTGAGGGCGGGATGCTCTATCTCGAAGAGGTCGACCAGCTGGATGCCTCGTGCCAGTCGGTGCTGCTGGAATGGGCGGCGCAGGGGCGCTTCCAGCCGATCGGCGGGCGGCGCAGCTTCGCCAGCGATATCCGCATCATCTGCTCGTCTACCGTGCCGCTGGCCCGCGCGGTGCGCAGCGGCGCCTTCCGCGCCGACCTGCACT
>NZ_AFPM01000161.1 GCF_000220565.1 Oceanicola sp. S124 | reverse complement strand
GGCGCGATGGTCGAGATCAGCTCCAGCGCCCTGAGCGCGGTCCCCCTGCGAGGCCAGCAGGCCACGGGCGACGCGGCTGGTTTCCTCGCGGGCGGCGTCGTCGGGCATGGTCAGGCGGGCCTGCATCGCGGCACGGGTCAGCCGAGAGCGCAGGCCCTTGCGGCGTTCGATCATCGACAGGGCCAGCGCGGCCTCGCCGTTTTCCCAGGCGCCGACGGCGCGGCGAGACATGCGGCGCGACCAGGCACCGGCCAGCACCAGGCGCCAGATCTTCCACAGGATCAGCGCCACGGTGACGACCGAAAGGGCAGCAATCGCCCAGATCGCCGGTCCGCCGTTGATCAGGAATTCCATTGCGCGGTCATAGGCTCCGGCCAGGCCGCTGCGCGGCTCGGGCGCGGCCTCGGGCAGCGGTTCGGCGGTCAGCTCGGCCGCCGGCTCGACGCCCTCGGACAGCAGCGGGTCGACGCCCTCGGTCAGGTTGGCAGGCGCTTCGACACCCTCGGCGAGGGTCGCGGGCGCTTCGGCACCTTCCGCAACAGGGTCTTCCGCCTGCCCGGAGGTCTCTGCGGGCGCCTCGGCACCGGTGGTCTCACCAGCCCCGTCCAGGGCGGGAGCGGCGGCACCTTCGGGGGCGGCATCGGCACCGGGCAGCGTGATCGCGCCCTCGGAGCTGCCGTCGGGTTCACCCAGAACAGGCGCCACCAGGGTGTCGACCTGCGGCGCGGTCTCTTGCGCCGCGAGCGCGCCAGCCATCATCGCCGAAAGGACCAAAGCGGGAATAACTGCCTGCCGTGCCTGCCGAATTGCCATCTTGTAACTCCTATCCAGCTGTCCGTCGGATGTCCCATCCGAGGTCAAAGCCAGTTCCTGCCGCCGCGACGAGGTCGTCGCTAGTCTGCTCGCGCGCCCCTGGGTCGGGGGACTGAGAACCCCTCGCCGGGAGCGCGCGCCGTGGTCCGGTTGGCACCTGGGTCCGCACAGGGCGGCCCAGCACGGCTGTGCCGGCATCATGGGCGGGACTTATGATAACCTAGTAATACAGTCAACTATATTTCCACCCCGGCGCTGCAACGCGGCGAAAGCGGTTGTGCCTGCTCAGACCAGCACCACCGGGTGGCCCTCGTGCAGCGAGACCTCGGCATCGGTGCCGAAGACGTCGCGCAGCAGGGCATCGGTGACCACCTCGCGCGCAGCGCCATTGGCGGCGATTCGACCTTCGTGCATGGCGACGATCCGGTCGGCGAAACGGGCGGCATAGTTGATGTCGTGCAGCACGATGACCACGGTCTTGCCGTCCTCGTCCGCCATCTGGCGCAGCAGCCGCATCAGGCTGCGCGCCCCGGCGATGTCGAGATTGTTCAGCGGCTCGTCCAGCAGCAGGTAGTCGGTGTCCTGGGCGAAGGCCATGGCCACGAAGGCGCGCTGGCGCTGCCCGCCCGAGATCTCGTCGAGGAAGCGGTGCCGCATGGGGCCGAGGCCGAAGCGCTCGATGGCGCTTTCGACGATGGCGCGATCCCCCGGGCCGGGGCGGCCCCGGTGCCAGGGATAGCGGCCGAAGCCGACCAGTTCCTCGACCCGCAGCCGGGCCGATACATGGGTGCTCTGCGCCATGATCGCCAGGTGGCGGGCCAGCTCGCGGTCGCTGACCTCGCCGATCTTCATCGCGTCGATGTGGATCTCTCCCTCGCGCAGCACGGCCAGCCGGGCGATCAGCGACAGCAGCGTCGACTTGCCCGCCCCGTTCGGCCCGATCAGCGCGGTGATGCCGCCCTTGGGGATGTCCAGCGAGATATCATGCAGGATCGGCGCCGGGCCGATCTTGTGAGAGACATTGCGGATGCGGATCATGCGCGTCTCCGTTTCAGCAGGAGGAAGAGGAAGAGCGCCCCGCCGACGGCCTCGACCACCACCGAGATCGGCGTGGCAAGGCCCATGACGCGCTCGAGCAGGGTCTGGCCGCCGACCAGCACCACCGCGCCGGTCAGCGCGGCGCAGGGCAGCAGGATGGCGTGGCGCTCGGTCGGGGTGATGACATGGGCCAGCGCGCTGACGATCAGGCCGAAGAAGGCCGCCATCGGCCCGACGAGCGCGGTGGCCGAGGCGACCAGCACGCAGATCAGCACCAGGGCGATGGACTGGCCCCGGCGCGGCGCCTCGCCCAGGCCCAGGGCGATCTGGTCGCCCAGCCCCAGCACGTCCAGCCGCGACCGCATCCGCCACGCCGCCCAGAGCGCGGGCAGCGTGACCACGGTGGTCAGCACCAGCAGCAGCGCGTCGACGGTATTGAACCGGGCATAGGTCACGGTGGTGACCACCGAGAATTCGGTCGGATCGATCAGGCGCTGCACGAAGTTGGTGGCCGAGCGCAGGAAGACCCCGAAGATGATGCCGGTAAGCACCAGCCGCATCATCTCTCCGCGCGCGCCCCGGCGCAGCAGGGTGAACAGCACCAGCCCGAGCAGCGACATCAGTCCGACATTGACCGCGAAGAGAAGCAGCGCGGAGAGGCCGGCGTAGTCCGCCGAGCCCATCATGAAGATCAGCACTGTCTGGATCATGATGAAGAGCTGATCGAAACCGATGATCGAAGGCGTCAGGATGCGGTTCTCGGTGATCGTCTGGAACAGCACCGTCGCCACCGACAGGCTGGCCCCGACCAGCACCAGCGCCGCCAGCTTCTGGCCCCGGAAGGGCAACAGGAAGCTCCAGGAGCCGCGTGCGTTGACGGTCATGTAGAGCAGGCAGGCCAGCGCCAGCGCGAGGGCCAGCCAGATCAGACGTCTAGCCATGGGCGCGCTCCCGGTAGAGCAGGACCAGGAAGATCGCGGCCCCGGCCACGCCGACCAGGGTCGAGACCGGGATCTCGTAGGGGGCGCGCAGCACCCGGCCCAGGATATCGGCGGCCAGCACCAGCAGGGCACCGGACAGGGCCGTGACGGGGATCGCCCGGCGCAGATTGTCGCCCATGCGGCGGGCAACGATATTGGGCACGATCAGCCCGACGAAGGGAATGGCGCCGAGGGTCACGACGACCATCGCCGTGGTGATCGAGACCGCCACCAGCCCGGCGCCGGTCACCACCTTGGTATTCAGCCCCAGACCCCGCGCCGCATCCTCGCCGAGGCTCATCACCGTCAGCCGGTCGGCGATCAGCCAGCAGGCGGCGGCGGCCAGCCCGGCCAGCCAGAGCAGCTCGTAACGCCCCGCAAGGACGCCGGACAGCTCTCCGGTCAGCCAGGTGCCGACGAATTGCAGCATGTCGGTCTGGAAGGCGAAGAAGGTGACCAGCCCCTCGATCAGCCCGCCATAGATCAGCGCCACCAGCGGCACCAGCAGCGGCTGGGTCGGCGGCAGCGGGCGCAGGATCATCAGCAGGCCAAGCGAGCCGATCAGCGTGGTCATCGCCGCGATCGACATCTTCGCCCAGATGGCGGTGGCCGGGAACAGCAGCGTGGCGATCAGCACGCCCATGGCCGCAGACTGCCCTGCCCCCGCGCTCATCGGTTCGACGAAGCGGTTGCGGGCGAGGATCTGCATGATCTGCCCCGAGACCGCCAGCGCCGCCCCCGCGAGGATCGCCGCCAGGGTGCGCGGGATACGGCTGACCAGCAGCAGCCTCTGCCCCTCAGGGTCATGCAGGAAATCGCCGAGCGTCACCGGCACGGCGCCGATGAACAGCGACAGAACGGCAAGCGGCCCCAGCAATGCCGGGGCCGCAAGACAGAGCGGGATCGCAGGGCGTTTCAGGGGAATTACTCCGTCAGGCCCGCGGTGATTTCGTCCAGCACGGTCATGATCGAGGTCGCGCCGCCGCTGCTGATGTAGATCTCGGGGGCCGACAGGAAGAGCACGCGGCCCTCGGCCCAGGCCTTGGTGCCATGCACCAGCTCATTGTCCAGCGTGGCCTTGCCGCTCTGGGCGTCGGCGTTCACCGCGGTGCCGCGGTCGACCACGATCAGCGTGTCGGGGTTGATGTCGGCGATGAACTCGAACGAGACCGCCTCGCCATGGGTCGAGGCTTCGATGCCCTCGGCCGCCTCGGGCCAGTCTAGCGCCGTGTGCAGCCAGCCAAAGCGCGAATCCGCGCCGTAGGTCGAGACCTTCGGGCCGTTGGTCAGCACGATCAGCGCCTTGCCGCCATGGGCTGCGACGGCCTCTTTCGCGGCGGCCAGCCGGGTCTCGATCCCGGCCGTGATCTCGGCGGCCTTCTCTTCTTCGCCCAGCAGGGCACCGAAGGCCGCAAGCTGTGCCAGCCCGTCGGCGATCGCATCCGGGCCGACGGTCATGTCGGCGACGGGGGCGATGCCTGCCAGCGCGTCCTTCTGCTTCAGCGAGCGGGCGCCGATCACGATCAGGTCGGGCTGCATCGCGGCTACGGCCTCGAAGTCGGGCTCGAAGAGGGTGCCGACCGTTTCCGCATCCTGCACCTGGGCCGCGATGTTCTCGACGTAGATCGGGTTCGGCACGCCGGCAGGCGCATGGCCGAGCGCGGCCAGCGTATCGACCGATGCCAGTTCGTAGGCGACGATGGTTTCCGGCACGGCGGTCAGCTCGAGGGGGCCATCCGAGGTCTGCAGGGTCACCGGCTGGGCCTGGGCGGCCAGCGGGACCAGCACGGCAGCGGTGAGTGCGACGGGGCGCAGGGCACGGGCTAGGGCAGTATCGAACAGGCGCATGATGGTCTCCGGGCTCTCTTGGAATGCCGCGCGGGCGGTGCCTCGCGGGTGGGCTGACGGTGGTCGCACCGGGGCTATCCGGTTGTTTCGGAACGGTCAAGAAATTACCTTAGTGAAAGAATCGGAGAAAGGGTCCGCAATGCCGGCAGCCAAGAGCACCTTCGAGACCGGGAACGGCTCGAAATACCTGCAACAGCTCCTCAAGCACTTTGCCCACAAGGTCGAGGTCGAGTATGACGAGACCGATGGTCGCGCCGCCCTGCCCACCGGGCCAGCGGTGCTGAAGGCCGACGAGACGGGCCTTCACATGCATGTGACCGCCGGCGATGCCGAAGGTCTGGCCCGCGCCAAGCACATCATCGAGGACCACCTGGTGCGCTTCGCCTTCCGTGAGAACCTCGAGAAGCTGGACTGGGTCGAGGCCTGAGCGGCCCCGGCGATGGATCGGGCGAAGGCCTGAGCTTGCCTGGACTGGCAGCAAGGACGGTGGATTGCATCCACCCTAGGCGGCGGCACGGGCAGGAGGCCCCTGCCCCGCGTCGCCCCGGCAGCCGGGCGTCGCCCCGTTCCGGGAGCAGGTGCAGGCCCGTCGCCCCGCACGGGGATGCCTGTGCTCGGGCACCTGCTCGGGGACCTGTTCGGGCACCTGCGTCGATGACGGGCACCGCGACCGCCGAACGCCCCGTTTCACGTCACTCTCGGCCATGCGACGGCGCCTGCCGGGCCCGGCGGATCCCAGAGCAGTCTGCTCGCCCATGCGTGCCGGACCGGCGTTCACGGTCGGGCTCTGCGGGGCTGGGACCTTGTAGACCGGACCTTTCAGCGTGGGGGCTTCTCAAGACCTCAGCCAGATCAGGGCGGTGCGCCCCGCAGCCAGGCCCCGTGCCACAGGACGACGAGACCGCGACATTTGCATTGCGGAGAGGACGCAGAGAACCGCCGGCGCCGCCCGTCATCAGGATGGACCCGGGGCGTCACTCGTCACATGACACCGCCAAGGGGCTGCGCCCTGGAGGGGCTCCGCGCTCTGCTCAAGGGACCGGCGCGCGCAATCCGCGTAGGGTGGATGCAATCCACCTTCCTCCGCACGACCACCCGCCCCTCGCCCGGCGGTCACAGGGCGCCAGCCGGGGTCCTCCGCCCCAGACCGAACGGGATGGCGCAGAGAGGCCCCCTCAGAACGCCTTGAAGGTCAGCGTGGTCAGCGTCCGCTCGATCCCCTCGATGCCCTTGAAGCACTCGTCGACGAAGAAGCCGATGTCGCTGCCCTCTGGCGGGTAGACCTTCAGCAGCAGGTCGAAGTCGCCCGAGGTCGAGTAGAGCTCGGAGTGGAATTCGCGCAGGAGGATCGCATTTGCGACCTCGTAGGTTTTCCCCGGCGTGCAGCGGATCTGGATGATGAGCGGCGTGGTCATGGGTCGTCCTTTCGCGTGACTTGGCCGGAGATTGCGCCGGGCGGCGGTCAGGTGCAAGCGGGGAACAGCCGCCCGAGGTCGCCGGCAGGTGGGTTGACACCCACCCTACGCACTGCGCGCCCCTTTGCGCGGACTGCAAACCCGGTCCGCGCCCGCCCCTGCCCCGCGGGGAGGGTGTAGCGGCGATGTCGGAAGATGAATGCCCGGCGGCGTGCAGGTCTCGACAAGCCCAAGCCGGTCAAACGTCCGGTGCGCCCCCGGGGTCAGGCGCGGTCCCGCGCGCCTTCGTGGCAGGTGTCCGCCAAGGCCGTAGGGTGGGTGAAACCCACCTTCCCCTGAAAGAGCCGCCACCACCTCCGGCTGGAGCTCCGCCCGTTCGCGCCTCAACCCTCCCCCAGAGGGTTTGCCCTTCGGGACTGACGCTCACCGCCTCAGCCCCTCGCCCGGAGGCTTTGCCGGGCTGCGCCCGGACCTCCTGCTGGGGCTCCGCCCCGTTCGCACCTCAAACCCTCCCCCGGAGGCTTTGCCGGGCTGCGCCCGGACCGGTGCTCACACATGCAGATACCGTTCCTTCACGCCACCCGCATCGGCCAGCAGATCCGCGTTCAACCCCGTCCAGACCACCTGGCCCTTCTCCAGCACGTAGTGGCGATCCGCGAAGCGGCTCAGCGCGTCGGCATTCTTGTCGATGACCAGGATCGAGGCGCCCTCATCGCGGATGCGCCCGAGACAGGACCAGATCTCTTCCCGGATCAGCGGCGCCAGGCCCTCGGTCGCCTCGTCCAGCACCACCAGCCGCGGATTGGTCATCAGGGCGCGGCCCACGGCCAGCATCTGCTGCTCGCCGCCCGAGAGCTGGTCACCCATGTTGCGCCGCCGCTCCTTCAGGCGCGGGAACAGCGTCCAGACGGCCTCAAGCGACCACGGGCCGCCGCGCCGGGCGGTGGCCACGAGGTTTTCTTCGACCGAGAGATTGGGGAAGACCTGACGCCCCTCGGGTACCAGCCCCAGCCCGGCCCGGGCCCGCGCATGGGCCCCGGCCCGGGTCATGTCCTGCCCGTCGATCTCGATCCGCCCGCCGCGCACCGGCAGCAGGCCGAACAGCGTCGACACGATGGTGGTCTTGCCCATGCCGTTCCGCCCCATCAGGGTGACGACCTCGCCAGCGCCGACCTGAAGATCGACCCCGAAGAGCACCTGCGCCGCACCGTAACCGGCCTCAAGGCCCTCGATCCGCAACATCAGGCGTCCTCCCCCAGGTAGGCCGCGCGCACGGCCGGATCGGCGCGCACCGCCTCGGGGCTGCCGGTCGCCGCAATCGCCCCGTAGACCAGTACCGAGATCCGGTCGGCCAACTGGAACACCGCGTCCATGTCATGTTCGATCAGCACGATGGTCAGCCGGGACTTCAGGCGCTGCATCAGGGCGATCAGCCGCTCGGCCTCCTGCCCGCCGGTGCCCGCCAGCGGCTCGTCCAGCAGCAGCAGGCGCGGCTTGGTCGCCAGCGCCACGGCCAGCTCAAGCTGGCGCTGCTCGCCATGGGACAGCGCCTGCGCCTGCACCGAGGCGCGATCCGCCAGCCCGACTTCCTCAAGCGCGGCGCGGGCCTGGGCGTTGGTGATCTCTTCACCGCCTGCATCGCGCCAGAACCGGAACGAGCTGCCCGAGCGCGCCTGCACCGCCAGCGCCACGTTCTCCAGCACGCTCATGCCCGGCAGCAGCGCGGTGATCTGGAAACTGCGCGCCAGCCCCCGCCGCACCCGCGCGGCCATGTCCAGATGGGTGATGTCTTCTCCGGCATACAGCACCTGCCCGCTGTCCGGCGCCAGCTGGCCGGAAAGCTGGGCGATCAGCGTCGTCTTGCCCGCGCCATTGGGGCCGATCACGGCGTGCAGCTCTCCCTCGGCGACCGAGAGCGAGACACCATCCGTCACCGCCAGCGCGCCGAAATTCTTCCGCAGCTCGCGGATTTCCAGCAGGTCAGCCATTGCCGCGCCCTCCGATCCCCAGCCGTTTCGCCAGCCCGGTCAGCCCGTCGGGCGAGAACAGCACGACCAGCACCAGCACCAGCCCGAACCCCAGCCGCCAGTGGTCCGAGAAGATGGCCAGCACCTCTTCCAGCCCGACCGCCACCAGCGCCCCCGCGACGGCGCCGGTCAGCGTGCCGATGCCACCGAAGACCAGCATCACGATCAGCTCTCCCGAGCGGTGCCAGCCCATATAGGCGGGCGAGACATATTCCGTCAGGTTCGCCAGCAGCACCCCCGCGACAGAGCACAGGCAGGCGGCGATCACATAGGCGACAAGCTGGTAGGGGAAAGGCCGGTAGCCCATGGCCTGCATCCGCAGGGCGTTCTCGCGGGTGCCCTTCAGCACCCGCCCGAAGCGCGATCCCGTCAGCCGGTAAAGCCCGGCATAGATCGTCATCAACGCGCCAAGGGTCACGTAGTAAAGCGCCATGTCGCCCTCAAGCGAGACCCCCAACAGGGAAGAGCGCGCCTGCAAGGCCACCCCGTCATCTCCGCCGAGAGAGCTTTGGGCAACGAAGAAGAAATAGGCCATCTGGGCGAAGGCCAGGGTGATCATGATGAAATAGACGCCCTTCGTGCGCAGGCTGATCGCGCCGGTGACCAGCGCGAAGCCCGCCGACATCGCCATGCCCAGCAGGATCTGCGCCAGAAGGTCCGACAGGCCCCAGCGGGCGCCAAGCGCCACCGCATAGGCGCCGAAGCCCAGGTAGGCCGCATGGCCGAAGCTGACCATGGCGCCGTAGCCCAGGATCAGGTCCAGCGACAGCGCGGCGATGGCGAAGACCAGCATCCGGTTGGCGACCACGGTCAGGAAGGGATCGCCCAGGGCCGTGACCACGGGCGGCACCAGCGCCATCAGCAGGAACAGCGCCAGCGCGGCTTTCAGGCGGGGGGCAAGCGGGCTCATTTCGCCCCCTTCCGTCCGAACAGCCCCGTGGGCGACCAGAACAGCACGGCCGCCATCAGCAGGTAGACCAGCATCGGCGCCAGCATCCGGCCGGTCTGGGCGGCGGCGGAAGGGTCCATCACCATGCGCAGCCAGATCGGCCCGAAGGTGCGGCCCACGGTATCGACGACACCGACGAGGATCGCCGCAAGGAAGGCGCCCCGGATCGAGCCCACGCCGCCGATGACGATCACCACGAAGGTCAGGATCAGGATGCTTTCCCCCATCCCGGGATCGACCGAGAGGATCGGCGCCACGATGGCCCCCGCGAACCCGGCCAGCATCGCGCCGAAAGCGAAGACCAGCATGAACAGCCGCGAGATATCGACACCCAGCGCCGCCACCATGGGCCGGTTGCTGGCGCCCGCGCGCAGCAGCATCCCCACCCTTGTGTGGTTGATCAGCGCCCAGAGCCCCACCGCGCTGGCCAGCCCGGCGGCGATGACGGCGATCCGGTAGACCGGGTACTTCAGCGGCCCGGCCAGCGGCACCGAGCCCGACAGCAGCTCGGGCATGTCCACGTTCAGCGGGGCCGAGCCCCAGAGGATCCGCACCCCTTCGCTCAGCATCAGGATCAGCCCGAAGGTCGCCAGCACCTGATCCAGATGCGAGCGGTCGTAAAGCCTTCGGAAGACGAGGAATTCCAGCACCAGCCCGAAGATCAGCGTGGCGGGCAGCGCCAGCATCAGGCCCAGCCAGAAACTGTCCGTCAGCCCGGCGAAGGTGGCCATCAGGTAGGCCCCCACCATGTAGAGCACCCCATGCGCCAGGTTGATGAAATCCATGATCCCGAAGACCAGCGTCAGCCCTGCGGCGACGAGGAACAGCAGGATGCCGAACTGCGCGCCGTTGAGAAGCTGCAGCAGGAAGAGATTGGTCACGGCAGTCTCCGAAAGCGAAGGGGCCGGGTCAGACCCGGCCCCGCCTGCACCCCGTCAGGGATGCTTACATCTTGCACTGGTCGACATAGGCGTCGGCGTAGGCCTCGTAGACGGTCTCGACGATCTGCGTCTGGTACTTGCCGTCCTCGCGCTTCACCGCCTCGGCGAGGTAGAAGTTCTGCACCGGGAAGTGGTTGGACGAGAAGCTGAAGTCGCCCCGGACCGACGAGAAGTCCGCCGCCTCCAGCGCCGCGCGCAGGGCGTCCATGTCGGTGACATTGCCGACGGCCTTCACGGCGCTGTCGATCAGCATCATCGAGTCATAGCCACCGGCGGCGTAAAGCGCCGGGACATAGTCGTACTTGGCCTCGAAGGCCTCGACGAAGGCCAGCGAGGCGGGCACGTCCAGCGAGGGCGACCAGTTGGTGCCCGACAGCATGCCCACGGCGGCGTCCTGTTCCGCCGGCAGGGTGGTCTCGTCCACGGTGAAGGCGGTCATCAGTGGAATGCTCTTCAGCCCGGCCTGGTCGTACTGCTTGACGAAGTTCACGCCCATGCCGCCCGGCAGGAAGGCATAGACCGCCGAGGGTTGCAGCGCGGCGATCTGCGCCAGCTCGGCGGAATAGTCGAGCTGGCCGAGGGGCACGTAGAGCTCTGACGTCACGGTGCCCTCGAAGACCGACTTGAAGCCGTTCAGGCTGTCCTGCCCCGCCTGATAGTTGGGCGCCAGGATGAAGGCATCACCGATGCCGGTGTCGTTCATGTGCTTGGCCAGCACGGTCGGCATCTGGTCGTTCTGATAGGCCACGCCGAAGAGGTTCGGGTGGCAGTTCTCGCCCGCATAGACCGAGGGACCGGCGTTCGGGCTCAGCAGGAAGGCGCTTTCGGTGATCGGGCCTGCAATGGCGCCCATCACGTTCGAGAAGATCGGGCCGATGACGAATTGCACGCCGTCCCGCTCGACCAGCTCGCGGGCCTTCTGGGCGGCCACGTCGGGCTTGCCTTCCGCATCGACGACGAAGATCTCGGTCTCCATGCCGCCGACCATGCCCAGTTGCTCGGCCGCCAGCAGGGCCCCGTCGCGGGCGTGTTCGCCCAGCACGGCGGGCGGGCCCGAGGTGGTGGTCAGGATGCCGATCTTCAGGGTCTCGGCATGGGCGGCGGGCGCCATGGCGGCGCTCAGCATCAGGGCTGCGGTCAGCTTGGTGCGGTTCATCTCTGTCTCCCCGTTGGCGGAGGCCCTTTCGGGCCCCTCATCTGTCGCGGCAGATCAAACCGGGCAATCGCCCGGCTTGCAAGGCAAAACCTCGCCGATCCGGGGCGCGTGGCGCGGCTAGCCGAGGAAAGCCTCGACCAGCGGCGAGGCGGGGGCGGCCAGCCCCTCGACCACGTCGAAATGGTGACGGCGGTTCTCGATCACCCGGGTCAGGCCAGCCACCCGCCCGTCCCAGGCCTCGGCCATCAGCCCCGCCTGGCGCAGGAACTCGGGCCGTTCGGCGCCGCCGACCCAGACCGTCACCGACACCCCCGGCAGGGGCGCGGCCAGCGCCGGGCTTTCGGCGCGCGCCTCTGCGGCGTCCAGTCCCAAAACCGCGTTCATCGGGCTGAGGCGCAGCGGGCGCAGGTCATGCAGGCCCGAGATCGAGACCACCCGCTGCAGCCGCGTGGCCACCTCGGGGGACAGCGGGCCTTCGGCGCAGGCCATGCGCAGCGCCAGATGGCCCCCCGCCGAATGGCCCGCGATGCGCAGCGGGCCGGGCACCCGCGCGGCGGCAAGGGCCACCGCCTGCGCCATCTCCCGCGTCATCTGCGAGATCCGCGCCTGGGGCGCCAGCGTGTAGGAGGGGATCGCCATGGCCCAGCCCCGCGCCAGCGCGCCGGCAGCGATATGCGA
>NZ_AFPM01000162.1 GCF_000220565.1 Oceanicola sp. S124 | reverse complement strand
AGCCGGGCCGATCGGCGGGATCACGTTGCGCGAGATGGAATAGGGCTGGCCCGCATCCACGGACAGCGTGCCGGTCAGCGCCGCACTGTCGCCCGAGACGACATCCGTCGCGACGATGTTGGAGGCGGTGCCGGTGAACGGGTTGCCCGAGCCGCCGTCGCTCCAGGCCACATCCAGTTCGAGGTCACCGATGATCTCGGCGTTGGTGGGGTCGATGTCCGAACCGAACAGCTCGGCGCTGCCGCCGTTGACGCCAACCTTGAACTGGCCGGTGTAGGTGGCATTGATCGAGGCCGGCATGTCCGAAGTCAATATGCGCGAGGACACCTCGTCATAGGCGGTCTCGTAGTCGTCCGAAGCGCCGCCACCACCGCCGCCGCCGCCACCGCCGGAGCCCGATCCCAGGCAGCCGCCGAGGCTGGTCATCAGGCCGAGTGCCAGAACCGGCGCAATGCATGACTTGATATTCATATTGCAATTCCCTTGCTGAAAGAACGCCTTGGCTTACCCGGAGGAGGGGGCGTCCGTCCCTCCCCCGGTCGAAGGAGGCAGCTCAGAACCGGCGCGTCAGACCCAGCGTCAGGTCCTGGGCGTCGTAGCTGTAGTAGGGGATGCTCGACCGCTGCCGCTCGGCGGTCAGCTCGACATAGGGGGCGAAGCCGCGCCAGGAGACCTCGCTGTGGCGCAACCGCAGCGAGAGGGTCTGGCGACGGTCCTGCTGCACCACGCCAAACAGCCCATGCGGGCCGTCACGCCCGGACCGGCGCAGCCGCAGGTCGGCGTCCAGGATCAGCCCGCCCCGGAAGACCTGGCTGGCGCCCAGCCCCGCCTCCCAGCTGGTGGCGGCGACATCGGCGTTGACCGCGTCGACGCGCTCGTAGCGCAGCAGGGTGCGCAGGCCGAAGGTCGGCGAAAGGGCGTGATCGTAGCTGAGCATGGCGACGCTGCGCAGCCCGTCCGCCCCCGGGGCACCGGGATAGGTCAGGTCGCTCAGGGTCAGCCCCAGCCCGATACGCCCCCGCGCTCCGCTGCGCAGCATCAGGTTCACCCCGAAACCCGGCCCGCGCGAATAGAGATCGCCGCCGAGATCGCGGCGCTGGTAACTGAGCGTCGTACGCAACAGCGCATCCGGGCCCAGGCGATGCACCAGCCCCGCCTCGATGCTGCCGGTCACATCGTTGTCGTCGCGATCCGCGAACAGCCGCCCGTTCAGGTTCACTGCCACCTGTCCCTGAAGCCGCTGCGAGATCCGGTGCGCATAGGCCAGCCGTGCGCCGACCTCGAGCCCGGTCGCCGGCTGGGCCCGCGATTCCTGGCTGAGGACAGCGGTGCCGAAGCCGAGATCCAGCGTCTCTTCCTGGGTCTTGCGGCCGGGGTTGCTGGAAGGCACCAGCGCGATCCCGAAGTTGCCCGTCCAGGGGCTGGGGGTCTCCATCCGGGTGGCATTGCTGGCCGCATGGGCCCGCTGAGCGTCGCTGAGCTCTCCTCCACGGGCGAGGTCATAGTGATAGGCTGCGCGATCCTGCTGGCCCAGGCGGGCCAGGGTGTCGGCCAGCTCCAGCCGGAAGCGGGCGACGTCGGGGCGCCGGGCCACCAGGTCTTCCAGCACGATCAACGCCAGGTCGGGGCGCCCGCCTTCGCGATAGACCACGGCCAGAAGCCAGAGGCGACGTTCGGCCTCGGCGGCGGACTGCGGCTGCCAGGCCAGCAGCTGATCACGGGCCAGCTCCAGCTCTCCGGCCTGGACCAGCCCCTGTACCGCCTCGACGGGCGATCCCGAGGCGCGGGCCGGGGGCGCCGCCAGGACAGAGAGCCCGAACAACACCACCATCGCCATGCGGCGCAGTCTGGATACCATGCCGGGACGCAGGGGGGGGCCAGCCGGTCATCGCCCCACGCCCTGGATCGCCAGCGGATCCGGCCCCGCCCCGGCGCTGCGCGGCCATCGGGCGGTGTGGGGGTCGGGCGCTGCGATCTGCATGGTCACGTTCCGTATTTCCTGCGCGGCCAATCGGTGCCGCCAATCTTGAAACCGAAACAACAGCTAGCGGTTGGCCTCGGGGC
>NZ_AFPM01000163.1 GCF_000220565.1 Oceanicola sp. S124 | reverse complement strand
GCGTGGGCACGGCCTCGGCCAACATGTTCCGCCTGACGGGGGGCTCTGTGGGCACCTCGATCTTCGGGGCGATCTTCAACCACGGGCTGACAACCGAGGTGCAGCCCCTGCTGCCCCGGGTCGAGCGCGCCTCGGACATCACCACCACGCTGATCGCCTCGCTGGACCCGGCGCTGCACGGTGAGGTGGTGCTGGGCTTCACCCATGCGCTGCAACCGCTCTTCGTGGTCGGTGCGGGGGCGGCGGTGCTGGCCTGCCTCGCCTCGCTCTGCCTGAAGGAAAAACCGCTCGAGGGCGCGCCATCGGCCCCCGCCCGGGCCGATCCGGCCCCACAGGTTGCCCCGGCAGAGTGAGCCGGACGCCGCTGCGCCGAAAACAAGAACGCGCCCCCGGGGGCGCGTTTTTCCTTGTCGGCAAGCAGGTTCTCAGCCCGGTTGTGTCACGATCAGCGCGCCGCGTTCGGTCGCCACGACGGTATGTTCGTATTGCACCACCGGCGCGGGCGGATCGGAGTAGAGCGTCCAGCCATCTTCGCCCTGGTCGGCCCAGGTGCCGCCCATCGACAGGAAGGGTTCGATGGTGAAGACCAGCCCCTTCTCGATCCGGCGGCGGTCGTTGCGGGTGGGCCAGGTGGCGATTTCCTGCGGGTACTCGTGCAGCGAGGCGCCGACCCCGTGGCTGGCCAGGTTGCGGATCAGCGTGTAGCCGCGCGCCTCGGCGAAGCGGCCGATGGCATTGCCGATCCCGGCAAGGGGCTTGCCCGCGGCCACCTGGTTGATGCCGATCTGCATGGCGCGCTTGCCGTCCTTGCACAGGCGGTCAAGCTGCGGCTTCACCGGCCCGACGCGGAAGGTGGCGCCGGTGTCGGCGAAATACCCGTCCTTCGAGGCCGAAACGTCGATGTTCACCAGGTCGCCTTCGCGGATCACCCGGTTGCCGGGGATGCCATGGGCGATCTCCTCGTTGACGCTGATGCAGGTGGCACCGGGGAAGTCGTAGGTCGACTGCGGGGCCGAGATCGCGCCCTCGGCCTCGAGCATCCCGGCACCGAGGCGGTCCAGTTCGGCGGTGGTCATGCCCGGCTCGACCGCGCGGCCCATGGCTTGCAGCACGTTGGCGCAGATCCGGCCGATCTCGCGCAGCGCGGCCAGTTCCTCTTCCTGGGTGATGGTCATCGGGCGTCCTTCCTCTGTCCTGCCGGCACCCTAGTCGAGGCCGGGGCGGGACACTAGCGGGTGATCTTCTCGTCCCGGACGAACATGTTGGCCCAGGCGCGGTCGATCAATTCGGGGCTCATCTGGTTGGGAATGCCCTCGAACTGGCAGATCGAGATCATCTGGTCGATCAGGAACACCGGCTGGTAGTTGGCGAAGACATTGCCGATGGTCGGGTACTTGTTCTTCAGCAGGTGGCGCAGGGCCTTTTCCGACAGCGGCATCTTCTTCTTCTTCGCCACCAGGGCGAAGATCTTCAGGAAGTTCTCCTGGCTGGGGCCGTCGATCTTGATCTTGTAGAAGATCCGCCGCAGCGCCGCCTGGTCGAAGATCTCGTTCGGGTGGAAGTTGGTCGAGAAGATCACCAGCGTGTCGAAGGGCACCTCGAACTTCTCGCCCGATTGCAGGGCGAGGATGTCCTTGTTTTCCTCAAGCGGGACGATCCAGCGGTTGATCAGCGCCTGCGGCGGTTCGGCCTGGCGGCCAAGGTCGTCGACGATGAAGACACCGCCCGAGGCCTTCAGTTGCAGGGGGGCCTGGTAGGTGCGCGCAACGGGGTTGTACTTCAGGTCCAGCATGTCCAGTGACAGCTCGCCGCCGGTGATCACCGTCGGCCGCTCGCAGCAGACATAGCGGGTATCGTAGCGGTTGGCGGCACGGCGCAGCTGGGTAGGATCGTCCTCCTGCTCTTCGGCGAGGGAATGCACGATCGGGTCAAAGACGGTGATCACCTGGCCCGAGTATTCTACCGCGCGCGGCACGTAGATGCGATCCCCCAGGGCGTCGCGGATGCCGTTCGAGATCGAGGACTTGCCGTTGCCCGGGGGCCCGTACATCAGGATCGAGCGCCCGGACGAGATCGCTGGACCGAGGTTGCCGATCAGGTCCGGCGGCAGGATCAGGTGGCCCATGGCCTGCTCTAGCCCCGCGCGGGTCAGCTGGATGTCGCGCACCGACTGCCGCGCGACCTGCTGGCGGTAGACCTCCAGCGGTACGGGCATCGGCCCGAAATATTCGGACTGGGCCAGCGCATCCAGTGCCCGGGCGCGGCCATTGTCGGTCAGTTGATAGCCCATCTCGCCGGAAGAGCCGGCGGACATGTTGCCGGTCGCCTCCAGCAGCAGCTGATCGCGGCACAGGTCGACCAGTTCCTGGGTGACGGCGACGGGCAGGCAGACGGCGCGGGCCAGCTCGGTCACCGTTTCGGTATTCTTGCGGAAGATCGTCTTGATGAGGATGTCGCGCATCATCACCACGGGCAGCCGCATCTCCTGCAGGGTGCGGGGGGCAGGGGGCGCCTGGACGCCGCTCTGGGGCTGCATGTTCATGCTGAACCTCGTCTCATTCGTCTTATGCGCGAACGTATTCGCTAAACCCTGTCCCGTCAGTCAGAAAAGCGGTGCAATGGCAAAATCACCGCCCTAGAGTGCGGCAAAAATCGTGAGGGACGGATGAACAGGACGGAGACGGACAGGTTCCTGGCCATTGTGATCGGCTTTCTGACGCTGCAGGCGGTGCTGATCGCCGTGCGGAGCGGCATCCGCTTCGGCTTCCACGAGGTCGACATGATGCACCTCGCCAGCCTTGTCATGCTGTCGGTGAAGGGCCATGTCGCCCACCTGGACTTCTCGACCCCGATCGGAGAGTGGAGCTTTGCGCCCATTGCGCTGTTGGTCCGGGCCGGCATGGGGCTGGGCGCGGCGATGATGTGGTCGCAATGGGCGCTGGCGCTGCTGATCGCCCCGGCCGTGGTCTGGATCTGCTGGAGCCGTTTCACCTTCTGGCCCGCCGTCTCGGTGGCGCTGGTGGTGCTGATCCTGCCGGTGGCGCTTGTCTACGGCACGACCGAGATCTTCCTGTCGCTGTCGATGCACTACAACCGCTGGGCCTGGGCGCTGGCCTTCCTGCTAGTGCCGGTGGCGCTGTTCCCGCCATCCCAGGGGCGCGCGGGGGACTGGGCGGATGCGGCGGTGCTGGGCCTGCCCATGGCGGCGCTGGTGATGATGAAGCTGACCTATGCCCTGGCGCTGACCCCGGCCTGCATCCTGGGGTTGCTGCTGACCGGGCGTGGACGGGTGCTTCTGCGGGCCGTCCTGCTGGCGGTGGCGGTACTGGCGCTGGTGACGCTCTGGCATGGGGTCGGCTACTGGCTGGCTTACCTCGAGGACCTGCGCGCGGTCATGGCCTCGGATATTCGCAGCCGGCCCGGTGTCAGCTTTGCACGAGTCCTGCTGTCGCCCGCCTACACTCTGGGCACCTTGGCGGCCTTCGCCTCGGTGCTGCTGCTGCGCGCCACCCCGGGGCGGGGCGCCAGCGGGCTGACGCTGCTGCTGCTCCTGCCGGGCTTCGCCTATATCGCCTATCAGAACTACGGCAATGACCCGATGTGGCTGGCGATCCTGGGTGTCACCCTGCTGGGCCTGCCGGGCCCCGAGGCCGACCCCGACCGCGAGCGGATCCTGCGCAGTATCGGTGGGGGCATGCTGTTGCTGATCGGGCCCGTTCTGCTGAACATGGGCTACAGCCCCCTGCGCCATGCCCTGCAGCCGCCCGAGCCCTACTTCCAGGTCCTGCCCGGCCACCCGGATTTCACCGCTCTGGAACGGCGTTCGGTCGCGGTGGCGGTCAAGCGCGCCTGGGAGGGCAGCCCGACCGATGAAGTCACGGCCCATGGCGCGCCCCTGCTGACCGAATTTGCCGGCGCCCCGCTGCCGGACTGCGCGCTGGACAACGGCATCCTGCCCTACTTCCGCGCCATGTCCGACATGATGGAGAAGAGCACGGCCCTGGACGGGCGGATGCCCTTCGTGGCCGACAGCTTCTCTCCGCACTGGCTGTTCCTCGGGTGGGATCCCCTTCCGGGCGGCACGCCCTGGTACTACTCGGGTCTGCCGGGGTACGAGAACGCCTCTCACCTGATGGTGCCGCGCTGCGTGGCCAACACCAAGGTGCGTACCCTGGTCCTGTCGCAGGTCGATCCGGCCGCGCTGACACTGGTCGAGGAAAACGCGCTCTACAAGCTCTACGAGATCGCGCGCTGAGCGCTCAGGAGAGGATGGCCAGCAGCAGGTAGCCCGCCAGGGTGGCCCCGAGGGGAAAGCCCATGGGGAACTTGCGCTGCTGTTCCCAGCTTTGCCAGTGCGGCACGAGGCGGCGCAGGGGCGTGGCGCGGGCCAGCCGGTGCGTGGCGAAAGAGGCCAGCAGCACGGCGCAGAACAGCAGCAGCAGGCCCTGCAGGTCGGCGGGCTCGAGGAAGGGCGCGGCGGCGGCGATGAACTTGGCATCGCCCGCCCCCATCAGGCCGGCGGCATTGACCAGCACCCCGGCCAGCAGCACGGCCACCAGCGTGACGAGGCGCCAGCCGTAGACATCCAGCGGATAGAGGAAGGGCCCGAGCAGCAGGAAGACCGCGGCAAGGGCAACGACGGCGCGGTTCGAAATCCGCATTGCCGAAAGGTCGGTCCAGGCCACATGGGCACAGATCGGCAGCACGAAGGGCGCGAAGATCAGGGCCGTGCGGGCCGGCAGCGCGACATCCGGCAGCAGCGCCAAGGACATCGCCTCAGGCGCCCTCGAGCGCGCGCAGCGAGCGGACGGCCTCTTCGAAGTGCTGGGGGTGGGTCTCGATGGCTTCGCGCAGCAGCGACTTGCCGGTCTCGACATCGCCCTGTTTCACCGCGGCCAGGGCCAGCGTCTGCAGCAGTTGGGCGCGTTCGATCTGGCTCATCTGCATGACGGGCAGGGTGTACTTGCGCTGCGCGCCCCGGGCCAGGACCATGTTGTTCTTGGCGGTGAACAGGGTCGGGTCCTGCAGGATCGCCTCGGCGAACAGCGCTTCGGCCTCGGAGAAGTCCCCCCGGGTCAGCTTGGAATAGCCCCAGTTGTTCAACACGCCCGAAGGCTTGGTGGTCAGCCCGGCAGCGATCTCGTAAAAGCTGTCAGCCTTGTCCCATTCGCGATTGCTGTCGGCTACCATGGCTTCGAGGCGATAGCGTTTGTAGGTCTCGAAGGTCGGCGGGATGGTGTCCAGCATCTGGTCCGCGCCTTGCCAGTCGCCGGAGCGGATCATCGCATCCGCGTAGTCGACGCGGTCCTCGTTGGTGGCAGCGGGGCTTTCGGCCACGGCCCGCCAGACCGGCAGGGCCTCGGCAGGACGCTTGGCGCGGATCAGCGAGGTGGCCAGTCCGCGTTTCAGCTCGAGGTTCTCGGGGTTCTCTGCCGAGGTGCGGCTGAAGTAGGTGACGGCCTCTTCCGGGTCGCCCACGGTCAGCATGATGTCCGAGAGGTTGCTTTCCTCGATCACGTTGACGTTCTGGAAGGCCCGTTCGACTTCCTTGTCCGACTTGTCGGCGCAGGCCGACAGCGCCATCAGGGCGACAAGCGACAGGCTAAGCCCGCGAAAGCCGCGGGCGGGCTGGGCATGGAAGGGGTGGCGCATCACGGCGTCCTTTGCACTGCTCGTCCTCAGCCAGGGTCCGTGGTGCGGATCTTGTAGACGCTCTGCCCGCTGCGCACGACCTGGAACTCTTGTTCTTGGCCGTCATCATACGGTCTTTCACCCAGCATGGCGAGTGCCAAGCGCAGATTTGCCCGGATTGCGTCCGAGCCGCCATTGTCCAGCGCATAGGCACGACGCAGGATCGCAGCGCCCTCCGCCACCTCGCCCTTGCCGACGAGCACCAGGCCGAGGTTGTTCCAGACCTCGGGCGGGGTGTCGGGGGCGCGGGCGGCAAGCCGCAACTGCTCTTCCGCCTGGCCGAGACGCCCGAGTTGCAGGTTGGCGGTGCCGATGCCGGCATAGATCTCGGGGGTGAGACCATGCACCAGGGCGGCGCGGGTATAGGCGTCGATCGCCAGTTCGTATTCACCGGCCGCCAGCAGCCGGTCGCCGACCACCAGGCCGTCGACGGCCTCGCCCCGGGGATCCAGCCCCGGCGCATAGGGAGAGGACAGGTCAGGCTGGGACGGGGGGCTGCCGCAGCCCGTCAGGACCAGCAGAGGCAGCGCCAGAACCGGAAGGAAGAGGATCAGCGGAAGCGGACGTCGTGCCATGGGGGCCTTTTGCTGTCACACGTCCGCCCCGGGCGCGGGACCGGCACGCGAGATTACTGCCCGAGGGCCTGGATGTTCACGATGGAGGGGCCGACCAGAATGATCAAGAGCGGCGGCACGCAGAGACCCATGGTGGCCAGGGTCATCTTGGTCGGCAGCTTGTTTGCGGCCTCTTCGGCCCGCATCACCCGCTTGTCGCGCATCTCGGAGGCATAGACCCGCAGCGCATCGGCGATCGAGGTGCCGAAGGTCGCCGACTGGATCAGCACCGTCACGAAGGACGAGATATCCATCACGCCGCAGCGCTCGGCCATGTCCGAGAAGACCGCCGCCTTGTCCTTGCCGGCCTTGATCTCGTAGCTGACCATCTCGAATTCATCGGCCAGGTGCTCGTAGGAGGCGCGCAGCTCCTTGGCGACGCGGATGATGGCCTGGTCCAGGGACTGCCCGGCCTCGACGCAGACCAGAAGCATGTCCAGTGCATCGGGGAAGCCTTCCTCGATCTGCTTCTTGCGCTCTTCGAGCCGCTTGGTCACCCAGTACTTGGGCAGGTAGTAGCCAGCGCCGCCCGGGCCGAGGATGTACATCAGCGTCTTCTGGGTGTCGGGGTCGGTCTGGGCGATGAACAGGAAGAAGTAGATCGTCCCCGCCAGAAGGCCCAGCAGACCCAGGGCGAACTGGGCGAAGTAGAAGTAGCGCACCGCGTCCTTGCTGCGGTAGCCCGCCTGCAGAAGCTTCAGCTTGATCGCCGAGTATTCCTCTTCGTTCTGCGGTTCCAGGAAGGTCGAATAGCGCTCGAGCCGCTCGTTGGCCTGCTTGGCGCGCAGTACCTCGCGCGACTTGGCGCCGGTCTTGCCGCGCTGCTCGTTGTTGGCCTTCAGCTTCTCCAGCGGGTCGTCCTCGCGCTTGAGGACGAAGGGGATGGTGAGCAGGATCAGGAACAGCCCGAGACCGCCCACGATGTAGAGCGGACCGGCCGGGCCGAACTTGTCGGTGATGATCTGCAGCAGTTCCTGCATCGGTTGTCTCCTCTTGCGCCGGGGGCGGCGCGGTCGCTCAGACCTGGATGTTCACCATGCGCCGCATCACGATGATGTTGGCCACAAGGAAGACGGCCACCGCGATGCAGCAGGGAATGAAGTAGGGGTGATCGAGCACCCCGTCATAGTAGCCGGGGTCGGACATCAGGATGCCGACCAGGGCCATCAGCGGGAAGCCCGACAGGAACTTGCCCGACCATTGCGCCTCGGCGGTGATCGCCTTGACGCGGCGGAACAGCTTGAAGCGGGCGCGGATCACGGTGGCCAGGCCTGCCAGCACCTCGGCCAGGTTGCCCCCCGATTGCTGCTGGATGGTCACGGCCACGGCGAGGAAGCGCAGATCCTGCAGGCCGATCCGCTCGGCCATGTCCTTCAGCGCCTCGCCCATGTCGCGGCCGTAGGCGGCTTCGTCGGCGACGATGCCGAATTCGGTCGCCAGCGGGTCCTGAACCTCCTTGGCGACAATGCCGATGGCCGAGCTGAACGGGTGACCCACCCGCAGCGAGCGCACCATCAGCTCGACCGCGTCGGGCAGCTGTTCCTCGATCATGCCGATGCGTTTCTTGGCCTTGCTGTTGACCCACATGTAGACCGCGCCGATCCCCATCACGACCGAGACCGCCGCCCGGATCGCGAGGCCGGTATCGGTGGCAATGGTCAGGCCGACGAAGGCGACCACGGCGAGGCCGGCCATGATCCCCATCAGCTGCGGCGGCGAGAAGGCGATGGCCGCCTTCTGTGCCCGCTCGGCCAGCAACGAGTA
>NZ_AFPM01000164.1 GCF_000220565.1 Oceanicola sp. S124 | reverse complement strand
GGCCGGCGCGGTCAGCTGCAGGAAGCCCCCGGCGCGGAAGTCGAAGGGCTGGCCCTCGGGCAGCTCCAGAACCAGCTCGCGGATCAGCGGCGCCATCATGCGGTTCGAGACGACCTTGCAGGTGAAGCCGCCCGAGGCCTCGAGGAAGGCGTCGGGCACGGTGACCTCGCAGGCGCCGCGCAGCGCGGTCTGGCAGGCCAGCCGCACCCCTGCCTTGCGCTCGGCCGCCGAGAGCACGCCGCGTTCGGTCGCCCCTGCTTCGCCTGCACCCTCGCCCACAACGCGGACCCGGCACAGTCCGCAGGTGCCCGAGCCGCCGCAGGCCGCCGGGATGCCGATCCCCGCCCCGTGCAGCACCCCCAGCAGGCGGTCGCTGCGCGCCGCCTCGATATGCCGCGTGCCGTTGACCGTCACCGTGACCACGCTTTTCGGCACCAGCCGGGCGCGCGCCATCAGCAGGCCAAGGGTCAGCCCCAGCACTAGCAAGATGACGGTGACACTGGCGATCAGGATCTCTTCGGTCATGGCGCGGCCATCTGGGCAAAGGAGGAAAAGCCGAGCGACATCAGCCCGGCCAGCACGAAGGTGATGCCGAGCCCGCGCAGCCCGGCGGGCAGGTCCGCATAGGCCAGCCGTGCCCGGATTGCCGAGAGCATGGTCACCGCCAGCGCAAAGCCGGTGCCGCCGCCGAGGCCGAAGACCGCCCCCTCGGCCAGCGTGTAGTCGCGCTCCACCATGAACAGGCTGCCGGCGAGGATCGCGCATTGCACGGTCAGTAGCGGCAGGAAGACCCCGAAGGCGGCATGAACGGCGGGCAGGAAGCGGTCGAGCAGCATCTCCAGCAGCTGCACCACGGCGGCGATGACCCCGATGAAGGCGATGAGCGAGAGATAGGACAGGTCGATCCCCGGATAGCCCGCCCAGCCAAGCGCCCCCGGCGCCAGCACGGCGCGGTAGATCAGCTGGTTCAGCGGCACCGTCACGCCCATCACCGCGATCATCGCCACGCCAAGACCGATGGCGGTCTCGGGGCGCTTGGACAGCGCAAGGAAGGTGCAGAGCCCGAGGAACAGCGTCAGCGGCAGGTTCTCGACGAAGGTGGCGGAAAGGTAGAGATCCCAGAGGCTCATTCCCGGCCCTCCCCGACCTCGGGCAGCGGGAATTCCAGCGGCTCGGCCTGTTCGGGGCGCAACGAGCGGATCGCCCAGACCAGCCCGCCCAGCAGGAAGAAGGCCGAGGGCGCCAGCATCATCAGCGCCAGCGGGGTGAACCAGCCGCCCTCCTCGGCCAGCGGCAGCACCGGGTGGCCCAGAAGCGTGCCCGCCCCGAACAGCTCGCGCAGCGCGCCGATCGAGATCAGCACCAGCGAATAGCCAAGCCCGTTGCCAAGCGCGTCGATCATCGCGGGCAGCGGCGGGTTGTGGCGGGCGAAGCTTTCGGTGCGGCCCAGCACGAGGCAGTTGGTGGTGATCAGGCTGACGAAGACGGAAAGGCTCTGGCTGATCTCGAACAGGTAGGCCTGCAG
>NZ_AFPM01000165.1 GCF_000220565.1 Oceanicola sp. S124 | reverse complement strand
ATCGTCGACGGTCAGGAAAACCCGATCGAGACGATCTACGCCCAGAAGTTCCACGAGGTGCAGAAGGGCGTGGCGATGATCGACTACATCGTGAAGCCCGCCTATGTGACCGTCTCGGAAAGCTTCTGGCAGGGGCTGAGCGAAGAGGATCGCGCCCTGATGGTCCGCGCGAACGAAGAGTCCTCGGCCGTCATCGAGGCCCTGCTGCCGCAGGAACAGGAGAAGATCCTGGCCGAGATGGAAGCCGCCGGTGTCACCGTCACCTACCCCGACAAGGCCCCCTTCATCGAGGCGACCAAGTCGGTGCGCGACGAGCTGGGCACCGCGACCTGGGGCGCGGAGGTCTACGCCCGTATCGCCGAGATCGGCGCGAACTGACCCGGCGGCCTTAGCCCCGACGACCGTTTCCGAAAACGGGCCCTCCCCGGTGCTGCCACCGGGGGGCGCCCTCTCTTTGTCCGAGGAAGACCATGCCTGACGCCACCAACCTGATCTCCCAGATCGACGCCATCACCGCCGAGATCACCGACGAGCTGATCGGTATTCGCCGCTGGATGCACCAGAACCCCGAACTGGCCTTCGAAGAGGTCAAGACCTCGGCGATGATCAAGGACGAGCTGGACAAGCTCGGCGTCAGCTGGACCGGCGGCTTCGGCAAGACCGGCCTCTGCGCCACCATCGGTGACGGTTCGGGCCCGGTGATCGCCCTGCGCGGTGATTTCGACGCCCTGCCGATCCACGAGACCGGCACCCCCGACTATGTCTCGACCGTCGACGGCAAGTCCCATGCCTGTGGCCATGACGCCCATACCGCGATCCTGCTCGGGGTCGTGCGTGTGCTGTCCCGCCTCGGCAGCCTGCCCGGCAAGGCGATGTTCATCTTCCAGCCCGCCGAGGAAAGCCTGGGCGGCGCCCGCGCGATGCTCGAGGACGGTCTCTTCGATCACTGCGACCCGGACATCGTCCTGGGCTATCACAACTGGCCGCTGATCCCCGGTGGCACCATCGGCTGGCACCCGGCCACCGCCTTCGCCTCGACCGACCCCTTCGACATCGAGATCCGCGGCACCTCCGGGCACGGCGCGCATCCCCATCTTGCCCGGGATCCCATCGTCGCGGCCGCGGCGCTTGTCAGCGGGCTGCAGAGCATCGTCAGCCGCCAGGTCGCCCCGCTCTCGGCCGCCGTGCTGTCCTTCGGACGCATCGAGGGCGGCACCGCGCGCAACCAGATCCCCGACAGTGTCCGCCTCGAAGGCACCACCCGCAGCCAGGATCCCGCCGTGCGCAGCCTGATCCGCGAGGCCATCCAGGCCCAATGCGCAGGTGTCGCCACGCAATTCGGGCTCGAGATCGAGCCCACCTTCCACACCGGCGTCCCGCCCGTGGTCAATGACCGCGCGATCCTCGACCCGGTGCTGGTCTCTGCCCGCCAGATCCTGGGCGAGGCCAAGATCATCGAGCTGCCCCAGGGCTCGATGGGCAGCGAGGACTACGCCGAGTTCGCCAGCCGCAAACCCTCGGCGCACCTGCGCATCGGCTCGGCGCTCGAACACCACAAGACGATGTTGCACCGCAGTGACTTCGATCTGGACGAGGCCTGCATCCCGACGGCCGTGCGCGCGCTCAGCCTGGCGATGCTCTCTCTGATGGACACTGCGGCCTGACACTGGTCCGCCCTGCCCGCCAGGCGGGGCGGGCCAAACCGGAACGGGGCGGGACGGCATCGGCCATCCGGGCGCGGTTCACCGGGGCAGGCGCCGGTCCCGCAGGATCAGCAGGGACAGCGCCGCCAGCGCCAGGGCCGACAAGCCAAGCGCCACGAGCAGCGCCAGGTCATAGCCCGAGATGCGCCAGAGCAGCGCGGCCACCTGCGGCGCCAGCGCACCGGCGATCAGGAAGGGCACCGCCATGAAGCCCGCGATCTGGCCGAAACCGCGGCGGCCCAGCACCTCGGCCATCACGACGGGCTTCAGGATGCTGATCACCCCGAAGCTCGCTCCGAACAGCAGGGCGAAGGCGAACCCGGCCCGCGGCAGGACAGGCACCAGGAAGAGCAGCACGGCAATCGCCGAGGCCACGCCGACGAAGGACACCGCCGCCACCGTCGACCCGGTCACCCGATCCCCCGCCAGCATCATGGCCAGGCGCCCGGCGACCTGCATCGGCCCGAACAGCGAGGCCGCAAGCACCGCCTGGCCCAGGCTCAGCCCCCGGTCCGTCAGGATCGGCATGACGTGGGTGATGACCATGGCATAGGCCAGTCCGATCAGCGTGAAGGCGACGAGGATCAGCCAGAATTCGGGTCGAGCGCGTGCGGCGGCGAAGGCCCCTTGATCTTCGGCCTTGCGCTCGGGCGCCGGGGCGTCCCCGGAACGGCCTTCCAGCATGCTGGCCCCGGCGAAGATCGCAGGCAGGCCGACCAGGACAACCACCCCGGCAAAGCACAGCACCGCCCCCCGCCAGCCCAGGGCCTCCGCCAGGAAGGCTCCGGCAGGATAGGCGAGGGTCGAGGCGAAGCCCGCGACAAGGGTGATCCGCGTGATCCCCTTGCGGGCGCGCTCGTGGGTGGTGCGGGTGACGAAGGCGAAACAGACCTCGTAGAGGCAGAGGCCCTCGGCCACGCCCAGCCCGATCCAGGCCAGGAAGAACATCGCGTAGGTCTGCGAGGCGGACAGCAGCAGCAGCGCGGCGGCCCCGACGGCCAGCCCTCCGGTCAACGACCAGCGCCCCCTGCCCGCGTCCACCAGACGCCCGGCGAAGGGCGAGACGACCGCTGCGGTCAGCGTCGCGCACATGAAGGCAAAGGCCAGCCAGCCCTTGCCATAGGGCAGCGCCCCCTCCCAGGCCAGCAGCAGCGCCCCGAAGATGTAGTAGAACGCGCCATAGCCAACGGTCTGCGCCACGCCCAGCAACCAGAAGGCAAGCCGCTCGGCCCGTTCGGGATGCGCCAGGGCAAATCGCTGCGGCTGAAGCCCGATGAAAGCGAAGGCACGGTCGATCCCCGCCGCCAGACCGGCCATCAGAGGACCCGCGCCCGAAGTGTCGGGCAGCTGTCGCCCCCTTCAGCGTGCCGGCTCTCGCTGATCCACGGCGGCTGGTGTGCCCCGCCGGGACTGTCGGCCAGAGGCAGGAGGGCGCCCCGCCAGGATCGCCTTGGGCGCCAGGCGCCCCGCGCGGGAAGGAGGAAGGGATTGCTCATGCATCAGGCCCCGGGGAAACGGTCGCGGGTGCGGTTCGCGATGGCCACGAGCGACAGCATCACCGGCACCTCGACCAGGACACCCACAACGGTGGCCAGGGCCGCCCCCGAATGCAGCCCGAACAGGCTGATCGCCACGGCCACCGCCAGCTCGAAGAAATTCGACGTGCCGATCAGCGCGCAGGGCGCGGCGATCCGGTGCGGCACCTTCAGCAGGAAGGCCGCACCATAGGCCAGGGCGAACATGCCGTAGGACTGGATCAGGATCGGCACGGCGATCAGCGCGATCACCCCCGGCCGCGAGAGGATGGTATTGCCCTGCAGGCCGAACAGGATCGCAACCGTGGCGATCAGCCCGAGGATCGACAGCGGCTTGATGCCGGCGGTGAAGGTGGCAATGGCCGGTTGCGACCCGAGGGCCCGGCGGGTCAGCAGGCCTGCGACCAGCGGCAGCACCACGTAGAGCAGCGTCGCCAGCAGCAGCGTGTTCCAGGGAACGACGATCTCTGTCACCCCGAGCAGCAGCGCCACGATGGGCGCGAAGACCACCACCATGACAAGATCGTTCACAGAAACCTGCACCAGCGTGTAGGTGGCGTCGCCGCGGGTCAGCTGGCTCCAGACGAAGACCATCGCCGTGCAGGGGGCCGCGCCCAGCAGGATCAGGCCGGCGACATATTGCGCCGCGTCCTCGGGGGCGATCCAGGGCGCGAAGACATGGTCGAAGAAGAGCACCGCGAGGGCGGCCATGGTGAACGGCTTGACCAACCAGTTGACGACAAGGGTGACCAGCAGCCCGCGGGGCTGGCGCGCCACTCCGGCAACGGCACCGAAATCGACGCTGACCATCATCGGATAGACCATCGCCCAGATCAGCACCGCCACGACGAGGTTGATCGAGGCGACCTCGGCCGCCGCAATGGCATTGACGAGGCCGGGGGCCATGGTCCCGACGGCGACCCCCGCCGCCATGGCCATCGCGACCCAGAGGGTCAGCAGGCGCTCGAAGCGGCCCATGGGGGCCGGGGCGGCGGTATCGGACATTTGCGGACTCCGGCGTGTCATGTCTTCGTCATTTCGCCCATTCGCGAATTAAGAGCTGCCTAGAGCAGGCGTGCCCTGCTTGTCAACACGCCTCATTTCCCGTAATGACGAAACATGGAGCAATCTTTAGCCATCGACGCCTTCGGCGCCCTCGCCCATGACACGCGGCTCGAGATCTTTCGCCTGCTGGTCAGGCGCGGCCCCGAGGGCACGCCGGCGATGGAGGTCGGACGTCTGCTGGATATCAAACCCTCGACCCTGTCGGGGCATCTCGCGACGCTGAAGCGGGCTGGGCTGGTCAGCTCGGAACGCCAGCACCGCGAAATTCAGTATGCGCCACGCTTCGAGGCGGTAAACGGCCTCGTCCGGTTCCTGCTGGAGGATTGCTGCGGCGGCGATGAGGCTGCCTGCGCGGGCGTCGCCCTGCCGGACTAGCGGCCCTCAGGGCCTCGCGCCCCCGGCCAGGCGACCGGGCTCCGCCGCGACCCCGGCGGGGCCTGCACACCCCGGGCATCTCCCGCCCCCTTGCATCGGCCAAGACAGCAAGCAAATCGGCTGACCGGCGCGCAGGCCGGGGCAGCAAACCGGACAGGGCACGCAGGCTGCGCCTGACGTCTGCGTCCCGGCCCCGCAGGCCCAGGCACCCGGCGGGCACTCTCTGGTCGGCGATCTCGGGGCAGCCCCAGAGATCGCCTCACGTCCGCACACCGGATCCTGCGGGACCGCGCGGCGGCGGCGCGGCTCAGGCCTCGTCGCGGATCGGGTTCGACAGGGTGCCGATGCCCGAGATCTCGACCTCGATCCGGTCGCCATCCTTCATGAACAGCTTCGGCTCGCGGAACAGGCCGACACCGCTTGGCGTGCCGGTGGCAATGATGTCTCCCGGCAGGAGCTCGGTCACGATCGAGAGATAGGCGATGAGTTCGGGGATGCTGAAGGCCAGGTCGCCGATCGGCGTCGACTGCACCACCTCGCCGTTCAGCCGGGTCTCCATCGTCTGCGCGGCGGGGTCGGTCAGCTCGTCTGCGGTGACCAGCCAGGGGCCCATGGCACCGCTGTCGGTGAAGTTCTTGCCGGCCCAGAACTGCGAGGTATGGCGCTGGTAGTCGCGGATCGAGCCGTCGTTGAAGCAGGAATAGCCCGCCACATGATCGAAGGCCTTCTCTTCCGGGATATTACGGCCGGGCTTGCCGATGACCACCGCCAGCTCTCCCTCGAAATCGAACCAGTCCGAGGCCTTGGGGCGGATCATCGGCTGGGCGTGGCCAACGACAGACGACGGGTAGCGGGTAAAGATCGAGGGCTTGGCGGGCTTGTCGCGGCCGGTTTCCCGGATATGGGTCATGTAGTTCAGACCGATGCAGATGATCTTGTCCGGATTGGGCAGCGGCGACAGCAGGGTGACCTCGGACAGCGCCAGCTCGGGGCCCTCGGCCTTGGCCAGCTCCCCGGTCGCGCCCGCGGCGATCAGCGCCCGCAGGTCGGCGTGGCGGGCGCGCAGGTTGGGGCCCGCGTCGCGCAGGCGGTCGCCCTCGACAAGGCCATAAGAGGCCGTGCCATCGGCCAGGAGATAGGAAGAGATACGCATGGTTCGGCTCCGGGTTGGATCTTTCGATTGGTGATAGCGCGGGCCCCGCAGCACTGCCGGGCCAGGATCGGCACTGTCCGTCCTGCGGACAAGGGCGGCTGGTGCGCTCAGGTGAAAAGGACGAACTTGCCGATATGGCTGCCTTTCTCCATGTCGCGATGCGCCTCGCAGGCCTGCTCAAGCGGGTAGCTGGCGGCGATGGTCGCTCGCACCTTGGCCCCCAGCAGGGGCCAGACTTCACGACGCAGGCGCAGCGCCACTTCTGCCTTCCGCGAGGCCTCGAGCGGCCGCAGGAACGAGCCGGTGATCCGTATGCGTTTCGCCATCAGGGGCCGCAGCGGCACCGACAGGGCCGCCCCACCCCCGGCGGACAGATGCGCGATACAGCCATCCGGTGCCATCATTGCCAGGTCCTGCGCCAGGTGCGCGCCCGCCGAGACATCCAGCAGCGCACCGATCCCCTGCCCGCCCGTCGCCTCAAGCACGGCCTCGGCCAAGCCCTCGTCACGGTAGTTGAAGGCGGCCATGGCGCCGAAGCCGCGCGCCGCCTCGACCTTGGCGGCACTGCCGGCGGTGGCCAGCACCCGATAGCCAAGGGCCGAGAGGGCCTGCAGCGCGAGGTGGCCCACGCCGCTGGTGCCGCCATGGATCAGGGCGAAATCCTCGGGGCGAAGGGTCATCAGGAAGAAGAAATTCCACCATGCGGTGAAGAGCGCTTCGGGCAGCGCCGCCGCCTCGACCATCTCCATCCCCTCGGGGATGGGCATGGTGACGGCGGCCTCGGCCAGCGCATATTGCGCATAGCCGCCACCCTGGAGAAGGACCATCACCCGGTCGCCGGGGGCGACATCGGTGACGCCTGCGCCGATGGCGACGACTTCTCCGGCGGCTTCGAGCCCGGGCACGGGAGAGCCGTCATGATGGACGCCCGCCGCCCTTTGCAGGCAATCGTGACGGTTCACCCCGGCGGCGACAACGCGGATCAGCAGCTGACCCGGGCCGGGCTCGGGCACCCGCACCTGCGCAGGCAGCAGGACCTCGGGGCCGCCGGGCTGCGAGATGACAACGGCGGTCTGTTCTTTGGGATGGCTCATGGGGCACACGCGGGCAGGCCCGCGCCTCCTTTGGATCGGTCTGGGAAGGGGACGAAAAACTTGGCTATTCCTGTCGTACCACGGCATCGAGCCAGGCGCAGTTCGGAACCGGATCAGCGGCCCGCACGCCGCGCCGCGCGGCATCCATGCGCATCTCGCGCAGCCGCTCGCGACCCGGGTCGCCCTCGGGCATGTGTACCCGCTCGTGGCCCCAGTAGCTGGGGCCGTCGGTGGTCTCGTGCGGCTCCCAGGTCTCGGGCTCGATCACCCGCGCGCCCCAGCCGTATTCGACGAAGAAACCCGAGGGGCTGTTGGCATAGAAGCTCAGCATGTGGTCGTTGGAATGGCGGCCGAGGGTGTAGGCCACCCGTCCCTCCTCGGCCTCGGCCAGGTCATAGCCCTGCCCGACGTCGTCCAGCGCCTGCAGCTCGACCATGAAATGGTGCAGCCCCTTGCGGCCCGAGCCGACCATGGCGAAGCTGTGATGGCGTCCGTTCAGGTGGAAGAAGTACAGCGGAAAGGGCGTGCGCCCGTAGTCGGTGACGCTGAACCCCAGCAGGTCGCGGTAGAAGGGCAGCAGCCCCTCGACATCGGCGACATGCAGCACCGCGTGCCCCATCCCCAGCGTGCCGGTCTTGAAGCCCGAGATCGGGCGGCCGGGCTGGAAGGGATCGCTGGCGATCTGCGGCTTGCAGAACACCTCGATATGGTTGCCGTCGGGATCCTTGAACGAGATCAGCCGGCTCACCAACCGCTGATCGGCCAGCGCCGCGCCTTCCAGCCTCACCGCGTGACCCGCGTTTTCCAGACGGCTGGCGAGGCGGTCCAGCTCTTCCGGGCTGTCGACCTCCCAGCCGAGGAAATCCAGCCCCTCGTCGCCGTCGCCGGTGACCAGCAGGCGCTGCTTGCGGTCGTCCATGCGGAAGGCGCGGCTGCTGCCGCCGCGATCCACCTGCTGCATGCCCAGAAGGCCGGTGGCAAAGCCGCTCCAGTCCTCGGTCCGGGCGGACCGGATGCCGATATATCCCAGCGATGTGAGTGCCATCTGCCTCTCTCCCCTGACGCCTGCGGGCGCAGTGGCGCCCCGTTGCCGCAAGGCTAGGCCCTGCCCCGCCACGAGGCCCGCCCCCCCTTGCCGCTGTCCGGCCAGCGGACAGATCCTGCCGCCACGCCTTGCCGCTTCGGGGGGGCGGCGCTAGCGTTCCGGTCGGAGAAGGAGGCACGGCCATGTCGGGTTTCGGATCAGTCAGATCACTTGAGCGCGGGTTGCGCGTGCTGCAGGTGATCAACCAGCGCAACGGCCTCAAGGCCGCCGAGATCGCCGCCGCGACCGAGATCCCGCGCCCCACCGTCTACCGCCTGCTGGAAACGCTCGAAGGGCTGGGCTTCGTCATCCGCGATCACTCCTCGGACAAGTGGCGGCTGACGCTGCAGGCCAAGTCGCTGAGCTCCGGCTACCGGGACGAGGACTGGGTGACGCAGAGCGCCGTGCCCGAGATGGTCCGACTGGGGCGGGACATCCTCTGGCCGCTCGATCTCGTGGTGTTCAACGACCACCAGATGGAGATCCGCGAGTCGACCCACAACATCAGCCCCTATTCCATCGACCACGGCATGGTCGGGCTGAAACTCCCGGTGCTTGAAACCGCTGGCGGGCGCGCCTACCTGGCCTTCTCGCCCGAGGAAGAGCGCCGCCAGACCCTGGCCGGAATGCGCGCCCAGCTGGGTATCGCCCCGCCCTACGTCCAACATGATGGCCCGCTTGAGCGCATTCTGGAGGAGACCCGGCGCCTCGGTGTCGGCTACCGCAAGGAAGGCTACCGGCTGGCCACCCAGAGCATCTCGGCCCCGATCCGGCGCGGCGAGCGGGTGATTGCCTGCCTGACCATCATCTGGACCGCCAGCGCCCTGAGCTTCGAGACGGCGCTGGAGATGTACCGCCAGAAGCTGCTGGACAGCGCGGCGCGGATCTCGGACGGGCTGAGGGAACTGGGCTAGGCCGATCCTGCCAGCCAGTCCTGGGCCCCGGCCAGCGCGGCCTCGGCCTCGGGTGCGCCGTCAGACAGGATGCCCGGATGCAGGGCCCGTCCCGCGCTGAGCAGACGATACCCGAGATAGCGGAAGGGTTCAGGCAGGTCAGAGAAATCGGTCTCGGCCATGAACCGGGTGAAATCCGCGCCAGGGACCACCGGGTCCAGCCGGTCCTTTTCATAAACGGCCTCGCGGTGGCGGATCTGCCAGCCGCCTGCGCCAAGCTCCAGCCTGTCGAGGAAGCGCGCGTAGCTGGTGTAATCGACCGGCGTGCCCGCGATGTCGAAACGGCCGAGGATCTGGACATTGGTTTCGGCCAGCGCGCGGGTGCCGTTCAACTGCACGACGGGCTGGCCGATCAGGTGCTTGACCCGAGGACCGCGCGGCTGGTGCATCCGGCGCGAGGCGTCGACGAAATCGCGGAACGGGCCCGAGAACCAGGTGACGCTGATGGTGCCGTCCTCGGTGAAGATCGCGGCCAGATCATCCCAGCGGCCCTGGTCGCGGCAATGGCCCCAGGCCTGGATCAGCTGGCTGATCTCGATGATATCATGCGTGCGCTGCATGCTGTCCTCACAAAAGGAACCGGCAGCGCGAAGACCGCGCCGCCGGAGGGATGACCCGAGGGATCAGTTGGCCGCAGAGGCCTCGGCGATCCCGGCCCGGAAGGCGTCGTAGATGGCCTGGCCGTTGTCCGTCGCGGCGATCCAGTCGGCGGTGGCGACGGCCATGGCCTCTTCCCACTTGGCGCTCAGCGCGGCATCTGGCTCCAGCACGGCGATGTCGTTCTCGGCCAGGATGCGCGCGCGCGCCTCGGCGACATTGGCATCGAAGGAGGCCCCGAAGCGGGCCGAGAAGGCAGCCCCGGAATGCTGATCGATGGCGGCCTTGGCCTTGTCCGAAAGGCTGTCGTACTTGGCCTGGTTCATCACGATCAGCATCGGCGTCGCGCCGAGAGGCAGGTCGACGTAGTGCGAGATCACGTCCCCCAAGCGGAAGGTCTCGATGGCACCGAACTGGGTCAAGGTGCCCGCGATCAGCCCCCGGCTGGCGCTTTCGGCCAGGGTCGGTCCGGTGATGCCGCCGACCGGCACGGCCTCGAGCGACTTGATCGCCGACAGCATGGTCGGCCCCGGCGCGCGCAGATTCTGCCCCTTCAGATCCGCCGGCCCGGTGATCTCGACCGTGCTCGCCAGCCCGTTGGGCGCAGAGACCATGACGCCGATCAGCTTGAAGTCCTCGTAGTCCCCCTTGAACACACCGTCCTCGTAGAGCGACCACATGGCGGCCGAACCGACCTCGGAGCTGGGCACCAGGAAGGGCAGCTCGGCGACCGTGCCCTCGTTGAAGCGGCCGGGAGTGTAGCCGGGGATCACCCAGGCGATATCGGCCACGCCGTCCTCGACCAGCTTCAGCTGCTGCGCCGGGTTGCGGCCCAGAGTGCCGCCCGGGAAGATCTGGATGTTTAGGTCTCCGCCCGAGGCCGCGTTCACCTCCTCCGCCCAGGGGGTGAGGATGTTCTTGGTGACATGGGCCACCGGCGGCTCGAAGCTGGAAAAGCGCAGGACCTCGGCCTGGGCCGCGCCCGCCAGACCGCTGGCCAGCAGCGCTGCCAGGGCAATCTTGGTAAGTTTCATGGTGTCCTCCCATTCGCGTGTTTGCGCCTCAAAGCTTGGCCCCGGGCAGGCCCGCGCTCGACGGGCCTGCCGGAAATGTCCGCCTGGCAGACAGACTCCGCGGGTCTCATCCCAGCACCGACGGCAGCCAGAGCGTCAGCGGCGGGAACAGCACCAGCACTGCCAGCCGCAGCAGATCGGCGCAGAGGAAGGGCATGATGCCGCGGTAGATCGTGGTGATGCGGATATCGCGGTACATCGAATTCAGTAGCATCACGTTGATGCCGATCGGCGGGGTGATCATGCCGATGCCGATCACCACCACGTTGATGATCCCCCACCAGACCAGGTCGTAGCCCAGCCCCTGGATCACCGGGATCACGAAGGGCAGCGTGATGACCATGGCCGCGACCTCGTCGAAGAAGGCCCCGAGCAGGATATAGAGAAGCAGGATGCCGAAGATCACGCTCAGCGGATGCACCGAGGCCGACGAGATCAGGTCGACCAGGTAGGCCGCGCCTCCGGTGACCGAGATGAAGTAGGAAAAGATCGTCGCGCCGAAGACCATGATGTAGATCATCGCGGTCGAGCCGCTGGCCTCGGCCATGACCCGCAGGAAGGTGCGCCGGTCGAGGCGGCGGCGCAGCAGCGCGAAGAAGAAGGCGATCACCACGCCGATGGCGGCGGCCTCGTTCACCGTGAAGATGCCCGAGTAGATCCCGCCCAGCACCACCACCGCCAGCAGGATCACCCCCCAGGCACGCCCGATGGCGGCCAGCCGCTCCTTCAGCGGCAGGCGGGGGGATTTCGGCGCGGCGTCCGGGTTGCGCCAGACCATGGCCTGCACGGCGGCGGCGTAGAAGGCGACGGCAAGGAAGGCGGGGATGATGGCAGCGGTGAACAGCTCCAGCACCGATTGCTCGGTCAGCACGGCATAGAGGATCATCATCGCCGAGGGCGGCACGATGATGCCCAGCGTCCCGCCCGCCGCGATGGCACCGGCGGCGACACCCGGGGCGTAGTTGCGGGCCAGCATCTCGGGCATGGCGACACGCCCGAAGGTGGCGGTGGTCGCCACGCCCGAGCCGCAGATGGCGCCGAAACCGGCGCTGGCGACGACGGTGGTGGTCGCCAGCCCGCCGCGCCGATGGCCCAGAAGGGCGCCCGCCATGTCGTAGACATCGGTCGCCAGCCCGCCGGCGGCGGCAAGGCTGCCCATGAGCATGAACAGCGGGATGACGGCGAGATCCAGGGAACTCATGGCCGAGGCGGGTTCGGTCGCCATCAGCGACAGGGCGGGGCCCCAGCCGACGACAAGGGCAAAGCCCGTCACGCCGACGAGGGCCATGGAAATGCCGATCGGCACATGCAGCACGATGAGCAACATCATGGCTGCGCAGCCCAGAAGGGCGAGGATGAGGGGATCCATTGGGTCTGGTCCTTGGCTGGGGCTGGGTCAGGCAGCGGTCTCGGGGGTCTCTGTCTCCGGGCGGTGCGGGTCCTGCCCGCCGAAAAGCGCCATAAGGTCGAGCAGCAGAACCATGGCCTGCACGAAGGCAGCGAGGCAGACCATCACCGTGGCGACGCTCCACCAGGGCCAGACCGGCCAGCCCAGCACCCAGGTGCGGTCACCGTTCTCGTGCAGCGAAAGCGCATAGGGCACGAACTGCCAGGCGATGAGCAGGATGAAGACCATGGTCAGCGCGCTGGAAAGTACCTCCAGCAGCCGGTCCAGCCAGCGACCGCCGAGCGCGCCGAAGACCTCGACCCGGATGTTCTGCTTCATGGCGAGGTTCGCCGGAATGCAGGCCGAGATCACCACGGCCATGACGACCGAGCTGACATCGTTCACCCCCTGGATCGGCGCCTTGAAGAGCCAGCGCAGCCCCACGTCCAGCGTGGTCATCAGCGCAAGTACAAGAAGCCCCACGAAACCCAGCAAAGCCAGGCCACGGGCCAGGGACATGGATCTGTTCCAGACCATGTTCATCGTCTCTCCTCCCTATGTGTGCCGCGCGGCCTCCCCGCCGCGCGGATCTCAGGCGGTCAGGCGTTCCACCTGCCGTCCGGTGGTCGCGCCGCCAAGCGCGGCAGCGTAGTCCTTCAGCATCTGTCCAAGCGCCCCGGGCGCCACGGCGGCGGCGCAGTAGCGGTCCGGACGGATCAGCATGATCTGGTCCCGATGGGTGCGGAAGGGCCGCGCCACGGTGGCATCGGCGGGCACAAGCCCCGCACCGCATCCGGTGGTGTCCAGAACCACCTTTGCCAGCGGCAACCCCATCAGGCTGGTCTGCTCCAGCGCCTCGAGCGCCGCCGCGCCCCCGCCATCCTGCGCGATCAGCGCAAAGCCAGGGCCAAGCGCCTCGTCCAGCAGGCCAGGCGCCGCTCCTGCGAGTTCGGGCTGGGGGATCATCTCGCCAACCAGAGAGGCGTCCAGCTCGGGCGCATCAAGGCCAAGGAAGAGCCCGGCCCGGTAGCGCGGCTTCGGTTTGAAGCGCATCTGGATCAGGTAGTCGCGGACATTCGGGAAGGGCTGCAGCGCCTTCAGCAGAAGGTCGCGGAAGACGATCTGGTCGCGCCCCGCAGGCATCACGATCGAGCCCATGGCCACGGCCAGCTGGATCATGTCCCAGGCTGGCGCGCGGCGCTCGGCCTCGTAGCTGTCCAGCCGGTCAGCCGCCCCGCCGAGAACATGGACCGCGACCTTCCAGGCGACGTTGTGGGCATCACGCAGGCCCGCGTTCATCCCCTGCCCTGCAAAGGGCGGCGTCAGGTGCGCCGCATCCCCCATCAGCAGGATACGTCCGGCGCGGAACTGCTCGGCCATGCGGGCATGGAAGGTATAGACCGTGCGGCGAATGATGTCCTCGGGGCGCCAGGGCCGCAGCGGCGCCATCAGCCCCGAGAGCATCTCGTCGCTCATCGCCTGCTCGCGGGTTTCGCCCGGCAGCAGCATGAACTCGTAACGCCGCCCGCCATTGGGCGCGGGAACCGAGACGGTGGGCCGCACGTCGGAACAGAAGAACTTGGAAAAGAGCGAGTCATCGGGATCGTTGCGTGTGTCGACGACGATCCAGTCCTCTTCGTAGGTATTGCCCGACATCGGGATGCCGAGGCTCTCGCGGATCGGGCTGCGGCCGCCGTCGCAGGCGAGCACCCAGCCGGTGCGGATCTGGTGCCGGCGGCCATCAGGATCAGTGACGGTGACCAGCGCGGTGTCACCCTCCTGCCGGATCTCCGTCACCTCGGCACCGAAGCGCAGGGTGCCGGGGGCCTGTTCCTCAAGACGGTCGCGCAGGGCCGCTTCCAGCTCGGGCTGGAAGATGAACTGGCGCTTGGCGAAGCCGAAGTTGCGCGGGCCGCGCCCGGTTTCGGCAAAGCAATTGCCCGCGTCATCGTAGTAGCGCGAGCCGATGCCCTCCATCGTGCCCTTCAGATAGGTGCGGTCCAGCCCGAAGACCTGCAGCACCCGTGCCCCCTCGTCGTCGATGACGATGGCGCGCGGCAGGTTCATCGGGCCGCCGTCGCGTTCCAGCAGCAGGCAGTCGACACCGTAGCGGGCCAGCAGGTTGGCCGTGGTCAGCCCGGTCGGGCCTGCGCCCACGATCACCACGGGCACCTCGGTCGGGAATGGGGACATCGCTTCTACCTTTCGCTGTCGGCTCTCGCTCCTGGCAGGCCCTTGAGGCAGTGCCGGGAGGCTTTCCCTTTCTCCCCCGCCACCCTTTCAGGGGCCATTGGCGGGGACAGGCTGTTCGCAGAGTGGACGCCCGGGACGCTCTGCGCAGGCTCAGCCCCGCCTGTCGGGTGCCTTGCGGTCGCGATACGCCACGGTCAGATCCAGCGGCACGTCGTTCTCGTCATAGACGCCCAGCACCACGCCGCGCCGCCGCAGGGTCTTGCGCAGCTCGACCAGCTGTTCCTCGGTACGGGTGGTGCGCTGTGCCACGCGGCGGGTCCATGCATGCAGCTTGGCGTACATCTGCGCGACCACCTCCGCATGGGCCGGGTCCCGCCCCAGATCGACCAACTCGTCCGGATCGTTCTCGAGATCGAAAAGAAGCGGCGGGAAGTCCCCTTCACAATGGATCAGCTTCCAGCGCGTGTCGGCGACCATGAACATCACCGCCTCGCGGACCGAGAGCCCGAGGCGGTCGGCCAGTGGCGTGGCGGCGAAATCGTATTCGCAGATCACCCGGTCGCGCTCCCATCCCCCTGCCCCGTGCAGCAGCGGCAACAGCGAATGCCCTTCCAGCACATGCTCGGGCACAGTTCCACCCGCCACGTCCACGAAGGTCGGCGCAAGGTCGATGGCCTCGACCAGTTCGTCGCAGGTCGTGCCCCGCGTGGCATCGGCCTCGGGTGAGGGATCGTAGATGATCAGCGGCACCTTCACGGCCGCATCCTGGAAGAAGGTCTTTTCGCCCATCCAGTGATCGCCAAGGAAGTCGCCATGATCGGAGGTCAGCACGATCATCGTGTCCTCCATCCGGCCCGTCTTCTCCAGCCAGTCGAAGAGCAGCCCCATCTGGTCGTCGCATTGCTTGATCAGGCCCATGTAGGCGGGGATCACCGCCTCGCGCACGTCGTCACGGGCGAAGGCCTGGCCTACGGGGGTGGTCATGAAGGCCTTCAGCACCGGGTGGGCATTGTCGTATTCGGCGGCGCTGCGATTGGGCGGCAACACATCGCCGGGCCCGTACATGTCGTTGTAGGGCGCAGGCACGATATAGGGCCAATGCGGCTTGATATAGCTGAGATGGCAGAGCCAGGGTGCCTCGCCACGGCCCTCGATGAACTCCATGCCGCGGCGGGTGAGATAGGGGGTCTCGCTGTCCGGCTCTTCGATATTCGCCGCCTCGCCCGCGTTCTGCATGAACCAGCCCGACAGCACGTTGCCCGCGGCATCGACGCCGGAATTCGCATGGTCGTGCCAGGGGTTGTCGCCCGGGTAGCCGCGCGCGGCGAGGTAGGCGTCATAGGCAGTGCCGCCGGGCTCCTTCAGCGGCCCATCGGGGCCGACCGCGCGCATGCCGTCGTCGCGCTCGAAGACGTCGAAGCCGCATTCGGCGACCCGCGCGCCGATCACGCTGTCGGGTTCCAGCCCCAGCCGGGCCATGCCCTCGGCATCGGCGGCCATGTGGGTCTTGCCGACCAGCCAGCAGTCCATGCCCGCACGGCGGAGATGATCGCCCATGGTCTGCTCGCCCACCTTCAGCGGCGTGGCGTTCCAGCTGGCCCCGTGGCTGTGGACGTAGCGCCCGGTATAGGTCGACATCCGCGACGGCCCGCAGAGCGGCGCCTGCACATAGGCGCGGGTGAAGCGGACACCCCGCGCCGCCAGCCGGTCGATATGCGGGGTCTTCAGGGTCGGATGGCCGTAGCAGGACAGGTAATCCCAGCGCAGCTGGTCGAACATCACGAAGAGGATATTGCGCGCCTGTCTCATGCGGAGACCCGGCGGCGCAGCATCGGGGCGGCGGCCCGGCAGGCGGGACGCGCCCTGAGGCGCGCGAGGCAGGCCGCAAGATTCGGCGGCATCGCGAAGCCCTCCTCCTCCGCCCAGCAAAGCAGGAAGAACAGCGCCGTATCGGCGATGGAGAATTCGCCCAGCAGGTAGTCCCCCTGCCCCATCTGGTCCGACAGCAGATCCAGCCCGCGCGAGACCTCGTCGCGGCCATGGGCGCGCAGGGCGGCCTGCCCTTCCGGGTCCGAAAGGAACTTCTGCGGCAGCTTCACGAAGGTGAAGCCGCGCATGTGGACCGAACCGATCATGAAATCGAGCGCCTCGACAAGGCGCGCCTGCGCCATCCGGTCAGCGGGCCATAGCCCGGCATCCGGGTGATGCGCGGCCAGCCAGACGGCAATCGCCGGGAACTCGGTCAGCACGCCACCGCCGGGCAGGCCAAGGGCCGGAACCTTGCCCTTGGGATTGGCCTGCCGATAGGCCGGAGCCCTCTGCTCGCCCTTGCGGACATCGACCAGATGCAGGTCGAACGACGCCCCCAGCTCATGCAGCAGCAACAGTATGCCGTTCGAACAGCTTCCCGGCGAGTGATAGAACTCCAGCATCGCGATCCTCCAGCGCAGCGCATCGCGCCCCTTGCCGGGCGACAGGCCTAGACCCGTGACAGGCCCGAGACCGCGGCAGGCCTTCAGGATGGCAAAGCGGAGAGTGCGATTGGACATCCCGCCGCCATCTGTCCGCCTGACGAACAGCGCGGACGGGCTGAGGCCGCCCGGACAGGAAGCCCGGGCCGATCCACAGCCCTGACGGACCGGGACAGGGTGCCGGAGGCCGGGACGCTCAGGCGCCCCGGTGCCTTCAGCACGCCACTGCTACCACTCCACCGCGGCGAGCGTCGCGGTCAGCTCCTTGCCCGTTGCTGCAGTGAGGCGGCCCGTCCTCATCGTCGGGCGATAGCTGGACGTTCCATCGACCAGGACACAGCCCCCCGCCTCTTCGAGCACCAGCACGCCGGCGGCATGATCCCAGGGGTTGAGGGACCCGTTCACCACGAAGTCCGCCTGTCCCATCGCCAGCATCCGGTATTCGTGGCAGGAGCAGCGCAGCGAACGGACACTGCGCACGGCCTCGAAGGCGCCCATGAGACGGGTCCGTCGCGCACCGCCGTAGAGATCCAGCGGCACCATGCCTTCCGCCTGAGGGATCTCGACACCCCGTCGCACCGAGAGGCGCCGCCTTGTCCCCGTCGCCGCGACATGTTCGGCACCGCCCCCACGATGCGCCATGACCCAGTCGTCCAGCACCGGATCGTAGAGCAGGCCGAACACCGTCTGACCCTGCCTCGTGACCGCAAGGATGACCCCGAACACGGCCAGTCCGCGGGCAAAGTTGAAGGTCCCGTCAACCGGATCGAGGATGACGCAGGTCTCTGACCCGGCGATGGTCCCGAGCAGGGTCGGATCCTCCGCCACGGCCTCTTCGCCGACCACGGCGCAACCGGGCAGGATGTCCCTGGCGCCTGCCGCAAGCGCCGCCTCGGCCTCGCGGTCAGCGATCGTGACCAGATCGCTCGGATCGGACTTCGTCTCGATCTCGCCCGGGGCGAGGCGACGGAAGCGGGGCAGGATGATCTGCTGCCCCACCCTGCGGACCAGCGCCACCAGCGCGTCGGCCTCGGCCGCGCTCACACCTGCGGGTGCGTCCGGGCCGCCCGTGCCCTCTCCGGTTCCCCGGGCCTCTGTCGTCATGGTCTCGGTCCTCACAGCAGTTGCAGGGGCTCGAAATGGTGCATGTGCTCGAAGTTGCACAGCTCTACCCGGCCCAGGCGGATGTCCTGCAGGCGCGGCCCGTGTTCTGCAAACAGCGCCTCGGACAGCGCGATGACCTCGCGCGCGACCTCTTCGCTCAGCCAGTGCAGCAGGTAGGCCAGCGAAATGTGGAAGGTATAGGTCTCGAAGCCCTTCGGGTCGATGCCCGTGACCTCGCTCAGCCGCGCGCGGGTCTCGCGCAGCCCCTCTTCATCGGGACCGATGCCATCGACCGTCATCGAATGGCCGGCGAAGATCTCGAGCGCGCGGATACGTCTGGACTGCGGCAGCGAGATCCCTGCGAGGCGCGCCTTCAGCACGGCGGTCACCTGGTTGCGCGTCGCGTCCCTGTCGACACCGGCGGGCCAGTCGAAACGGTTGGCATCGGGCCCCGAGATGCCCTGGAAGACAGTCATGTGCAGCGACTCGGCCGGCAGGAAGGTGAAGCTGCCCCCATGCGGACCGGCCTTCAGCCCTGCCTGGATATCGACCAGCGCGGCATGGGCGTCGCTCTCGGGATCGATATGGCAGATCATCGTGTTGCCCGGCCAGACCAGCATCCGGCCCTCGGCGGTGAACTTGCCCCCCTCGCCGGGCGCGGAGATGCCGGACGGCTGCCCGGCCCCCGGATAGGCGCGGCCGGTGAGATGATCGACGGGATCAGGACGGAAGGTGGTCATGGTGGTCTTTCTTGGTCTGGAATGTCTGTCCGGCAGCCTGCAGGGCAAGACCGGTGGTCGGGTCGAAGAGATGCAGCGCCCCGGCCGGCAGCGACAGGTGCAGCCGCCCCGAGAGCGCAGCGCGCTGGCCAAGCGGCGTGGACATGCGCAGCGTCGAGCCGTCGGGCAGGCGCAGGGTCGCCACGGCGTAGGCGCCGAGGTCTTCGCAGTAGGTCAGTTCAGCGGGGACACCCTCGGGGGCAGGCACGACCTGCTCGGGACGGATGCCCAAGATCGCGGGCCCCCGGTGGGGATGGGCCGCCAGGGCGGTGCCGTCGGAAAGGCGCAGCACGCCGCCTTCGCCGATGACGTCGACGAGGTTCATCGACGGAGAGCCGATGAACCCTGCAACGAAGGTGGAGGCCGGGCGATGGTAGATCGCCTCGGGCGTATCGAACTGCTCGATCCGTCCCTTGTTCAGCACCATGATCCGGTCTGCCAGGGTCATCGCCTCGACCTGGTCATGGGTGACGAAGACCGAGGTGGCGCCAATGCGCCGGTGCAGCCCCGCCAGCTCCATCCGCATGTCGTGGCGCAGCTTGGCATCCAGGTTCGAAAGCGGCTCGTCGTAGAGCAGCACCTGCGGTTCGCGCACCACGGCCCGGGCGATGGCGACGCGCTGGCGCTGCCCGCCCGACAGCTGGCCGGGGCGGCGATCGAGATAGTCTCCCAGCTCGACGATGCGCGCGGCCGCCGTGACCCGCTCGGCGCGCTCGGGCTTCTTCACCCCGGCGACCTTCAGCGCGTAGCCGATGTTCTCGGCGACGCTCATATGCGGATAGAGCGCGTAGTTCTGGAACACCATGGCAAGGCG
>NZ_AFPM01000166.1 GCF_000220565.1 Oceanicola sp. S124 | reverse complement strand
ACCTGCTGGCGGCAGAGTTCGGCCTGACCTGGGACGAGCTTCAGGCGCGGATGCGCAACCTGCCGCGCCAGGGCGAGGCCTTCGCCCGCGTCTCGGCCTGGATGGCCGAGATCGAGACCCGCGGCGAGGTCGAGCGGCTGGACGTGGAACTGGCCTGGCAGCAGGTCGCCGCCGGTCTCTGGCGGAGCACACCGCGCGCCCATCCCGCCATCGCCGCCCATGAGATCCAGTACCACCTGTCCAGCTATGTGCCGCAGGTTCAGGGGGCTGTGCCGGCTGTTGCCGCGCTTGCAGCTTTCGTGCCCGCACCGGCGCCGAGGCCCGTGGCGCAGGACCGCCAGACCGTCTCGGTGCCGCCGGGGGCGGCGCAGAACGGCCGGCCGGGGCTGTCGGTCAATGTCGAGACGCTGCACCTGAAGGTCTGCGAGGGGGTCCGCTTCACCGTGCAGAGCGACCAGACCTGCCTGCTGGACGTGATCTATCCCGACAGCTCGGTCGGCACCTTCTTCCGCCTGTCCGAAACGGCCATCGGCAACCCGGTCCTGCAGGCCGGAGAGATCCGCCAGATCCCGCAGCCGGGGCGCGAGCTGCAATCGCATACACCCTCGACCGGCGTCGACATCGCGGTGAACTGCTATCCCGGCCTGACCAGCTACGACGAGCTGGGCACCGACCTGATGAAGACGCTGGAACAGTACCAGCAGGGCGCGCAGACCAAGAACTTCTCGGAGGTGGTCAGCACCGTCACCGCCCAGACCCTGGCGCCGGTGACTGCCAGCGGCCACCCCGATCCGGTGGCGCAGTCCAGGGTGCCGATCACCTCGGTGCTGCGCTTCACCATCGACGAGGACCGCTCGGCGCTGGATGCCAATGGGCTCTGCCTGCAGTAGCGCGCGGCCGAGGCCAGACCTTCCCGCCGCGGCGCCCTGCCGTGGGGGGCCAACCATCGGCCTGCCGGGGATCTTCCCCGGCGGGCCGGATTGCAAGGGGCCGCCGGGACAGGCGCGCACGCCCCGTACCAAGACCGACCCGGCCCCCACGCCCGGACCTGCGGGGGCGCTGCCCTGGGAGAGGACGACGATGAAGACGATGATCCGGCACCTGTGCAAGGTGACCCCTGCTTTCGCTGCCGCGCTGCTTCTCATGCTGCCGTCGCCCGTGCGGGCGCAGGACGTGGCCTTCAAGAACTTCTCGGAGGTGCGCGTCACCGGTCCGGTGAGCCGCCAGAGCAGCGCCGACAACTATGCCCTGATCATCTACAACGCCAACTACGACGATGACGCGATCAGCGACCTTGCAGTGACCGAGCTTGACGCCCGCGCCATGGAAAAGCTGTTCCTCGACATGGGCTATCCGGCCGAGAACATCATGGTCGTCGGTGACGGCACCAAGCGCGACATCGAGGACCAGATCTTCTTCTTCACCGAGAAGCTGGATGCCGACAGCTCGGTGGTGATCTACTACTCGGGCCACGGCATCACCTTCGACGGCGATCCCTCGAACTACATCGTGCCGGTCGACATGTCGGCGCAGTCCCAGGGTGCCAGCGTCGCCACCCGCGAGGCCTACTTCAAGCGCCGCGCGGTGAACTTCAACCGCGACGTGCTGGGGGTGATCAAGAACGCCGGACCGAAGGGCGTGGTGGTCTTCTACGACGCCTGCCGCAACTCGCCGCTGGCCTCGGCGGATCCGACCAAGGCGGTCGGGCAGGAGCAGGGCTTCGTGCCCGCCAAGGTCGAGGGCACGGCGATCTTCTATTCCGCCCGCAACGGCGAGACCTCGCTGGCCGCCCTGTCCAATGACGACGACGTGCGCCTGTCGGTCTATACCCGTGTGCTGGTCACCCAGCTGTCGCGCAACCCCTCGATCCGCCTGTCGGACCTGCACCGGGAACTGCAATCCTCGGTCGCCCGCATGGCGCGCAACAAGCCCGGCGGCTCGCACAGCCAGAACCCGGTGATGGAAAACGGCCTCGACTACTCGCGCTCGGAGCGCAACGAGTTCTGCCTGGCTCTGGCCGATGTGAACGGGGTGCAGGGCTGCACCGGCCCCGATGGCGTGCCAGAGCCGATCGCGCCGGGCGACCTGTCGCAGGTCTGCACCGAGGCGCCGATCCGTGGCCGCGTGGCGCTGATCCCGACCATCGCCCAGGCCCGCGAGGAACGCGACCGCTATATCCAGTGCGACGACCTGCGCGACGAGATCAACGCCCGCATCGCCGCCCTGGCCTGGGAAGAGACCAAGGCCGAGAACACCTGCGCCTCCTACCGCGCCTACCTGCAGTTCCATCCCGACAGCGTGCATGCCGAGACCGCCCGCCAGAAAGAGGCCGAGGCCTGCCGCCAGATGACCCAGGCCGAGATCCGCGCCCATGTCGTCACCTGCGAGACCACGGCCGCCCGGCTGGGCTTCGCCAGCCTCGGGATGCAGCAGCCCGAGATCGAGGCCGCCGCCCAGAGCTGCGCCATCGCCGCCACCGACCCTTCGGTGGACGGCCGCCAGATCAGCTTCCACCACGCGGTGATCATGCTGGCCCTCGGCCAGAGCGAGCGGGCGCTGGATGCCCTGAAGTTCGCCGCAGGCACCGTGCCTGCCGCTGCGTTGAAGCTGGGCGATACGCTTTCGTCGGAAGACATCCCGCTGCCGCAGCGCGACCTGCCCGAGGCGCTGTTCTGGTACGAACGCGCGGCGTCGTCTTCCTCGGTTTCGGCGGATGACCAGCGGCGTGCCCTGTTCCGCGTGGTCGAGCTGCAGAACGAGATGGGCAACCCCTCGGCGGCCATCGACGCCTATGGGCTGCTGATCCAGCGTGCCACCCAGGCCCGTCCGATCCTGGCGCACCTGCGCCAGTTCCCGGAAGGGGCGGCGGGGCGGCTCTCGCCCTCGGATGTCTACGAGCTGCTGTTCTTCCGCTTCCCCGACGGGGCGCTGGCCTACCAGATCGGCGAGGCCTGGGAGACCGGCGTGCATGGCGGCGCCAACATGGAGCAGGCCCGCATCTGGTACACCCGCGCCCAGGAGCGCGGCTATGCGCGGGCGCAGGGCAAGCTGGACGACATGGGCGGTGGCAGAGGGGGCGGCGACGGCACGACGCTGTGGGACGCTCTGATCGCCTGCCTCGAGCGGGCCGAGCAGCGCGCCCCGGATGACGAGGCGCGGCTGCAACGCGGCCTGGCCTGCACGGATGACTACCTGTCGCGCGCCGACCGCTCCAACCCCGACCGGCCCCAGGTCGAAGAGCACCGCGAGGCGCTGGAGGCCGAGCTGGCCAGCTACCAGCAGCCCGCCGACAACGGTCTGGGGCGCTTCCTGGGCACCAAGGGGGGCGGAGAGGAGAGCCACCCCGTCGCCGATCCATGGGAGGCCCGCAACGGCACCTATTCGGGCCTGCGCGGCTACACCGACAGTGGCCGGCGCAGCCCCAATGCCGAATGTCTCGACCGCTATGGCTTTACCGCCGAGGTGCACGACGGCACGATCAGCTTCTGGTCTGACAATCGCACCTTCACTGGCCAGCTCGATCTTGACGGCAATATCGTCATCGACCGCAACGGCCTGTCGCCGCGCTCGAAGACCGAGTTCTGGATCCAGGGTCACGTCGGCAATGCGCGGATGTACTCCGGCTACTGCGGCAACGGCTATTTCCGGCTGACCGGCTACTAGGCGGGCGATAGGCTGGCCCGGGGGCGGAACAGGCCGGTGCCGTGGCGGGTTTTTGCCCTCCGGGGCCGGTTGTCGGACCTGAGCCGCCCCG
>NZ_AFPM01000167.1 GCF_000220565.1 Oceanicola sp. S124 | reverse complement strand
ATGGGCCATGCCCACGAATCACACAGCTCCCCGGCCCGGGCTGCGCAGGGGCTTGGCGCAGCTTGGGGGCAGTGTATACAGAGGGATCAACCGGCAGGAGAGGCTCATGGCATCGCAGACCAGTGCAAAGACCCATACGATGCGCGCCCTGATGGCGCTGCGTCAGCGGGTCACCAAGGGCGAATTGCCCGGCGGCACCCGGCTGTTCGAGGTCGCCATGGCCGAGGATCTGCAGATTTCTCGCACCCCGGTACGCGAAGCCATGTCGCGCCTGGCCGAAGAGGGCCTGCTCGAGCGCGCGCCCAATGGCGGCTTCATGGTGCGCAGCTTCGCCTATGCCGATGTGCTGGACACGCTGGAATTGCGCGGGCTGCTTGAGGGCACGGTGGCCCGGCTGGCGGCCGAGCGTGGCACCAGCGATGCCAAGCTGCGCGAGATCACCGAGATCGTGCGCAGGCTGGATGGTGTCTTCGGCGACGATCCCTCGGAGGTCGACTTCGAAGCCTATTCGGACCTGAACAGCCAGTTCCACGACGCCCTTGCCGCCCTGCCCGGATCGCTGACCTTCGAGCGCGAGCTGGCGCGGGTCAAAAGCCTGCCCTTCGCCTCGCCCTCGGCCTTCCTGCCCAACGAAAGCCGCCTGTCGGCCTTCCGCCGCTCGCTCTCCATCGGGCAGGAGCAGCACCGCGAACTGGTCGCCGCCATCGCCGCCCGCGAGGGCGCCCGGGCCGAGGCCCTCGCACGCGAACATGCCCTCGCCGCGCGTCGTAACCTTGAATACATTTTTTCGACTGAGCACAGCGAAGTGACCACCGTTCCGGGGTTGGAGCTGGTCTCTCCGGCAGAAAAATAGCCCCCATTCGATCAACCAAAAAAGGCTGACCGGCTGAAATCAGCGCATCCCATCCTGGGGGTGCGCAGAATTTCCTCTTGCTTTTTGCCGCGCAACTCGCGATCCCATGTATACATTCACATGTGTTTTGGGAGGAGCCTCACATGGCCAATCAGAATCTCTCTTCGGTGATCGCGGCTGCCGGGAACCCGGTGGAGCTGCTGCGCAATTCCCGCAGCGGCATCTATGTCTATCCGGTCGTCGCCCCCGAGTTCTCCAACTGGCGCAGCGAACAGAAGGCCTGGCGCGACACCGCCGTGCTCTTCGACCAGTCGCACCACATGGACGAGCTGATCGTCGAAGGCCCTGACGCCGAGGCCTTCCTGGCCTATGTCGGCATCAACGGTTTCAAGAACTTCGACCTGAACAAGGCGAAGCACTTCGTGCCGGTCACCCCCGCCGGCCACGTCATCGGCGACATGATCATCTTCCGCGAGCGCGAGGATAAATTCGTCCTCGTCGGCCGTCAGCCGACCGCAAACTGGACCAAGTTCCAGGCTGCCATCGGCAAGTGGAACGTCCGCGTCCACCACGACCCGCGCTCTGATTCGCGCCCCGAGGGCGAACGCGTCCTGCGCACCCACTACCGCTTCCAGATCCAGGGCCCCGACGCCGACAAGATCTTCACCGAGATCAACGGCGGCCCGGTCCCCGAGATCAAGTTCTTCAACGTCGACTGGATCAACATCGGCTCCCGCAAGGTGCAGGCGCTGCGTCACGGCATGGCCGGCGCGCCGGGCCTCGAGATCTGGGGCCCCTACAAGGACAAGGACTACATCCTGTCCACCATTCTCGAAGCCGCTGCCAAGGTCGGCGTCGACCTGCGCCGCGTCGGTTCGCGCGCCTACTCGACCAACACCCTGGAATCCGGCTGGATCCCCTCGCCGCTGCCCGGCATCTACACCGGCGACGGCATGATGAACGAATACCGCGACTGGCTGGGCGCTGACGCCTACGAAGCCGTTGGCTCGATCGGTGGTTCCTACGTGTCGTCGAACATCGAGGACTACTACACCAACCCGTTCGAACTGGGCTACGGCTTCTACATCGGCTGGAAGAAGGACGACTTCATCGGCAAGGACGCCCTGACCAAGCTGAAGGACGCGCCCTCCAACCGCAAGAAGGTCACCTTCGAGTGGAACCCGGAAGACGTGCTGAAGGTCATCGCCTCGAACTTCGAGGACGGCGTTCCCTACAAGTGGATCGACTTCCCGCAGCCGAACTACGCCTCGTCCTCGGCCGACATGGTGATGAACGGCGACAAGATGGTCGGCATGTCGATGTTCAACGGCTACTCCTACAACGAGCGCCGCGTGCTCTCGCTGGGTGTGGTCGCGCAGGACGTGCAGGTCGGCGACGTGCTGACCCTGAAGTGGGGCGAGCCGGAAGAGACCCAGAAGACCTCGACCGAGAAGCACCGCCAGGCCGAGATCCGCGTTCGCGTCTCGCCGACCCCCTACGCCAGCGAAGCCCGCGAAAACTACGCGGACAGCTGGCGCACCAAGGGCTGAGGCCCGGTTTCTGTCCCGGCAGCGTGATTCTGCCGGGATTTGCCGTTTGCAAGCAGGGCCTTGGCGCGATGTATGCGCGCCAGGGTCCGGCACGGAAAGAAAGCGGTATATCAAACCGATTTTATTCGCCTTCCGTGCCGTTTTCCCTATTCTGTGTACACATGGACCGGGATGGCAACTTGCCAGGGAGTGAGGCAGGGTGCCCCGGGTTAGCTGGGAGGTAGACCATGATCCGTACCAAGATTTCTTCGCTGGCATGTGCCGGCGCGCTTCTTCTCGGCGGCGTTTCGGCGCAGGCCGAAGAGCTGTCCTTCGCCCACTTCGTGCCGCCCGCGCATACGCTGACCGCCTCGGTCGTCGAGCCGCTGAACGAGGCCGTGTCCGAAGCCACCGGCGGTGACCTGACCGTGCGCGCCTACCCGGGTGGCGAGCTGGGCAAGGGCCCGCTGGAACAGTACGTCCGCGTCGTGCAGGGCGTCGCCGATATCGTCTGGGGCCTGCCGGGCTACACCTCGTCGCAGTTCCAGAAGACCATGATCGCCGAAATGCCGGGCGTCATCGCCGACGGCGAGCCGGGCTACCCGGGCATCTGGGCCGCCATGGACCTGATCAGGGACGAGTTCCCGGCCACCAAGCCGCTGGCCGTCTGGACCTCCGAGCCCAACGTCTTCATCATGAAGGACAAGGATGTCCGCAGCCCCGCCGACATTGCCGGCCTGAAGATCCGCGTCGCCGGTTCGACCTCGGCCGCCATGGTCGAGGCCATGGGCGCCACCCCGGTGCAGATGCCTGCGGGCGAGATCTACAACGCGCTGCAGACCGGCCTGATCGACGGTGTGATCACCGGCGCCTCGGCCATCTCGGACTTCAAGCTGAACGAGGTCGCGAACTCCTACACCGTCGGCGCTCCGCTGGGTCGCCTGACCTTCTACGTGGTGATGAACCAGGCCCGTTTCGACGGTCTGACCGCCGAGCAGCAGGCCGCCATCGACACGATCGCCGGTGAGCCCCTGTCCAAGAGCGCCGAGGATGCCTGGAACCGCGTCGCGAACGAGACCATCGCCAGCCTCGAAGCGGATTCCGGCAAGACCGTCATCACGCTGAGCGCCGAAGAGGCCGCTGCCTTCGACGAGGTCACCGCCCCGCTGACGGCCGCGCTGGTCGAAGAGCTGGGTGCCGAAGACGTCTTTGCCGCGATGAGCGGCGAATAAGAGGCGCCGATGCTGGCATCTCTCAGGAAGATCGCGGACGGGCTCATCAGCCTGTCCGCTTTCGTTGGAACGCTTGGTCTGATCTTTGTCACCCTGGTGGTCCTGGTCGACGTTGTGGGCCGGACCTTCGGCGCTCCGCTGAACGGCGGGCAGGATTACACCCAGATGGGCATGGTGATCATCGTCTTCGGTGGCATGGCGCTTTGTGACAAGCTGGGCGGACATGTCTCGGTGGATATCTTCGAGGCCCGCTTTCCCGACCGCCTGAATCACGTGATGGACATCTTCGCCGCCCTGCTGGGGGCCGCGATCTTCGTCGGCATTGCCTACACGGTCTACGAGTCCTCGAAGTTGTCGCAGATGCTGAAGCTGTCGACCAATATCGTGAACCTGCCGAAATGGTACTTCCAGTGGGCGCTGTCCGTGCTGGCGCTGGTCACGGCCTTCGGGATGCTGCTGCGCGCCATCGAGCTGACGCTTGGCGGCCGCCGCGCCCGGGCCGAGAAGGAGATCCGTGAATGAGCGGAGAAATGATCGGCCTCGTCGGGATGATCATCCTGCTGGTGCTGCTGGTGCTGCGCATCCCCGTGGCGCTGGCCATGTTCGCTGTCGGCTTCGTCGGCATCTGGGTGCTGCGCGACCTCAATTCCGCGATGAGCCTGCTGGCCTCGGAGAGCTTCACCCTCGCCTCATCGGCCGAGCTGGTGGTGGTGCCGCTGTTCATCCTGATGGGCAACGTCGCCTCGGTCACCGGCATGTCGGCGCGGCTTTACGATGCGGCCTATGCGATCATCGGGCGGCTGCGCGGTGGGCTGGCCTCGGCCACGGTGCTGGGCTGCGCGGGCTTTGCCGCGCTGTCGGGGTCTTCGGTGGCCTCGGCGCTGACCATGGGCAAGGTCTCGCTGGACCAGATGGACCGCTTCAACTACGACAACCGGCTGTCGACCGGGGTCGTCGCGGCGGGCGGCACGCTGGGGATCCTGATCCCGCCCTCGACCGGCTTCGTGATCTACGCCATCCTGACCCAGCAGAGCATCGGGCGGCTGTTCCTTGCGGGCGTGCTGCCGGGCCTGCTGCTGCTGGCGATGTTCATCGCCACGATCTCGATCCTCTGCTGGATCTGGCCCAGTTTCGGGCCCGAGGGTCCGAAGACCACCCTGTCGGAGAAGGCACAGGCCATGGTCGGCGCCCTGCCGGTGCTTGGCGTGGTGATCCTGACCATCGGCGGCATCTATACCGGCTTCTTCTCGCCCACCGAGGCCTCTGCCGTCGGCGCTGGCCTGGTGGTGATCATTGGCCTGCTGCAGGGCAATCTGACCTTCGCCCGCTTCTGGGAGGCCGCCAAGGACTCCGTTGTCACCACGGCGACGGTGATGCTGATCCTGATCGCGGCGCATCTGATCAACCCCTTCCTGGCGCTGACCCATATCCCCTCGCTGGTCGGAGAATTCCTGGCCGGGCTGGATGTCGGCCCGCTGGTGATCCTGGGGCTGATCCTGCTGACCTATCTGGTGCTGGGCTGCTTCCTGGAAGGCTTCGCCATGCTGGTGCTGACCATGCCGATCTACTTCCCGGTGATCACCCAGCTGGGCATGGATCCGATCTGGTTCGGCGTGCTGGTGGTGCTGACGCTCGAGATGGGGCTGATCTCTCCGCCGGTCGGGGTCAACGTCTTCATCGTCAAGTCGGTGGCGCGGGACGTGCCGCTTGGCCGGATCTTCGCCGGGGTGACGCCCTTCTGGCTGGCGATGCTGCTGACGCTGGTGCTGCTGGTCGCTTTCCCGCAGATTTCGCTGATCCTGCCCAACACGATGATGCAATAGGCCGCTCAGGCCAGTTGAGAGAATGGGGACGGGGGCTGCGGCCCCCGTTTTCGTGAATACATCGCGCCTTCTTCCATGGCGGCGTTCGGCCTGCTATCCCTGTTTTGACGCATCGCCCTTGAAAGGAGGCCCAATCAATGTATACATTGACCTCAGCATTTTGGAGGAGGATGCAGCACATGATTTCTTTCATCGGTCGTCGCGACAAGGGAGGCGCCCCCTCTGGCGCCGGGCTGCATGAGATCCTGCAGGGCTATTCCATCGAGGTGATGCCCCGCACCGCCGCCAAGGTGGAAGACTTCCGCACCCTCCTGCCCGCGGGTACCCGCGTTTACATCGCCCATATCGAGGGCACCCCGATCGACGAGATGGTCGCCACCGCGAAGCGCCTCTCGGACGAGGGTTTCCCGGTGATGCCGCACTTCCCGGCGCGGATCATCAGGGACAAGGCGACGCTTGAAGACTGGATCAAGCGCTACCAGGGCGAGGCCGGTGTCGACCAGGCGTTGCTGCTGGCCGGGGGCGTGGACAAGCCGCATGGCGATTTCCATTCCTCGATGCAGCTGATGGAGACCGGGCTGTTCGATGCCCATGGCTTCAAGCGGCTGCACGTGGCGGGCCACCCCGAGGGCAACAAGGACATCGACGCCGACGGCTCGACCAGGATGGTCGACGAGGCTCTGCGCTGGAAGCAGGCGTTTTCCGAGCGCACCGACGCCGAGATGGCCATCGCGACGCAATTCGCCTTCGAGGCGCAGCCGGTGCTGGACTGGATTGCCCGCCTGCGCGCCGAGGGCGTCGAGCTGCCGGTGCATGTGGGCATCGCCGGCCCGGCCAAGCTGCAGACGCTGATCAAGTTCGCCATCGCCTGCGGCGTCGGCCCCTCGCTGAAGGTACTGCAGAAGCGGGCCATGGATGTGACCAAGCTGATGCTGCCCTACGAGCCGACCGAGGTGCTGACCGATTTCGCCGAGGCCGCCGTGAGCGCCCAGGCGGTGCCGGCGCAGATCCACTTCTTCCCGCTGGGCGGCATCAAGGCCTGCGCCAACTGGGCCATGGAACACGGCGCCCAGCCTCAACGCGCGGCGGGCTGAGGCCGGAGGGCGGCGGAAGGTGGGATATCTCCCACCCTACGCCAGCTTCGGCCCCCGGGCCTTCGGGCCAGGTTTCCTCCACTGACGGGTCTTCCGATCCCCGCCTCCCATCCATCGGAGGCGGGGTTTTTCCTGTCGCCCTCAGGCGTATTTGGCGATGAAATCGTCGATCGGGAGCGCGCGGATGTCGGGCAGCCGGTCGCGCAGGTCGTCGTGGCTCCAGTCCCACCAGGCGAGGGCCTGCAGCGCCTCGGCCTGCCTGGGGGTGAAACGCCACTTGAGGTGCTTCGCCGGTACGCCACCGACGATCTCGTAGGGCGCCACGTCCTTCGAAACGACCGCCCCCGCGCCGATCACCGCGCCGGTGCCGATGGTGACCCCTGCCAGCACGGTGACCCCGTGACCGATCCAGACATCATGGCCGATGGTCACCCAGTGATCCTTGCGCCACTGGAAGAAGTCGTGATCGTCCTCGCCCAGCCCGAACATCTCGGCCCGGTAGGTGAAATGGTGCTGAGAGGCGCGCCACGTGGCGTGATTGCCGGGGTTGATTCGCGCCCCCTGCGCGATCGAGCAGAACTTGCCGATGGTGGACCAGACGGCAGAGCTGTCCTTCACGATGTAGGAGTAATCCCCGAAGGAGACATCCTTCATCGTCACATTGGCGTGGATCTCGGTCCAGCGGCCCAGCTCGCAGTTCAGCACGGTGGCGGTGTCGTGGATGTTCGGGGCTTCGGTCAGTTTCTTGGCAGACATGTCGGTCTTTCCATCGGGCGCCCTAGCGGGCCGCCCCTTCGTTGAGGCCGATGATCCGCGCGCGAATCAGGCCGGAGAGGTAGTCGATGACATAGACCATGGCGATGATCAGGAAGATGATCGACCAGGCCTCGTCCCACTTGTAGGCGGCGATGCGGTCCGACAACAGGAAGCCGATGCCCCCCGCGCCGACGATGCCCAGGATGGTGCCCGAGCGGACGTTGGATTCGAAGTTGTAGAGCAGGATCGACCAGATCACGGGCATCACCTGCGGCATCACGGCAAAGCGGATCTGATGCAGCCGCGCCCCGCCCGAGGCCTTGATGCCCTCGACCGGCTTTTCCGAGGTGTTCTCGATGGCTTCCGAGAAGAGCTTGGCGAAGGTGCCGATCTCGGAAACCGCGATGGCGAGGATCCCGGCGAGGGGGCCGAGGCCGAAGGCGCGGATGAAGATCAGCGCAAGCACCAGCGTCTCGAAGGCGCGGATCACGTCATAGCCGCGCCGCACGCCCATGCGCAGGGGCCAGAAGCGGGTGATGTTCTTGGCGCCCAGGAAGGACAGCGGGAAGGCGAAGACGGCGCCGATGAGCGTGCCCATGAAGGCCATCGACAGGGTCTCTCCGAGGCCCTCGAGAATGGGCAGGAACTCGGCCCAGCTTTTCCAGATGTAGGGGGGCAGCATGAAGCCCAGCACGTCGCCGAGGCGCTGGATGCCGGTCCAGATGCGGGCGGGCGAAAAGTCGAAGGCCCAGAGGCAGTAGCAGAAGAGCAGGGTGAAGCCGGTCCAGAGCGCCGCGCGGCGCAGGCGGAGGTTCAGCGGCGCGCGGAAGGCGGTCGGATAGGCGGCCTTGGCGGCGGCGATCTGTTCGGGTGTCATGTCAGGGGTCATGCGTCACGCTCTCCCAGGCCGATGATGCGATGGCGGAGTTTTTCCGAGCCGAAGTCGATGACGACCACGGTCACGAGGATGATCAGGAACAGCGCCGAGAGGTCGGTGTATTCCTGGAAGGACATGGCGGTGCGGATCTCCTGGCCCAGGCCACCCGCGCCGACGTAGCCGATGATCGACGAAGACCGCACGTTGATCTCGAAGCGCAGCAGCGTGTAGCTGATGATGTTCGGCAGCACCTGCGGCACCACGGCGTAGCGGATCTGGTCGAACCAGGTGCCGCCGGCGGCCTTCACGCCTTCAAGCGGGCGCATGTCGATGTTCTCGTTCACTTCCGAGTAGAGTTTGCCGAGCGCGCCGCAGGCATGCAGCCCGACGGCCATGACGCCGGCCATGGGTCCGACCGAGAAGCAGAAGACGAAGATCAGCGCCCAGACCAGTTCCGGCACCGTGCGGGCGAATTCAAGGAAGCGGCGGGCGGTCCACAGCACGGTGCGGTTGGGCGAAAGGTTGCGCGAGGCGGGGAACGAGATCAGGAAGCCGCCGATGACGCCGAAGACCGTGGCCATGAAGGCAATCAGGATGGTCTCGACCAGCAGGCGCAGCCAGGTTTGCCAGCGCCAGAACCATTCGGCCAGGTCGGCGCCAAGGCTGTCCCATCGCAATACGGGGAAGGTCTTGGTGATGAATTCGCCGAGGCGCGGCAGGCCCGCGCCGATGATCCAGCGCCATTCGCGCGAGCCGTCGCGCAGGGTCACCTGGGTGACCTTGAAGAAGTCCCCCAGCCAGGCGGTCAGCAGGAAGACGGCGAAGAAAAGCACGGCGCCGATGGCCCAGTTCACCCGCGCGCGGCGACGCTGCAACGCGAAGTCACGCTCGAAGGCGGCGATGGCAGAGGGGCCGGACAGGGGCGGCGCGGCGGTGAACTCGGCTGTGGCGGTCATGGGGGTATCCGGCAAAAGGGAAGGGGCGGGCCCATGACGGACCCGCCCCGGTATCAGGCGATCAGGAGCCGCGACGCTCGCGCTTCAGCCAGTCGCGCATGTCGACGATCCACTGGTAGCGGTCATGATCGACGCGGGTCCAGCCGACGGAGGGGTTCGGGTCTTCCGGATCGAAGGAGGAATAGAGCGCGTAGCCTTCCGGGTCGTCCTGCGGGAACGACAGGTAGGCTTCGGTGATCGCTTCGATCATCTCGTCGGGCAGGTTGGTGCGGAAGGTGACGGGGCCCGAGGTGATCTCGGGGCTTTCCCAGATCTTGCAGACCACGCCGGGCTCGATCATGCCCTTGGTTTCCATGCGCTGGTAGATGCCGTCGGCGTCGTTGTTCTGGTAGGTCGAGGCGGTGTCGAAGGTGCCGTTGACGACGCCCTGCACATCGGCCTCGTGGCTGCCGCCGAAGGGGATGGCCGAGAAGTAGGTGGCCGGGTCGATGCCCAGACGTTCCTTCATGTTGAAGTAGGGCACGGCGAAGCCCGAGGTGCTGTCGGGATCGGCGAAGGCGTGGACCTTGCCCTTGGCGTCTTCCAGACTCGTGATGCCGCTGTCGCAACGGGTCACGACGATGGAGCGGTAGCCGGTGTTGCCGTCCTTCTTGATGGTGGTCAGGGTCGGGCGCACACCGCCCTCGGTCAGGGTGTAGGCGGCGGCATAGGAGGACGAGCCGAAGGAGGCGACCTCGATCTGGTCGGCGGCCATGGCCTGGATCACGCCGTCGTAATTGCCGGCGGTGAACATCTCGACTTCGACGCCAAGCGTCTTCTCGAGGTAGGCGCGCAGCGGCTCGTTGCGCATCAGGCGGTCCTTCTCGTTCTCACCCGAGAGGATGCCGAACTTGACGACCTGGTAGTCGTCCTTCCAGCCGTCGGCCATGGCGGGGGCGGCGATCAGTGCGACGAGGGCAGCAGTGCTGAGCAGTTTCATGGGGATCTCCCTGGAGTTGCAGCGCGTGAGGGTCAGGCCGGAACGCGTGCGGCCTGACGGTTGGAAATCGAGGTAGAGGTGACGGCCTCGTTGAACTCGGCCAGCCCTTCACTGCCGTAGATGTCGCGGACGACATCATCGGTCAGCTGGGCGGCGGTGCCGTCGAAGAAGATCCGGCCTTCGCGCATGGCGATGATGCGGTCGCAATAGGCGCGGGCGGTGTCGAGGGTGTGCAGGTTGACCAGAACGGTCAGCCCGTCCTCGCGGTTGATGGTGCGCAGCGCCTCCATCACCCGGGTGGCATTGCCCGGATCGAGCGAGGCAATGGGTTCATCGGCCAGCATGATGCGCGGGTCCTGCACCAGCGCCCGGGCGATGGCGACGCGCTGCTGCTGGCCGCCTGAAAGCGTCCCGGCCCGTTGCAGCGCCTTGGGCGCCATGTCGAGGCGATTCAGCGCCTGGATGGCGCGGGCGCGCTCGGCGTCCGAGAAGCGCATGGTCATCGAGTTGAGGAACCCGTGCCCGGCCAGCTGGCCGACCAGCACATTGGTCAGCACGTCCAGACGCTCGACCAGGTTGAACTGCTGGAAGATCATCGCGCAGTCCCGCCGCCAGGCGCGCAGCTCGCGGCCCTTCATGGCGGTGATCTGGCGGTCTCCGAAGGTGATCTGCCCCTCGCTGGGATCGATCAGGCGGTTGATCAGGCGCAGCAGCGTCGACTTGCCGGCGCCCGAGCGGCCGATGACACCGACGAACTGGCCGGGCTCGACTGTCAGGGTCACATTGTCCACCGCGCGGGTTTCCCCGAAGCGGCGGGTGACGGAGGTGAGGGTCAGGGTTGCGTTTTCCATGGGCGGGACCGTCGCCCAGTTCCGTGACGTCCCGGCATCGTCCGAATGAATATTGCACTGAGGGGATGCTGCAGTTTTGTGAAATCCGCCTGCGTATGTCGCGCCTTTCCAAGGGCTTGCCTGGGGGTCTGCTGTCGCGGGGCCGTCCCCGAAGGGGGCAATTTGTCCGAATGACCCCGAATCTCTCCGTCAAGGAGGGGTCACAAATCCGCAGGGAAACCGTTACGCAGAGGGCTTAGACATTCATTCGGATCAATGAGGCTGAAGGCTTGGGGGCGATGATGCAGGCAATTGAGATCGAGGGCGCAGAGGTCATCCTGCCGGGCGGGATCGAGCGGGTCTCGGTGCGGATCGAGGGCGGGCAGATCACCGGGCTGGACGTGGCGCGGGAGGGCGCGCGGGTGATCGACGCGACGGGCTGCCTTCTGGCGCCGGCGCTGGTCGATATCCACGGCGATGCCTTCGAGCGCCAGCTGATGCCGCGCCCCGGCGTCTTCTTCCCGGTGGAAACCGCCCTGCTGGAGACCGACCGTCAGCTGGCCGGCAACGGCATTGCCACCGCCTTCCATGCCCTGACGCTAAGCTGGGAACCGGGCCTGCGCTCTGTCGCCCATGGCCGCCAGATCACCGAGGCGCTGGCCGCCCTCGCCCCCCGGTTCGCCGTCGAGAACCGCGTGCAGCTGCGGTGGGAGACCTTCTGTTTCGAGGCCATCCCCCTGATCGAGCAGATGCTGGCAGGTCCGCTGACGCCCTCGGTCGCCTTCAACGATCACACCACCATGGGGCTGCTTTCGCCCGAGGTGCCGTTGCAGGAACGCCCTTTCGACCAGGTGCCGGACTATCCGATCACCGACATGCACTCTGCCGCCTTCGCGAAGAAGATGGAGAAGCGCGCCGCCCGTGCCGATATCCCGGTCGCCGAGTTCGTCGCCCTGATGCGCGACACCTGGGCCAAGCGCGACGAGGTCCCCGCCGCCATCGCCCGCGTGGCCGAGGCGGCCCGCGCCGCCGGGGCCTCGATGTTGTCCCACGATGATACCCAGGTCGAGACGCGCGCCTATTACCGCGACCTCGGCTCTCGCGTCAGCGAATTCCCGATGAACCTGCGCACCGCCGAGGCCGCGCGGGCGGCGGGCGATCACATCATCTTCGGGGCGCCCAACGTGTTGCGCGGGGGCAGTCACATCGGATCGCCCGGCGCGGCCGAGATGGTCAGCGCGGGGCTCTGCGATATCCTGGCCTCGGACTACTATTACCCCGCCATGCTGGCCGCCGTGGCCCGCCTGCACGCCGAGGGGCGCGGGGCGTTGCAGGATCTGTGGAAGCTGGTCTCGACCAACCCGGCGCGCGCCTCGAACCTGCCCGACCGGGGCGAGATCGCGCCGGGGCAACGCGCCGACCTGGTGCTGCTGGACTGGCCTGAGGGCGCCGCGCCGCAGGTGCTGATGACGCTCAGCGCGGGGCGGGTGGCTCATGGAGTGGGGCGCTTCGGGGCGGTGTGATGGCGGTCCATGCGGAGCGTTTCGAGGGGCTGGCCGAGGCCTATGCCCTCTACCGGCCGGACTATCCGGCCCGGGCCTTCCGCGACCTGCTGCCGCTCTGCACCTCGGACCGGGCGCTGGCGGTCGATGTGGGCGCGGGGCCGGGCACCTCGACCCGGGCCCTGCGCGCCGCGCTGCCGGAAAGCTGGCTGGTGACGGCGGTGGAGCCGGGGCGCGACATGCGCCGCGTGCTGGCCCGCAGCTTCCGCGATGATGCCCGGGTGCAGGCCACCGACGGCCGCGCCGAGGCGCTGCCCCTGCCCGATGGCTCGGCCGGTCTGGTCGTCGCCTGCTCCGCCTTCCACTGGTTCGACGCGCCGGGCTTCTACGCCGAGGCACGCCGGGTCATGGCCTCCGGCGCCGTGCTGGCCCTGATGCGCAACCGCATGGTGCCGAGCCCGCTGACCGAGGAGATCGCCGCCCATGTCGCCCTTGCCTCCCGCACTGCCGGGGCCTTCGGCGAGGTCGCGGCGCAACGCGAACCGACGGTGCGCGAGCTGTCCTCGGTCGAGGGGTTCAAGACCGCCCGGTCGCGCACCTACAGCTGGACCGAGGCCCGTGACCTCCGCGGGGTGGTGGATTTCTACCTGACGCGCTCGTCCGTCTGGTCTTTGGTGCGGCGTGTCGGGCTGGGGCAGGTGATGAGCGACCTCGAAGAGATCTGCGCCCGGCATATCGAAAAGGAAACCGCCGCCCCCCTGGCGTGGGAGACGACGGTGAAATGGACTCAGCGGCGGTAAGGGCTACTGGCCCAGCCCCTCGCGTTCCAGCCACTCCATCGAGGGCAGGATGCCGGCCTTGTCGCGCAGCTCCAGGATCAGGCGGGGCTTGGTTTCCAGCTCTCCGAGCGCCTTGAAGACCTCGTGCCAGCGGATCGAGCCGCGGCCGATCTGCCAGTGCCGGTCGGCGTAGCCGTCAGCGTCCTGGAGGTGGACATGGCCCAGCATCTCGCCCGCCGAGCGGACGTAGAAATCAACCGGCTGCGCCCCGGTCGAGCCATGGGCGTAATGCGCATGCCCGGTGTCTATGGACAGCTTGATGGCGTCCGAGCCGAAGCTTTCGGCCAGCGCCTTGCGCCATGCGGGGTCGATGTCCTCGATGTTCTCGAGCATCAGGGTGACGCCCGCATCTTCGGCTCGCTTCACGGCAGCGCCAAGGCTTTCATGCACCCAGGCTGTCAGCCGTTCCATGGCGCCGGGATAGGTCGCCAGGTTGTGGTGGTCCCAGGTGGTGAAGGGCGAATGGATGACCATATGCGTCGCGCCAAGCGCCTCGCAGATGTCCAGCCCCTGCGCCATGCGCTTGGCCACGAGGGCGCGGATGTCGGAGTCGGGGTTGGCGAAGTTCAGCCCCCAGAACGGGCCGTGGATGCCATAGCGCCCGGCGAAACCGTCGAGTTGCCGCTTCGCCTCGTCCACCAGGGCCTGCCAGTCGCCCGAGATCAGCAACTCGGGATTGGAGAAGCTCTGGATTTCCAGGTCGCGGTCCTTGTCGAAAAGCCAGTCGCGGTAGGTGGCGAGTTCCGAGACGCCGAGGGCGGCGCCGATCACGGGAAGGGTCATGGGTCTGTCCTTACTGGGCGGCGACGGCGGCGCGGGTCTGGCTGACGCTGCCATCCGAGAAGATGAAGGCGCCGTGGCGCAGGGTGGCGCGGACATGGCCGACGCCCTCGTCGTCGGCGATCACAAGGTCCGCCAGCTTGCCCGGCGCGATCTCTCCGCGATCGTCCAGGTGCAGCGCGCGGGCCGGGGTCAGGGTTGCCAGACGGGTCGATTCCGCCAGCCCGCCGGGGCGCATCGGCGCCAGCGCCAGGATGGCGGGCAGGATGGCCGAGGGGTGGTAATCGGCCGCCAGGATATCCAGCAGGCCGTTGCGGTAGGCCTCGCGCGCCGAAAGGTTGCCCGAATAGCTTTCGCCGCGCAGCGCGTTCGGCGCACCCATGGCGGTCAGCAGGCCCCGCGCCTTGGCCTCGGCGGCGGCTTCCAGCGTCACCGGGAACTCCGAGATCGTGGCCCCGAGCGATTGCATCAGCGTCACCTTCTCGACGGTGTCGTCGTCATGCGAGGCCACGGCGATGCCATGCGCCGCGCAGGTCCGCGCGATGGCTGCCAGCGTTGCGACCACGTCGCCCTGTGCCTCCAGCCGCATGTCGATGCGGCGCTGGATGTTCTCGTCCGCCTCTTCGGGGGTGGCCCCGGCGCGGATGGCATTGGCGCGGATCTTCTCGAGGTTCCGGTACTGACCCTGCCCCGGCGTGTGGTCCATCAGGGACACCAGGTCGGCGGTGCCATTGGCGATCAGCTCTTCGATGACCTCCAGCGCGTCGGGGAAGTTGACCTCGAAGCGGGTGTGGACGCGATGGTCGACCTTCAGCGCGCCGCGCATCGCCTTCAGGTCGCGCAGCATTTGCGAGGAATGGGCATGGCTGCGCATGTGCCCATGCACCGACTTCGGCGTGAAGGACACGGCGGCATAGCCGGTGGTGATGCCGGACACTTTCAGGCGGCGGTCAAGGTCGCGCAGGCCCAGCTCCATAGGCATGGTGACGTTCGGGCGCGGCTCTACCTCGCGCTCGATCATGTCGCCGTGCATGTCGATGAAGCCGGGCATCAGCAGCAGGCCCCGCCCGTCGATCTCGGCATGGGGGACGGGGGTGTCGCGCAGCTCGGCGATCTTGCCGTCCTCGATACGGACAGAGCCCTGCGGCAGCACGGTGCCGGACAGGACGACGCGAAAATCAGAGAGCCACATCGGCAGTCTCCTCGATAGGGGTCTTGGGTTTCAGGGGGATCTCGCGGTCGATCAGCGCCGCCACGTCGCCCGGATGGTGGAAGACGCCGATCATGGCGACGCCCTGCGCCTTCAGCTCGGCCAGTCGGGCAACCAGCGCCGCGCGGGCGCCCTTGTCCAGCGAGGCCGTCGGTTCGTCCAGCAGCAGCATCCGCTGCGGCAGGATGAGCGCGCGGGCCAGGTTCACCTTCTGCTGCTCACCGCCCGAGAAGGTCGTCGGATAGGCGCGCCAAAGGTCGGGCTTCACCCCGAAGGCCGCCAGCCAGTGCCGCGCCTGCTCCAGCGCCTCTTGCCGGTCGTATCCCGCAAGGCGCATCGGCTCGGCGACGATATCCTCGGCCGCGACACGGGGCCGGGCGTTGAGGAACTGGGTGACGAAGCCGATCTCGGTCCGGCGCAGGTGTGCCACGTCGATATCCGCGGCGTTCGCCATGTCGATGACCCCCTCGCGGGAATGGAACCACAGGTGCCCGGCGACGGGCAGGTAGCTGCGGTAGAGGGTGCGCAGAAGGGTGGACTTGCCGACGCCATTGGGCCCCGAAAGCAAGAGGAACTCGCCCGCGTGCAGGGTGAAGGACAGGTCCTCGAAGGCGGGCAGGGACTGGCCCAGGTGGTGCATCTCGAAGGTCTTGGTCAGACCTTGAACATCCAGGATCGTGGTCATCGGGGCCTCAGAGTTTCGCGTGGACAAGTTGCTGGGTGTAGTTGTGCTGCGGGTCCTGGAAGACCTGGTCGGCGAGGCCCTCTTCGATCACCCGGCCATGGCGCATCACCATCACCCGGTCGGCCATGGTGCGGATCACGCCAAGGTCGTGGCTGACCAGTACCATGGTGATGCGACGCTCTTGTTGCAGGCGCTTCAGCGTATCCAGCACCAGCGCCTGCACCGAGACATCCAGCCCCGTCGTCGGCTCATCCAGAAGCAGTACGGCGGGTTCCAGCGCGATGGCCTTGGCCAGCTGGACCCTCTGCTGCATGCCGCCCGACAGTTCGATCGGCGGGGCGTCCATGCGGGGGATCGGGAATTCCGAGGCCTCAAGCGCCACCTGCGCCTTCTCGCGCAGCACGGCGAAGCGGCGTTCCCCGGCGACCAGCAGCCGCTCGGCCACGTTGCCGGAAGAGGAGTGTTTCATCAGCAGGCCAAGGTGCGGGTTCTGGTAGACGATGCCGATGCGCCGGGCGCGCAGCATCCGGCGCTCGAAGCGGTCCAGAGCAAACAGATCCTCGGGCAGCTCGGGCAGGTCCAGCCGGTAGCTGCCGGTATCGGGGCTTTCCTCGAGGTTCATCATGCGCAGCAGGGTCGACTTGCCGGAACCGGATTCGCCCACGATGCCAAGCACTTCGCCCGGATAGACACGGGCAGACACGTCATCCAGCGCGCGGACATCGCCATAGCTTTTCGACAGGCCCGACAGTTCCATCAGGGGCTGGGTGCGGACGAGGCGCGGGGCCTCTTTCATCAGGGCGCTCATGCCAGCTCTCCGTTCTTGTACCAGGTCTGCCCGACCGTCGGTGTGCCGCCGTCGCGGGCGTCGATGGCCTTGATGCCGAAATGGCTGTCCGAGACCTCGTAGCCGGCCGAGCCGTCCTCTTGCGGGATCTCGTTCATGAAGTAGCCGGTGACGCCGGAGCGGGCGCAGGTGAGGTTGGCGTGATCCTCGACCTTGTAGGGCACATCGTCGAAGACCAGCGGCTCGACCCGGGTATGGGGCGGCACGGCGAAGATGCGCTTCTCACGCCCGGCGGAGAGGATCGTCAGGTGTTCGGCCATGTGCAGTTTCTTCACGTCCCAGCGGGGGATCGGCGAGGGGGTCATGACGTGGCGGCCATTGACCATCGCCGGGTAGGAGGCGCCCAGCATCACGCGGCCTGACCGCACCATCTGTTCGTAAAGCTGCAGCCACATCCGCCCGTAGTCGGCATCGGCATGCATCTGGCGGGCGGTGGACATGTTGGGCTCGACCCCGCGCAGGGGCTCGGGGTTGGGGACCTGAAGGATCAGGATCTGGTCGCGGCTCAGGCGCTCTTCGGGGATCCGGTGGCGCGACTGGATCAGGGTGGCGTCCAGCGTGTCCCAGGTTTCCGAGGCACCCGAGACGCGGGACAGGAAGCGGCGGATCGAGGCGGCGTTGACGCTGTCATCGGCGCCCTGGTCGATCACCTTCACCACCGAGGCGGGCTTCACAAGCGTCAGCGTCACCTGAAGCCCGCCGGTGCCCCAGCCCCGTGCAATCGGCACCTCGCGCGAGGCATAGGGCATCTGGCAGCCGGGCACGGCGACGGCCTTGATCATCTTTCGGCGCAGCTCTCGCTTGGCGGAAGGATCGAGGAAGCCATAGGAAAACGCCTTCCAGCGGCCTGTCAGTTCGGAAAGGCTCATGCGGTTTCCTCTTCCTTGTCAGTGGGTTGCGCCTGTTCCGCCTTGGCGGATTTCGCCGCGCGCAGGTTGTCCAGCGAGGACTGGAAGGTGACGTAGTGGGGCAGCTTGAAGTGGATGCAGAAGCCCGAGCTTTCGACGGGCTCGGTGTGGTAGAGGAAGAATTCCTCTTCGACCGGAGAGTTCTTCTCGGCCCCCGGCGCGTTCAGATCCAGCGTGGCGGCAGAGATGCACTTGACCTCGTTCCAGCCCAGCGTGGCGGTGAAGCCGAGGCGCAGTTCGCCCTTGCCCTTGGTGGTCACCACCTCGGCCTGGGAGGTCTTCACCCGACCTGCCGAGAAGCGCCGCCCGTCGGGGTGGGCGACCATCACTTCGACCTCGGACAGGCGCAACTCGTTCACCGTGGGGTGGCTGTTGCCGTAGCCGCGCATAGCCGAGTAGCCAAGCGCCAGAGTGCCGCCGGTATCGGCGCGGGCCAGGCTTTGCAGCGTATGGGCGCGCTTGGCGGGGAAGAGCAGCGGCTCGCGCGTCAGGTCGGGGATCTCGTCGCGGGGCACCGGGGCGGCCTCGGGCGCGGTCACCAGGCCCTGCGCGCGCTGCCATTCGGCCAGTGAGGGATGCGTGGCGGGGGCGGGCTTGGCGGAGGGCTCGACCTCGGCGGGCTGGTAGGGCTGGTCTTCCAGCACCTCGGTCGCCAGCAGGCGGTGCGCGTAGTCCAGCGTCGGGCCAAGGATCTGGCCGCCGGGGATGTCCTTGAAGGCGGCAGAGATACGGCGGTGGGTGAAGCCGGCATCCGGCGCGACAACCTCGGCGATCTGCAGCCGGGGCTGGGTGGTGCGCCAGGCGCGCAGCAGCAGCAGCGCCTCGTAAAGGTCACCGCCCGACTGGGCCAGCGCCAGCGCGGCGAGGTCAGGGGCGTAAAGCGAGGCCTCGCCCATCACCCGGTCGACGAGGGCGGGCAGGGCGGCCTCGATCTCGGCCACGCGGGCGACGTTGATCCGGCCCATCTGGGCGCGGTAGAGCCGTTCGCTCTGTTCGATGGCGCGTTCGCCACCGCGTGTTGCCACATATGCCATGTCTCAGACCTCCGTCACTGTGGTGGAGCGGGGCAGGGCCAGCAGGCGGGCCCCGTCGTGGATCAGCACCTCGATGCCGCGCGGGTAGGCGCAGAGCCGGGCGCGCAGGGCCCAGAAGCCGGGGTGGATGCCATCAAGGCAGACGCGCTCGACCGACTTGATGCCGGGGCCGGTCAGTTGCAGGGCCTGGCCCTCGCCGATCTTCGCCGGGACGATCAGCGTGGCGCCGTCGTCGGGGTAGAGGTGCGAGCCGGTGTCGAGCCGCGCGATGACCTCCAGCGCCTCGGCACTGGCGGCGGCCATGAAGACGTGATCGGCCTCGGGCGCGGGCACGAGGGCCGCGCCGGTGGCGACGATCCGGGCCGAGAGCGTCTCGTCCTGGCTATGCACCTTGCATTCGCGGTCCAGCAGCGCCAGCGCAATGCAGAGGGGGCCGGGGTCCGGCAGGTCGCGGACAGTGCCGGGACGCGAGAGCGCGCCAAGCACGGCCTCGAAGGTGGCGTTGTCGCGGATTTCCTCGGCGTCGGGCAGGGGGGTGGCAAGCATCAGAAGGTCTCCATGTCGACGCGGGTGGCTTCGATCCGGCGCAGGGTGGCGATGTCCTCAGCCTGCTGTGCCTGGGTCTCTGCCTCGATGAAGGCGCGGATGCGGTCGGCGGCGATGCCGTCGCTGAGCGCGGCATCCAGCAGGGCCATGGCCATGGCGCGTTCGATGTCGCGCCCCGTGACCATGCCGTAGCCCTCGGTGCCCGAGGGCAGGCGGACATGGGCCTCGGCCACCAGAACCTCGCCCAGGTGGAACTCCACGCCCTGCACCGTGTCGCGCATGGGCAGCATCACGAGGCCGGTGCCGCTTTTCAGCACCTCCATGTCCCTGAGCCGGGGCAGGATCTCTTCGGCCAGGAGCTTGAGGCGTGCGGCATCGGCGCGGGCGAGGGTGGTCAGGTCGTCAGAGGGCATCTCGCCCCCGTTGCGGTCGAACATGGCTTATTCCGGGAAATCGAGGGTGAAACGGATGCGGCCCGCGGCGTAGATCGCCTCGGACCAGCCGATGGGAATGCCCGAGAGGTCCTCGTCGGTCTTGCACATGACGATGACCGGCTGGTCGGCGGGCTGCTCCAGCAGCTTGGCCTCCCATTTCTCGGGCAGGCGGGCGTAGATGGTGGTGGTGCGGCGGCGGTAATCCGTCACGCCGTAGCTGGCGTAGATGTCGGTGACCGACATGCGGCTCTGTCGCTTCGCGCCGAGGTCGGGGAAGCGCTCGGCGGGATGGAAACTGCGGTTCAGGCCAAGCGGATGGTCATCGGCGCGGGACCGGCCGAGGATGCGGTGCACCGGCGTGCCGGGCGGCAGCGAAAGCTCTTGCGCCACGTCGGCTTCGGCAGGGGTGATGTCGGCGGTGATGGTCTCTCCGCCGGGTTTCACGCCCTGGCTTTCCAGGTTCTCGCGGAAGCGGGTACGCCGCCCGATGCGGTAGTTGATCCGGGGCTGGCCGCGCACGAAGGTGCCGCGCCCCTGTTCGACCGAAAGCACCCCCTCGGCGGCCAGCGAGGCCACGGCGCGGCGCAGCGAGTGCCGCCCGACGCCGATCTGCCGCGACAGCTCCTGCTCGGTCGGCAGCTTGTCGCCCTGGGCCAGGTCGCGCGTGGCGATGCTGTCCATGATCCACGCCCGGGCCATCTGCCAGTTGCCGCTCATCCTGCCACCCCATCGTCACATTCATTCGGATGTTTTCGAGGTAGGCCGGGATGATTTCAGCGCCGTGACGAAGCTGTAAAACTAATGCGACATGGTGCCGGAGGGGCGGGCGGCAGGCCCCACTGGCCCCGGTCATGCCCCGGGGCCGGGCAAAAGAAAAGCCCGGGCCGCCGATGTCTCTGGCGCGGCCCGGGCCGGGTTGGTCAGCGAAGGTGGTGGATCAGAAGTCCAGGTTCTCGACGCTGAGGGCGTTCTGCTGGATGAACTCGCGCCGGGGTTCCACCACGTCGCCCATGAGCTTGGTGAACAGGTCGTCCGCCTCGGCCATGTCGTCGATGGTGACGCGCAGCAGGGTGCGGGCGTCGGGATCCAGCGTGGTTTCCCAGAGCTGTTCCGGGTTCATCTCGCCCAGGCCCTTGTAGCGTTGGATCGCCAGGCCCTTTTCGCCCTCGGACAGGATGGCCGAGAGCAGGCCGAGCGGGCCGTGGATGAGCTGGCTGCGGTCCTTGCGCACGAGGTTGGCGGGGACGTTGTAGATCTCTTGCAGGGACTTGGTGAAGCTGCCGGTCTTGCGCGCCTCGCCCGAGCGCAGCATCGGGCCGTCCAGGGTGCGGACCTCCTCCACGCCGCGCAGGATGCGGGCCAGGCGGATGCCGTGATCCTGGGTGATCCGGCCCTGCCAGCCGCGTTCGTATTCCAGCGCGATCAGGTCCAGGCGCGCGGCCACCTTGTCGGCCACGCCCTGCAGGTCGGCGTCCACGGCACCGGGCACGAAGGCCCCGGCAATGGCGGCCTGCTCCAGGATGTGGCGCGGGTAATGGGTGGGGAAGGCATCCAGCACGCGCTTCAGCTGCCGGGCCTCGTGCACCACGCGCTTGAGGTCCTCGCCGGCCAGCTCGGTGCCGTCGCCGAGGCGCAGCAGGGCGCCGTCGGTGCCCTGTTCGATCAGGTAGTCGTCCATCGCCGCCTGGTCCTTCAGGTAGACCTCGGACTTGCCGCGGCTGGCCTTGTAGAGCGGCGGCTGCGCGATATAGAGATAGCCCTTCTCGATCAGCTCGGGCATCTGGCGATAGAAGAAGGTCAGCAGCAGGGTCCGGATGTGGGCGCCGTCGACGTCGGCGTCGGTCATCAGGACGATCTTGTGATAGCGCAGCTTGTCGACGTTGAACTCGTCCCGCCCGATGCCGGTGCCAAGCGCCATGACGAGGTTGCCGATCTCCTGGCTGCCCAGCATGCGGTCGAAGCGGGCGCGCTCGACGTTCAGGATCTTGCCCTTCAGCGGCAGGATCGCCTGGGTGCGCCGGTCACGACCCGTCTGGGCCGAGCCACCGGCCGAGTCACCCTCGACGATGAAGATCTCGGTCTCGGTCGCATCCTTGGACGAGCAATCCTTCAGCTTCCCAGCGAGGAAGTTCACATCCATCGCCGTCTTGCGCCGGGTCAGTTCGCGCGCCTTGCGGGCGGCTTCACGGGCCAGCGCCGCCTCGACGATCTTGCCGACGATCATCCTGGCCTCGTTGGGGTTCTCCTCGAACCACTCGGACAGCTTCTCGCCCACCAGGGTCTCGACCACGGGCCGCACCTCGGAGGAGACCAGCTTGTCCTTGGTCTGGGAGCTGAACTTCGGGTCCGGCACCTTGACCGAAAGCACGCAGGTCAGCCCCTCGCGCGCATCATCGCCCGAGAAGGTGACCTTCTCGCGCTTGGCGACGCCGCTGTCCTGCGCATAGCGGGTCAGGGTGCGGGTCAGCGCGCCCCGGAAGCCCGCCATATGGGTGCCGCCATCGCGCTGCGGGATGTTGTTGGTGAAGGGCAGTACCGTTTCGTGGTAGCTGTCGTTCCACCACATCGCCACCTCGACGCCGATGCCGTCCTTCTCGCCGGTGATGAAGATCGGCTCCTGGATCATCGCCTGCTTGGAGCGGTCGAGATACTTGACGAATTCCTTCACGCCGCCTTCGTAGAACAGCTCTGTCTTCAGGGCCTCGGCGGGACGGTGATCTTCCAGCACGATGCGCACGCCCGAGTTCAGGAAGGCCAGCTCGCGCAGGCGCTTTTCCAGCGTGGCGTAGTTGTATTCGAGGTTCGAGAAGGTCTTGTCGGAGGAGAGGAAGCGCACCTCGGTGCCCTTCTCGCCATTGGCCTCGCCGACCTCCTTCAGGGGGGCGACGGTTTCCGAGTTCTCGAAGCGGACGTAGTGTTCCTTGCCATCGCGCCAGATGCGCAGCTCAAGCCAGTCGCTGAGCGCGTTCACCACCGAGATGCCGACGCCGTGCAGGCCGCCCGAGACCTTGTAGGAGTTCTGGTCGAACTTACCGCCCGCGTGCAGCTGGGTCATGATGACCTCGGCCGCCGAGACGCCCTCTTCTGGGTGGATCGACACCGGAATGCCGCGCCCGTTGTCGCGCACGGAAACCGAGTTGTCGGCGTGGATCACGACCTTCACGAAGTCGGCATATCCGCCAAGCGCCTCGTCGATGCCGTTGTCCACGGCCTCGTAGATCATGTGGTGCAGGCCCGAGCCGTCATCGGTATCACCGATATACATGCCCGGACGCTTCCGCACCGCGTCCAAGCCTTTGAGAACCTTGATAGATCCTGCGTCGTAACTGGGGGTTTGCTCGGGGGTGTCCGACATGCGTCTGGCGTCCTCTTCTCTGTTCCGATTTTATAGCCGCCGCGCCGGGGAATGTCACGCGGATGACACGCAGAAAGGGGCCCGCGCGGGGCCTTCCGCCGAGGTGGCACGGGCGGCTCCTGTCCAAGGCTCAGCCAGCGTCCCGGACGACCTCTCCGGCGGCGATCATGCCCTCGATCCGGGCGTGCAGCCTCTCGACCATCTCGGTGATGTCCAGCGTCTCGCCGGTCTCGATATTGCCCGCCAGGATGGTCAGCGGAGAAAGGGTGATTTCCCATCCGTCACGTTGCAGGGCCAGCACCGCGCCGGCGTCGCTGACGCTTTGCACCCATGAGTAGCCGAGCGGCTCGAAGAGCGCGCCAAAGCTGACTCCGGCGGCGATGACCAGCGGATGACCGAAGGCCTCGCCTTCCGCGAAATCCTGATCCTGCGCCCAGTCGCACAGCGCCTCGACCTCGCCCGCCAGCAGGGCGCGCTCGACCCCGAGGGCCCGCGCGGC
>NZ_AFPM01000168.1 GCF_000220565.1 Oceanicola sp. S124 | reverse complement strand
TTCACAACATGTCGATGATGGGGCACCCGATGCATCTGCACGGCCACGTGTTCCAGGTCGTCGGGTTGAACGGACGCCGCGTGGCAGGCGCCTTGCGCGACACGGTCTACGTGCCGCCGATGTCGATGGTGGACTTGGCGCTGGACGCGGGCGAAGCCGCGCGCTGGATGCTCCATTGCCATCACATGCCGCACCTGGCGACCGGCATGATGACCGAGTTCGCGGTATCGGCTTCGGTCTGACCGCAGGCGGGGCGTTCGCTTCGAGCGCCCCGACGTCCCGATCGCTGCGTTGGCGCGCTCCACAACCTTCTCGCGAGATCCGCAGATACGGGCCTCTCGCAGCCCGGAAAACAGGAGGACGACATCATGAACTGGAACGACATGGGCGCCGGAATGAGTTGGGGTATGGGGTTTGGCTGGCTGTTCGGCCTGCTGATCCTTGTGCTGCTGGTTTTGGCCATAGCAGCGCTGATCAAATATCTTCGGAAATAGGAGAAAGGATTTCGCGATGACCTACACAATCAATCGCATGATCCCCGACGCAAGTATCGACGACGTCGACGCTCGGGCGCGAGAGGCGCTGGCGGATCACGGTTTTGGCGTTCTGACCGAGATCGACGTCAAGGCGACTATGAAAAAGAAGCTCGACGTCGACATGCCGGCCTATCGCATCCTCGGCGCCTGTAACCCGAAGATGGCCTGGCAGGCCATCGGGATCGAGCCGCGGGTGGGCGCGATGCTGCCCTGCAACGTCATCCTGCGGGAGGTCGAGGGCGGCGTGGAGGTCGGCGCCATCGACCCGGTCGCGTCCATGCAGGCCATCGAGAACGCCGAGCTGCACGCCGTTGCAGGCCAGGTCCGCGACCTGCTGGCGAAGGCCGTCGCGGCGGTTTGAGATGAGCCTACGCGCCGGCATTCTCACTGGTCTGGCGATCCTCGGGACCGTCCTGCTCGGGGTGTGGTTCATCGCGCCTTCGGCCCTTGCCGAGGTCCGGGACTGGTTCGAGCCCGAGCGACTGGAGGCGCTGGTCGCGCGCGCGGGTCTCTGGGGGCCGATGCTGGTCGTCACGCTCATGACAATCGCGGTCGTGGCCAGCCCGATCCCGAGCGCACCGATCGCGCTGGCGGCGGGTGCGGCCTACGGACATGTCTGGGGCACGGTTCAGGTCGTGATCGGCGCCGAGCTTGGCGCGTTGATCGCCTTCGGCCTTGCGCGGGTTCTGGGGCACGACGTGGTCCGCCGCTTCTTCGGGGACAGGATCGATGCCGGGCTTCTGGGGTCCCAGACCGCCCTGACGGCGACGGTGTTCACCAGCCGTCTCATGCCCTTCGTGTCCTTCGACATGATCAGCTACGCCGCCGGACTCAGCCGCCTGCATGCCTGGCGCTTCGCACTGGCGACACTGGCCGGCATCGTCCCGGCGAGCTTCCTGCTGGCGCATTTCGGCGGCGAGGCGGTGAGCGGTGACCTTGGCCGGGCCACATGGGCGGTCCTCGGTCTCGGCCTCGTGACCGGGCTGCCGCTGATCTGGGCCGCGACGCGAGGGAAGGCAGAAAGGAAGAAGTGATGGCCCAGCAGTATCAGAAGAACAGCCTGTCGCTCTTCGACACAGTGGCAATGGGAACCGGCGTGATGATCGGAGCGGGCATTCTCGCACTGACCGGGCAGATTGCAGAACTTGCGGGTCCCTTGTTCCCCCTTGCCTTCGTCGCTGGCGCCGTGGTGACGGGATTCAGCGCCTATACCTACGTCAAGATGTCCAACGCCTGGCCGTCTGCGGGCGGGATCGGGATGATCCTGACCAAGGCCTACGGTCCGACGACGGTCGCGGCCGGTGCCGCGCTGCTGATGGCGCTGTCGATGGTCATCAACGAAAGCCTCGTGGCGCGGACATTTGCGACCTACCTCCTGCGGGGGCTCGATCTGAAGCCCGAAGGCTGGCTGGTCCCTGCCATCGGCGTGGGCCTCATCGTCTTCGCCTACCTCGTGAATGCGGCAGGCAACCGCTCCGTGGGTCTTCTGTCGCAGCTCATGGCGGTGCTCAAGGTGGGCGGCATCGCGGCCTTCGGCATTGCCGCGCTCTGGGCCGGCGGCTTCTCTTTCGAGGCGGCGGAAGGCGCGGATGGCGGTGCGGTTGCGGGCTTCCTTGCCTCGGTGGCGCTCGCGATCCTGGCCTTCAAGGGCTTCACGACGATCACCAACAGCGGCGCCGAGGTCACCGACCCGCACCGCAACGTCGGGCGAGCGATCATCATATCCATCGCGATCTGTGTCGTCGTCTACCTTCTCGTCGCCTTCGCCGTCGGCGCCAGCCTGCCGCTCGATCGGATCGTGGCGGCAAAGGACTACGCGCTCGCCGAAGCGGCCGAGCCCGCCCTCGGGCGGATCGGCTTCTACCTGACAGTCGCGCTCGCACTGGTCGCGACCGCCTCGGGCGTGATCGCCAGCATCTTCGCTGTGTCGCGGATGCTGGCCATGCTGACCGACATGAAGCTGATCCCGCACAGCCATTTCGGTATGCCGGGCACGATCCGCGACCATACGCTCGTCTATACGGTGGTGATCGCCAGCGCGCTGACGATCTTCTTCGACCTCAGCCGGATCGCCTCGCTTGGCGCCTTTTTCTACCTCGTGATGGACATCCTGATCCACTGGGGTGTCTGGCGGACTCTGCGGGAGGAGATCGGCGCGCATGGATGGGTCCTGCTGACGGCGATCGGACTGGACGCGGTGGTCCTTGCGGCCTTCGCCGCGCTCAAATGGCAGAGCGACCCGCTGATCGTCGTCATCGCGATCGCCGGCATGACCGCCGTTTTCCTGTTCGAGCGCATCTTCCTCGCGCTCAACCCGCCATCGCACGAACCGGCGCATGGCAGCCACCATTCCGCACAAGAAGAAAGACACGAGCCCACCTCTTGACCTTCCAACGACTGGAGGCCGCACACCGGGACAGAAAGGACATCAATCCATGGCCAACCATCATCACCATCACGCTACCTCCGACACCAAACCCGGCGCAAAGACCGCGACCGACCCAGTCTGCGGGATGCAGGTCGAGATCAAGGAGGGCGCGCGGACGCGCGACTACGGCGGCGAGACGTTCCACGTTCTGCTCCGCCGGTGCC
>NZ_AFPM01000169.1 GCF_000220565.1 Oceanicola sp. S124 | reverse complement strand
GCGCGCACACCCGCGGTCTGCCTCGTCGGCAAGACGCATGACTTCCATGTCTCCACCGCCCTCGGGATCTCGCTGGAGGAAAACCTCGAGAACATCTCGCGCTCGGTCGCGCATCTGGTGGCCGAGGGGCGCGAGGCGCTGTTTGACGCCGAGCATTTCTTCGACGGCTGGAAGGCCGACCGCGACTATGCGCTGAAATGCGTCCATGCGGCGCTGGAGGCCGGCGCCCGCTGGGTGGTGCTCTGTGATACCAACGGCGGCACCCTGCCGGTCGAGATCGGGCGCATCGTCGAGGATGTCATCGCCTCGGGCGCGCCGGGGGATCGCCTCGGCATCCATACGCACAACGACACCGCCAATGCGGTGGCGGGCAGCCTCGCGGCAGTCGATGCGGGCGCGCGCCAGATCCAGGGCACGCTGAACGGGCTGGGCGAGCGTTGCGGCAACGCCAACCTGATCACCCTGATCCCGACGCTGCTGCTGAAGGAACCCTACGCCAGCCTCTACGAGACCGGCGTGTCGCGCGAGGCGCTGGTCAACCTGGTGCCGGTGTCGCGGCTGCTCGATGACATCCTGAACCGGGTGCCGGTGAAGCAGGCCCCCTATGTCGGGGCCTCGGCCTTTGCCCACAAGGCGGGGCTGCATGCCTCTGCGATCCTCAAGGATCCTTCGACCTATGAACATATCGACCCGGCGCTGGTCGGCAATGAACGTGTCATCCCGATGTCCAACCAGGCCGGGCAGTCCAACTTGCGCCGCCGCCTTTCGGAAACCGGGCTGGAGGTCGAAAAGGGCGATCCGGCGCTGGCCGAGATCCTGCGGGTGGTGAAGGAGCGAGAGGACCAAGGCTATACCTACGACAGCGCCCAGGCCAGCTTCGAACTGCTGGCGCGCAGGGTGCTGGGCCGGATGCCGGCGTTTTTCGAGATAGACCGCTATCGGGTCAGCATAGAGCGGCGGCAGAACGCCAGGGGCGAGATCGTCACGGTCTCCGAGGCGGTGGTCTCGACCCTGATCCAGGGCGAGAAGATCCTCTCGGTCTCGGAAAGCCTCGACGAGGCGGGCAATGACCGTGGCCCGGTCAACGCGCTGTGGAAGGCGCTGGCCAAGGATCTGGGCGCCTACCAGGGGCAGATCGGGGACATGCGGCTGGTCGACTTCAAGGTCCGCATCACCCAGGGCGGCACCGAGGCCGTCACCCGCGTCATCATCGACAGCGAGGACGGCGAGGGTCACCGCTGGTCGACCGTCGGCGTCTCGCCCAACATCGTCGATGCCTCCTTCGAGGCGCTGGTCGATGCGGTGCGCTGGAAGCTGCTGCATGGGCAGCAGGCGCGGCAGGCGGCGGAGTAGCGACCGAGGGCCCGGGTGCGGGCGGGGGACGGCGCGCGAAGGTCGCGCCGGGCCCCGGCCGGTCATCGCTGCGCCCAAAGGCCCCCGGGCGATGACTTGCAGACTTGCCTCCCGGGGGCTACCTGCCAGACCAGTACCCCTGCCGGGATGTCACAGCAGCCACCGGAGAGCCCCTTGACCGAGTTCCACTGGAGCGATGACCTGACCGCCTGCGCCGAACTGGTCGAGCGCGGCGATGCCGCCCGTTTCCGCACCACCATGGCGGCGCCGCCCGAGGCGCGGCTGGCGCTGTTTCCGCTCTGGGCCTTCAACATCGAGGTCTCGCGCGCGCCCTGGGTGACGCAGGAGCCGATGATTGCCGAGATGCGGCTGCAATGGTGGCGCGATGCGCTGGACGAGATCCGCCTGGGCGAGGGGATCCGCCGGCACGAGGTGGTGACGCCGCTCTCGGCGCGCCTGACCCCGGAGGGGGCCGGGCTGCTGGATCAGCTGATCGAGGCCCGCCGCTGGGATATCTGGAAGGAGCCCTTCGAGGACGAGGCGCATTTCCTCCGCTATCTGGACGCGACCTCGGGCCACCTGCTGCGCGCCGGAGCCGGGATGCTGGGCGCGGCGCTGCCCGAGGTCGTGGCGGCGGATGCGGGCTTTGCCCTGGGGCTGGCCGCCTGGTTCCGGGCGATCCCGGCGCTGGAGGGGGCGGGCCGCATGCCCTTGCCCGATGGCCGCGAAAGCGCTGTGGCAGGGCTGGCGGCCGAGGGCCTGACCCGTGCCGCTGCCGCACGCCGCGCGCGGCGCGAGGTGCCGCGCGCGCTGGCGCCGCTGTTCTATGGTCTGCCCGAGGCGGTCGCCGTGCTGAAGCTGGCGCAGGCGCAGCCCGGTCGGGTGGCCGACGGCGCGCTGGAAACGGCACCGCTTGCACAACGGCTGGGGGTGCTGAAGGCAAGCCTCGGGCGCTGGTAACAGGGCAGGAAGGAGATCTACGCCTGTGTCAGCTCCGCAAGATCCTTCCGGCAGGAGGGCGTGGGCGGGTTGCAGGTTCGGCAGGCGCAACCCGGTCGCGTCGCTGACGGCGCGCTGGACGCGGCGCCGCTTGCGCAACGGTTGGGGGGGGCGAGGGCAGGCCTCGGGCACTGGTCGCGGGGCAGGTGGGATATCTCCCACCCTACGCCTGTGTCAGGTGATTGCGCCGAGGGTCCCTCCCGCGCGATGTGCAGATCCTTCTGCGGGTCATAAGCGGGACGACCGCCCTGCGATGTTGGACGGAGGAGCAAGTGCCCAGCAAGGGTGCCGGAAACGGGGGGCTATCTCAACTTCGGTCCCAAAGGGCCAGAGTGCGCTTCGGAAAGAACCGGACGCCCCACACCCCTCCCGCATCAGCGCAGTAGGGCATGGCTGCCGCCGTGCCGCGCCGGAGCCCGCCAGGGGTGTAGGGTGGGAGATATCCCACCTTTGCGCACCACCTGGTACCGGTCTCAGGCCCCGAGCGTCTCGGCCAGCACCCAGGCCTCGTAGGCGGCATTGGCCTGCACCTCGTGGCGCAGCACCGCGGGCAGCTCGTAGGGATGCCATTGCAGGATCGCCGCCTCGACCCGGTCGCCCAGCTCGACCCGGGTCTTGACCCGCAGCGAGTACTCTTCCTCGGCCTTCACCTCTCCGTCCCAGCGGAACAGGCTGACCACGGTACGTGACCGGTTGGCGCAGGCGATCAGGCGGGCGTCCAGAAGATGCGCGGCGATCCGGTCGGCCACGCCGCGGGCGGGGCAGAGGGTCTCCAGTTCCAGGATCATGCGGGCTCTCTCCCTGACAGCGCTCGGGCCGGTCAGGTGCCGGCCGCTTCATCCTCTTTCGGTCGTAGCACCAGCCAGATCAGCGCGCCACCCGCAAGCACCAGCAGGGGGGCCATGGCAAGGTTCACCGCGCTCCAGCCTGCCTCCGCGGAGGCAGCCGAGCAGTTCATCAGCCCGCCCGAGGCCAGCGAGGCGCAGGTGACGCCGCCAAAGACGATCAGGTCGTTGAGGCCCTGCATGCGGCCGCGCTCGGCCGGGGTATGGCTCTGGGCCAGCAGGGTGGTGGCGCCGATGAAGCCGAAGTTCCAGCCCAGCCCCAGCAGGATCAGCGCGCCGAAGAAGTTTTCCAGCTGCACGCCCTGCAGGGCCACGGCCCCGGCGCCGGCGAGGATCAGCAGGCCCGCGCCCATGATCTTCTCGACCCCGAAACGGGCGATCAGGTGGCCGGTGAAGAAGCTGGGGATGTACATCGCCAGCACGTGGGCGCTGACCACGTCGGCGGCATTGGACTTGTCGAAGCCGCAGCCGACCACGGCCAGCGGTGTCGAGGTCATCACCAGGTTCATCAGCGCGTAGGAGACCATGCCGCAGATCACCGCCACCGCGATGCGCGGGGTGCTCAGCAGCTGCCAGCGGGTCCGCCCGGGGGCGACTGCGGCGCTGGCCGAGGGCTGCTCGGGGCGCGGAATGTCGAGGAACGAGAACAGGATCGGCCCGGCGAGGTTCAGCGCCATGACCAGCAGGTAGGTGCCCATGAAGGGCACCAGCAGCGCGTCATTGGTCAGCTTGCCAAGCTGCGGGCCCAGAAGCGCGGCGATCAGCCCGCCCGCCATGACGTAGGAAATCGCCTTGGGCTGGAACTCGGGGCTGGCGGTATCGGTGGCGGCGAAGCGGAAGAAGCCCTGGGTCGACATGTAGGTGCCGGTGAAGAGCGAACCGAGCAGGAAGATCGCGAAGCTCTGCTGGAACAGGCCGATGGCCGCCACCAGCGCCCCGAGCGCGCCGAAGCCCGCCCCGATGCTGAACCCGGTGCGCCGCCCGTAGCGCTGCATCACCCCCGACACCGGCGTCGCCGAGAGCATCGAGCCCAGCACGATCATCGAGATCGGCATGGTCGCCAGGCAGGGGTTCGGTGCCAGCTGCTGCCCGGCCAGCCCGCCGATGGTGAAGATCATCGGCATCTGCGCCCCCAGAAGCGCATTGGCCAGGATCAGCACGGTCACGTTTCGGCGCGCGCGCGCATCGGGGGCGGAGGGGGCGGTCATCTCACTCATGCCGATGGCGTAGCGCGCCGCCCTGCCTGCGGCAAGAGGCATGCATGTCGCGCCACCGCGCGATCGGGGCTGCGGTTGTGCGGGGCCTTGCCGGGCGCGAGGCGGCGCTGCATGGCGGTCGGGGCGCCACTTGCCTGGCCGCGGACGCCCTGCGCCTGTCAGCTCAACCCTCAGGCGGTGTCACGCCCCAGCGGATCGAGGTCTCGCGGTGCCGCTCCGGCGGCCATGGACTGCCAGTCCAGTGCCTGCCGCATCAGCACGTTGCGCCCGATGCAGAGGATCGCCGGCGGCTCGATCCGCGCGGTGGCGATATCGGCGACCATGTGGCCAAGGGTCGTCTCAAGCACCTTTTGCCCCGGCAGGGTGGCATTGCTGACCACGGCGACGGGCTCATCGGCGGGGCGCCCGGCCGCCAGCAGGGCGGCGGCGATCACCGGGGCATGCTTGATCCCCATGTAGACGACCAGCACCTGTGCGCCCTTCGACACCGCCTCCCAGTCGATCGAACCCGGCGCCTCGCCGGTCTGGTCATGGCCGGTCAGGAAGGTGACGGACTGGTTGACTTCGCGGTGCGTGACCGGGATGCCCGCATAGGCCAGCCCCCCGATCCCGGCGCTGATGCCGGGCACGATGCGGAAGGGCACCCCATGCTGCACCAGCGTCTGCGCCTCTTCGCCGCCGCGCCCGAAGACGAAGGGATCGCCCCCCTTCAGCCGCAGCACCCGCTTGCCTGCCCGCGCCAGCGCCACCAGCCGCAAGGAGATATCGGCCTGTTTCGCCGAGGGCTTGCCGCCGCGCTTGCCGGCGAAGATCCTCTCCGCCTGCGGCGCCCAGTCCAGGATGGCGTCGGAGACCAGCGCATCATGCACCACCACATCCGCCTGCCTGAGCGCGTTCAGCGCATGCAGGGTCAGCAGCCCCGGATCGCCGGGACCGGCTCCGCAGAGCCAGACGCAGCCGGGCTTCAGCTCGGGCCAGTCGGAGGGGGGGAGGGTGGTCTCGTTCATGCGGGCAATATGCCTGCGCGCGCCGCAAGGCGGTAGAGGGCAGGCGCAATAAGAACCCGGGCTGCCGGCACCCCGGTCCAGGCGGACCAGCGTTCCTGCCGCAGCGCCACAGGCGAAACCACCGCCCCCTCCGACAGCCCCGGGGCAAACATCTCGCCGGGGGCCTCCTCCGCAGACATCCTTCCCCCGGGGGGCCTGTCCCACCTGCCTTCCGTCAGCTTGCCGCGGGTCTTCCGGGGGGGGGGCGGGTGCTCCGGCCGGGGCCGCTTGCGCCCTTGCCAGACTCCCGCCGCCGGCTAGGATGCGCCCGACCCCAGCCGGAGCGCCCATGGCCGAGATCCTCGACGACATCGACACCCTGGCGCGCGGCGCCGCCTGGCTGGCCGCGACCGATCCGGGCCTGGCCCGCATCGCCACGCCCCTGCCACCCCTGCGCCGCCGTGCCCCGGGCTTTGCCACGCTTCTGCAGGCGATCATCGGCCAGCAGGTCTCGACCGCCTCGGCGGCGGCGATCTGGGCGCGGCTGGAGGGCGCCGGGCTGACGGCCCCCGCGCCCGTTGCGGCGGCAGGCGAAGAGGGCCTGCGCGCCTGCGGCCTGTCGCGGCCCAAGATCCGCTACGCGCTGGCGCTGGCCGGGGCGGGCACGGATTTCGACGCCCTCGCCGATCTGCCCGATGAAGAGGTCATCGCCCGCCTCGTCGCGCTGCCCGGCATCGGGCGCTGGACCGCCGAGATCTATGCCACGGTAGCGCTTGGCCGGGCCGATGTGATCCCGGCGGGCGATCTGGCCTTGCAGGAGGCCACGCGGCTCCTTTACGGCTTGTCCGAGCGGCCCTCGGAGGCGGCGCTGCGCGACCGGGCCCTGGCCTGGTCCCCCTGGCGGGGTGTCGCGGCGCGCCTGCTCTGGGCCCATTACGCTGTCGAGAAGAAACGGGAAGGGGTCACATGACACGGGTTCTGAATGCCGAGCGGCGCGAGGCGCTTTCGGGCGAGACACGGTCGGCGGTGGTGTTTCTGCATGGCTATGGCGCCAATGGCGCCGACCTGCTGGGCCTCGCCGATCCGCTGGCCGAGCACCTGCCGGACACGCTGTTCATCGCCCCCGATGCGCCCGAAAGCGTGCCGGGCGCGCCCTTCGGCTTCCAGTGGTTCCCGATCCCCTGGATTGACGGCTCGTCCGAGGAAGAAGCCGAACGCGGGCTGATCGCCGCCTCTGCCGACCTCGATGCCTTCCTCGACGCCTTCATGGTCGACGAGGACCTGCTGCCGGAACAGGTCTGCCTTTTCGGCTTCTCGCAGGGCACGATGATGGCGCTGCAGGTGGCGCCGCGCCGCGAGGATCCGGTGGCCGGGGTGGTCGGCTTCTCGGGCCGGCTGCTGCGTCCCGAGCTGCTGGCCGACGAAGTGGTCTCGAGGATGCCGGTGCTGCTGGTGCATGGCGACGAGGACGACGTGGTCTCGCCCCAAAGCCTGCCGCTGGCTGCCGAGGGGCTGCAGGAGGCGGCCTTCAAGGAGGTCTTCGCCCATATCATGCAGGGCACCGCCCATGGCATCGCCCCCGACGGCCTGTCGGTTGCCCTGGCCTTCATGCGCGACAAATGCGGCTTCTGAGCGGGCTGTGCGATCCGGGATGAAGGGGAGGGGGTTCTGCCCTCCCGTCGCCGGACGGCGACAAAGGAAAGGTCGGGGGCTCCGCCCCCGTCAGGCTGCGCCTGACTCCCACGGAGTATTTTCAGCCATCGACTAGGTACAAGGGGGCGCCCGCGCGGGCGCCTTTCCCTATTCCGAGGCCACAAATACTCATGGCAACGGCGCAGGCCGCGCGCGGTGGCCCGGATCAGGCGTCGGGGAACCAGAGGCGCGGCTCGGCCAGTTCCAGGGAGTTGCCGGCCGGATCGCGGAAGTAGATCGAGCGGGCGCCGTCCGGCCAGTGGAAATCGGCCTCGATGGCCACGCCGGCGGCGTCGAGGTGCTCTTTCCAGGCCTGGATCTCGGCGGCGCTGGCGGCGAAGCAGAGGTGACCCTCGCCCGTCGCGCCATGGGGAGGGACCGGCAGGGAGGGATCGGAGCCACCCAGCAGGGTCGCCGCGGGCGCGAAGAGCAGCAGCACCACCTGGCCGAGGCGGAAGAAGTGATGCCTCCCCTCGACATGCAGGATTTCCTCCAGCCCCATCACCTCGCGGTAGAAGACCGCGGTCTCGGCGAGGTTCGGCGCGTAGAGCGCGGTTTCCAGCAGGGCGCCGGGCGAAGCGGGGCGTGGTGCGGCGAGGTCTGTCATGGCCCCAAAGGTAGCACGCCGGGGACGCAGGCCAAGTGGGTGGGCCAATCCCTTGGGCCAGGTGCGGGGCCTCGGGCGGGCGGATCGCCGCCCGAGGCAGGGCGATGGCTGTGCGCAAGTCTTCTGTTTGTCATTTCAGCGTTACCCTCGGCAGGTAGGGCTTTGGCCATCGGCTTACATATCATGGGGCTTGCCAGCGTCCCGACGCGATATATAGTCGAAGTGACTGGATTTCAGACGTCTGCCCCCGGGGTGCGACGTCACACTGGGGCGGGTCCCCCGCCCGGGTGCCGAAGACGGCAGGCAGGCGGGAGCGCGGCGCAGATGGACGGTGACTTCAGACGAGACTTCGTGAGAGAGCCCGCGGCTCTCAGGCAGCATCCAGCGCTGGTGCTGAACGCCGATTACCGGCCGTTGTCCTACTACCCGCTGTCGCTCTGGCCCTGGCAGGAGGCGATCAAGGCGGTCTGGCTCAACCGGGTCGATATCGTCGCCGAGTATGATCACTGGGTCCGCAGTCCCAGTACCGAGATACGGATCCCCTCGGTCGTCGTCCTGAAAGATTATGTCAAACCCCAGAAGCGCGTGGCTTTCACGCGCTTCAATCTTTTTCTGCGGGACGAATTCGCCTGCCAGTACTGCGGTGCCAAGGGCGACCTGACCTTCGATCACGTGGTGCCGCGCGCCAGCGGGGGCATCACCAGCTGGGAAAATGTCGTTGCCGCCTGCGCGCCCTGCAACCTGCGCAAGGGCTCGAAGAGCCTGCGCCACGCGGGCATGTCGCTGCGCAAGCCGCCGCGGCCGCCCTCGGCCGAAGAGCTGCGCAACATGGGGCGCCGTTTTCCGCCCAACCACCTGCATGAAAGCTGGCTGGACTTCCTCTACTGGGACGCCGAGCTGGAGGCCTGAGGCCACTGCTCAGCCGGCCATCCAGCCACCGTCGACCATCAGGTTGTGCCCGGTGACGAAGGTCGTCGCAGGGTCGGCGAGGAACAGCACCGCCTGGGCCACATCCGCCGGGCGTCCGAGACGCGGCAGCGGGGTGCGGGCCTCGGAGTAGGCGATCATCTCGGGGGCGATGGCGGGGCCGGTCTTGCCGGTCAGGATCTTGCCTGGCGAGACCGCGTTGCAGAGAATCCCCTCGGCGGCATGTTCCACCGCGATCTGGCGCATCATCTGCAGGACCGCCGCCTTCGAGACGCCATAGGCGAAGCCGCCGGGCGAGGCGATCATGCCGTGCTGCGAGCCGATGATCACCATGCGGCCCCGCACCTCGTCGCGCGTAGGCTGGTCCAGCATCTGCGCCAGGGCCGCCCGACAGGAGGTTGAAGACCCCGTCGACATTGACCGCCATGACCCGGCG
>NZ_AFPM01000170.1 GCF_000220565.1 Oceanicola sp. S124 | reverse complement strand
GGTCTGCGCCTCGGCGCCCTTCAGAAGATCGTCGGCCATCTGGTGTTCCCGGCTGCTCGTGTTGTTCTTGATCGCGCCATTATGTCAGTGCGCGCGGGCGGGGAAAAGGGGCGCGGGCCCTGGCAACGCCCAGCCTTGCCGAAAATCGGTCCGCCCCCTAAGGGAGAGGGATGACATCTCCGCTTCCATACGGGCGCCACCTGCGCCAGGTGCTGGTACTGGGCCTGCCTCTGGCGGGCAGCCAGCTGGCACAGAACGCCCTGACGCTGGTCGATGCGGCCATGCTGGGCTGGTACGATCCCATCACCCTGGCGGCCGAGACCCTGGCCGCGGGCCTTTTCGTCGTGCTGTTCCTGGCGGCCAGCGGATTCGCCATCGGCCTGTCCCCCCTGGTCGCCGGGGCCGAGGCGCGGGGCGACACCACCCAGGCGCGGCGGCTGACCCGCATGGCGCTGTGGCTGGCGCTTGGCGGCGGCGTGCTGGCGATGCCGGTGCTGCTCTCGGCCGAGGCGATCTTCCTGGCCACCGGCCAGACCCCCGAGATCGCGGCGCTGGCGGGGCAGTATCTCGATATCCTCGCCTGGGGCATCTTCCCGGCGCTCGGCGCCATGGTGCTGAAAAGCTACCTCGCCGCGCTGGAACGCACGCGGGTGGTGCTGGTGGTCATGCTGGTGGCGCTGGTGGTCAACGGCATTGCCAATTACGCGTTGATCTTCGGCGCCTGGGGCTTTCCCGAGCTGGGCATTCGCGGCGCGGCGATCTCTTCCGTGCTGATGCATGTGGCGACGCTGCTGTTCCTCGTCGGCTACGTGCAGCGGGTCCTGCCCGAGCAGGCGCTGTTCCAGAGGCTCTGGCGGCCCGACCCCGAGAGCATCGCCCGGGTCTTCCACCTCGGCTGGCCGATCGGGCTGACCCTGGTGGCCGAGGTCGGCCTGTTCGCCGCCTCCTCGATCCTGATGGGCAGGCTGGGGGAAACCGCGCTGACCGCCCACGGGATCGCGCTGCAGATCACCTCGCTGATCTTCATGATCCACCTCGGCTTCAGCCAGGCCGCGACGATCCGTGCCGGCAGCGCCCATGGGCGCGCAGAGATGGACGACATGGTGCGCGGCGCCCATGTGGCCATCGCGCTGTCACTGCTGACGGTGATCGTCTCGAGCATCCTCTTCGTGGCGGTGCCCGAGCTGCTGGTCGGACCCTTCCTGGATCCGGACGCCAAAACGCGCGACGAGATCGTCGCCGTGGTGCGCGGATTGCTGATTGCGGCGGCGGTATTCCAGCTGGTCGATGCCATGCAGGTCATGGCGCTTGGCCTGCTGCGCGGCTTGCAGGACACCCGCTGGCCGATGATCTTCGCCGGGGTCAGCTACTGGATCGTGGGGGTGCCCGCCGCTTGGCTGCTGGGTTTGAAGCTGGGGCTGGGCGGGGTTGGCGTCTGGCTGGGCCTGGCCGCCGGGTTGACGCTGGCGGCGCTGACCATGATGACCCGGCTCTGGCGCACCGTCATCCCGCAGGCCCGCGCCGCGCTGGAAAAATAGCACTGCCCCGACAGGCCGCTTCGGATCTTTGGCGGGGGCTTGTCCGCCCCTGCCGGAAGCTGCACCCGCGGGGGCCTCAGCCCTCGCCGCGCTCTTTCATCAGGCGGTCGGCCCGCTTGCGCACCAGCACCTGTCGCAGGTCGTGCATGGCCATCAGCAAGGTATCGGTGACCGCCTCCAGCGCGTCGTCGCTGGCCTTGGTCTGGGCCCAGTGGGCGGTCAGGTTCAGGTGATCCACGGCGCGGAAGATGTCGTCCATCTCGCGCGCGGCCAGAACCTCGCGGCGCTCTTCCATCCAGGTGTGGATCGCGGCCAGGTCTTCGGCGGCCAGCTCACGCTCGCCATGGGGTTTCACCTCGCCGTTGCGGATGTTGACCACCGCGATCTGGTCCATGGCGAGGCGCCGCTGGCGATCCTCCGAGGAGACCCGGAAGACCGCCGCGCCATTGTCGCGAATGCGGAAGAAATAGGGGGGCAGGTCGGTGCTCATGTCTGTTTCTTCCTTTCGTCGCCTGGGCTCAGGTCAGGCCCTTGCAGAAGGTCTGGATCCGGGTGCAGGCCTCGATCAGGTTGGCCTCGGAGGTGGCGTAGGAGATGCGGAAGTTCGGGCTGAGCCCGAAGGCCGCGCCGAAGACCGCCGCCGTGCCGGTTTCCTCGAGCAGGGCCGTGGCGAAGGCCTCGTCCGTGTCGATCAGCGTGCCGCCGGCCGAGGTCTTGCCGATCAGCCCGGCGATCGAGGGGTAGACGTAGAAGGCGCCATCGGGCACCGGGCATGTGATGCCCCCGACCGCGTTCAGCATCTCGACCACGATATCGCGCCGTTTCCTGAACAATTCGTTGTTGGGGGCGATGAAATCCTGCGTGCCGTCCAGCGCCTCGACCGCCGCCCACTGGCTGACCGAGCAGGGGTTCGAGGTCGACTGGCTCTGCACCTTGCGCATGGCGCCGATCAGCTCTTTCGGGCCAGCCGCATAGCCGATCCGCCAGCCGGTCATGGCATAGGCCTTGGACACGCCGTTGACGGTCAGGGTGCGGTCGTAGAGGCCGGGCTCGACCTCGGCGGGGGTGCAGAACTCGAAGCCGTCGTAGATCAGGTGTTCGTACATGTCGTCCGACAGGATATGCACCTGGGGATGGCGCATCAGCACATCGGTGATCGCCTTCAGCTCGGCCCGTGTGTAGCCCGCACCGGTGGGGTTGGAGGGCGAGTTGAAGATCAGCCACTTGGTCTTGTCGGTGATCGCCGCCTCAAGCGCCTGCGGGGTGATCTTGAAGCCGTTTTCTAGCGGCCCCTCGACGACGACCGGCGTGCCGCCCGCCAGCAGCACCATGTCGGGGTAGGAGACCCAGTAGGGCGCCGGGATGATCACCTCGTCGCCGGGGTTCAGGGTGGCGACCAGCGCATTGTAGAGCACCTGCTTGCCGCCGGTGCCCACCGTCACCTGCGCCGGCTCGTAGCTGAGGTTGTTGTCGCGCTTCAGCTTGGCGCAGATCGCCGCCTTCAGCTCGGGGATGCCGTCGACGGCGGTGTATTTCGTCTTGCCGGCCTCGATGGCGGCGATGGCGGCGCGCTTGATGTTCTCGGGCGTGTCGAAGTCCGGTTCGCCCGCCGAGAGGCCTATGACGTCCTTACCCGCCGCCTTCATCTCCAGCGTCTTGTTGGTCATCATGATCGTGGGAGAGGGCTTCACACGGGCCAGCGTGTCGGAAAGGAAGGCCATGGGGTCGGGCTCCGGTTTGTATTTCGCTGCTCTCCGTCTTAGGCTTGGCCCGCGTCCCCCGCAAGATTGAACGGCCCCGGGGCCGGGGCGGCAGGGGCCGGGACAAGGAGATCTCATGACCGCGCCTTCCGATGACTGGTATTCCGCCGAAAGCGCCACCTTCGGCGACCGTGTCGAGGCAGCCCGTTCCGCCGCCGGCATGACCCAGGGCCAGCTGGCCAAGCGGCTTGGCGTCAAGCTGGGCACCCTGCGCGGTTGGGAAGAGGATGTCTCGGAGCCCCGCGCCAACAAGCTGCAGATGCTGGCCGGGGTGCTGGGGGTTTCCCTGACCTGGCTGCTTTCGGGCGAGGGCGATGGCGTCGCGCCGCCCGACGAGGTGCCCGAGGTCGATCCGGGCGTGCTGTCGGCGCTGCAGGAAATGCGCGAGATCCGCAGCCAGATGACTGGCATGGCGGACCGGCTGGCGCTATTGGAGAAGCGCCTGAGAACCGCCCTGAAGGAAAGCACATGAGCGACGCCCGCCTCTCTGAATCCTATCCGCAAGGAGAACCGCGCGAGGTCCGGCTGAAGCGGATGAAGATGCGCTCGATGCGACGCGGGATCAAGGAGATGGACATCATCCTGATGCGCTTCGTCGAGAGCGATCTTGACCGGCTGAGCGATGCCGAGCTGGATCTCTACGATGCGGTGCTGGGGCAGAACGACCAGGATCTCTACCAGTGGGTCTCGGGGCAGGCGACGCCGCCCGCCGCGCTGGCGTCGATGATCGATCGTATCGCAGGACGCTGAGCCGGCCCTGCGCTGCCGGGGCTGGGCCCGACTTTACCACTGCCCTCGGCCCGTGACGGGCGAGGGGGCAGGCCAGAAGGTGGGATATCTCCCACCCTACGCGGCCTGACACGCCGGTGCCGCCGGGCGGGGGCCCTCGCTTGGCGTAGGGTGGGTGCAACCCACCGTGGCCCGACTGGCCCTCAGCGCCGCCGCAGTTCCATCCGCAGCACCAGCCCGTAGCCCACGGCCACCACCGCCGCGAGGGCGAACCAGGTCAGCGCGTAGCTGAGGTGGGCATTGCGGAAGCTGACCACCGTTCGCCCGCCGCGCGGCCAGTCGTCGCCCTGCCGCTCGGCATCGACGAAATAGGGCGCCGCCCGGTCGAAGCCCTTCGCCGTGGTGATCGAGCCCACGTCGCGGCGATACCATGTACCGGCCTCGGGATCGTTCTTGCGGGCAAAGAGCCAGCGGTGATCCTCGGAGAGGCGCAGCAGCCCGGTGACCGTGACCTCGCCCTCGGGGCGCAGCAGGTCGCCGGCGCGGCCCTCGGCCTCGGGCACCACGCCACGATTGACCAGCACCACCGTACCGTCATCGCGCCGCAGCGGGGTCAGGACCCAGAAGGCGGGGCCGTAGTCCGAGGGGGTGTAGATCAGCGCCTCTTCCCGGTGCAGGTACTCGCCGCGCAGGGTGACGCGGGTGTACTCGGCCCCGGCCCCATCGGCCGAGGCGATGGCCTGCCAGTCCTCAGGGCCGGGGGCGGGCAGGGGCGCGGCGTGGATGCGGGCATCGACCCGCTCGATCAGGTCCAGCTTCCAGTGCAGGCGCTGCACCTGCCAGACCCCGAGCGAGGTGAAGCCGGCGATGCCGATCACGGCGATCAGCGTGGCGATCATCAGGCTGGGCCAGCGTATCCTTGCTTGGCTCATGGGGGCACCTTTCGTCCCGTGTGAAACGCGAAGGGGCCGGCGCTTGCGCCCGGCCCCTCCCTTGCTGCGGCGCGGGGCCTCTCAGCCCTGCTGGCTCTGCAGGTTCATCATCTGCTCCATGTCGGGCATCGGCATCATGTTCTCGTTCATGTTGTGCATGACCCAGAGAGAGCCGGCCAGCACGATCACCAGGATGATCACCGAGAAGATCGTCGCCACGAGGGTCCAACCCTGCTCGGAGGATTTGCCGACATGCAGGAAGTAGACCAAGTGGACGATGATCTGCACCGCGCCCATGCCCATGATCAGGCCGATGGCCAGGTTGCGGGGCAGGTCGACCTCTCCCATCACCAGCCCGAAGGGCAGGATGGTCAGGATCGCGGCCATGGCGAAGCCGATCATCAGGCTGCCGAGCGTGCCGTGGCTGCCGCCGGAATGTGCGTGCGAATGGTCGCTCATCAGATCAACCTCACGAGATAGACGAAGGAGAAGACCCCGATCCAGATCAGGTCGAGGAAGTGCCAGAACATCGACAGCGTGCCGAGGCGGCGCATGTTGGCCCCGTTCAGGCCATGCAAGCGCAGCTGCAGGATCAGCGTGACCAGCCAGATCAGGCCGCCGGTGACGTGCAGCCCGTGGGTGCCGACCAGCGCGAAGAAGGCCGACAGGAAGGCCGAGCGGTCCGGACCCGCGCCGATGTGGATCAGGTGCGCGAACTCGTAGACCTCCATCCCGATGAAGCCCGCGCCGAGCAGGCCGGAGACGATCAGCCAGCCGGTGGTGGCGTCAAGCTTCTGCTTGTCGGCGGCCAGCATCGCCATGCCGAAGGTGATCGACGAGAAGAGCAGCAGCGCGGTCTCGACCGCGATGAAGCCCGGCTCGAACAGGTCCTTCGGCCCGGGCCCGCCGGCGAAACTGCCGCCGAGCACCGCGTAGGTGGCGAAGAGGGCCCCGAAGATGATGCAGTCGCTCATCAGGTAGATCCAGAACCCGATGTTGGTCGGGCTCTCGTGATGGGCGTGGTGTGCGTCGGCCGCGCTCATGCCGAGGCTCCTTTCGCTTCGGTGGCCGCGACCTCATCCGGCTGGATGTAGTAGTCGCGGTTGTAGTTGAAGGTGTGGGCGATGCCGATGGCCAACATCGCGACGAAGGACAGGATGGCGAGCCACCAGATGTACCAGACCATGGCGAAGCCGAAGGCCAGCGCGAAGGCCGAGATGAGAACGCCGGTGGCGGTGTCCTTGGGCATGTGGATCGCCTGGTAGTCGGTCGACCACTTGAAGCCCTCTTCCTTCATCTTCCAGAACATGTCGCGACCAGTGACCACGATGTCCTGCGGGAAGTTGTACTTCTGCGGCGGCGACTGGTTGGCCCATTCCAGGGTGCGGGCATCCCAGGGGTCTCCGCCGCAGGCCAGGCGCTTGCGGTCGCGGATAGAGACGTAGAAGCACATGAAGGTGGACAGGATGCCGAACAGGATTACCACGGCGCCGACGGCGGCGATGATGAAGTAGGGCTGCCAGCCCATGTCCTCGTAGGAGTTCATCCGCCGCGTCACGCCCATCAGGCCGAGCGCGTAGAGCGGCATGAAGGCCAGGTAGAAGCCGACGAACCAGCCCCAGAAGGCGCGCTTGCCCCAGCGGTCATCCAGCTTGAAGCCGAAGGCCTTGGGCCACCAGTAGGTCACCGCAGCGTAGACGCCGAAGACGACCCCGCCGATGATCACGTTGTGGAAGTGGGCGATCAGGAACAGCGTGTTGTGCAGCTGGAAGTCGACCGGGGGAACGGCCAGCAGGACGCCGGTCATGCCGCCGATGGTGAAGGTCACGAGGAAGCCGATGGTCCAGTACATCGGCACTTCCAGGCGCACGCTGCCTCGGTACATGGTGAACAGCCAGTTGAAGATCTTCACGCCCGTCGGCACCGCGATGATCATCGTGGTGATGCCGAAGAAGGTGTTGACGTTCGCCCCCGACCCCATGGTGAAGAAGTGGTGCAGCCAGACCACGAAGCTCAGCACCATGATGCAGGCTGTGGCCCAGACCATCGTGGTGTAGCCGAACAGCGGCTTGCGCGAGAAGGTGGCGACGATCTCCGAGAAGACGCCGAAGATCGGGATGATGAGTATGTAGACCTCGGGGTGGCCCCAGATCCAGATCAGGTTGATGTACATCATCGCGTTCCCACCGAAGTCATTGGTGAAGAAGCGGAAGTCCAGGTAGCGGTCCAGCGTCAGCATGCCGAGGGTCGCGGTCAGCACCGGGAAGGCGGCGACGATCAGCACGTTGGTGATCAGCGCGGTCCAGGTGAAGACCGGCATCATCATCATCTTCATGCCCGGCGCGCGCATCTTCAGGATCGTGGCGATCAGGTTGATGCCCGACAGCGTGGTGCCCACGCCCGCGATCTGCAGCGCCCAGAGATAGTAATCCATCCCCGGCCCGGTACTGTATGAGGCCCCCGAAAGCGGCGGGAAGGCCAGCCAGCCGACGCGGGCGAATTCCCCGACGAAGAGCGAAATGTTCACCAGCAGAGCCCCGGCCACCGTCATCCAGAACGAGAAGTTGTTCAGGAAGGGGAAGGCCACGTCGCGGGCGCCGATCTGCGTCGGCATGACGTAGTTCATGATGCCGGTGACGAAGGGCATGGCGACGAAGAAGATCATGATCACGCCATGGGCGGTGAAGACCTGGTCGTAGTGGTGCGGCGGCAGGTAGCCCTCGGCGCCACCGGCAGCCAGGGCCTGCTGCAGGCGCATCATCAGCGCATCGGCAAAGCCGCGCACCATCATCACGAAGCCCAGCACCATGTACATGATGCCGATCTTCTTGTGGTCGACCGAGATCACCCAGTCGCGCCAGAGCGGCAGCCAGAGCCGGAAGCGGGTCATCAGCGCCAGCACGATCAGGCCGGCCAGCCCGACGCCCAGGAAGGTGCCGATCAGGATCGGCTCGTGGTAGGGGATCCAGTCGAGGGTCAGCCGGCCGAAGATCGGCGACCAGGTCTCTTGCGGTTGTACGTGTCCGGTTGCCATCAGGATTTGGCCTTTGCATCGAGAGGCGTCCGGCAGAGCAGGTCGGGATCCGCCAGGAAGGCCTCGTAGTAGTGTTTCGGTTCAGGCGCGGGCAGCGAGATCGGATTGCCGAAGCCGTCGATCGCGCGATGCCGGTCGTATTCGTAGAAGGGCACGTTGGGGATGCCCTGCAGCCCGCCGCCGCCGTGCATGTCCATCATCATCATGTCGCCCATGCAGACCGTCTGTTCGGCCACGCAAAGCTCGACGATACGGCCGAAGAGGCCCTCGCTGACGCCGCCGTAGTAGGTCACGGGCGCATCGATGCTGGGGGTCTCCAGCTCAAGGTAGCTTTCGGCGTCCAGGGTCGTGCCCTCGGCGCGGACCTTCTCGACCCAGGCGTCGAAGCCTGCTTCGTCCATGGCCAGCGTGTCGAAGGTCATGTGGCTGAAACCGGGCCCCGAGTAATGCGCCGAGCGCCCAGGATAGGTGCCCTCGCTGTCGGCGATCAGGTGCAGCTTGGTCTCCATGCCGGCCATGGAATAGACCATGCCGCCAAGCGCCGGGATCGACAGGGTGTTCATCACCGTTGACGAGGTCAGCGAGAAGTTGACCGGGCGGCCCGCCGGGATCGCCAGCTCGTTCACCGAGGCGACGCCCAGCTCGGGGTAGATGAACAGCCACTTCCAGTCGAGCGAGACGGCCTGCACCTCGATCGGCTCACCGGCCTCGAGATGGTCCAGCGTGCGGTAGGGATCCAGCCGGTGGGTATAGACCCAGGTGAAATAGCCAAGGCCGACGATGATCAGGATCGGCACGCCCCAGACCACGACTTCCAGCTTGGAGGAGTGGGTGAAGGTGGGGTCGTAATCCGAGGTATCCTTGCGGTCGGCGCGATACTTCAGCGGGAAGTAGACCGACATGAAGAGCACCGGCAGGATGACGATCAGCATCAGCAGGGTGGAGATGATCAGGAGGTTCTTCTCCTGGTGGGCGACCCAGCCGGAAGGGGCCAGGACATGGAACTGACAGCCGGAAAGCGCAACAGCGCCCGCCATGGCCAGCAGGGGTTTTATCGTTCGCAGCAACGTCTTCGCCTCTTGGTCTTCCGATGGCCCGGAGGGAGGATCGGCCATCGGCCCGGACAGGGTCCGGTCAGGGAATGCCCGTGGGGCTACGCCTTGTTGCGGGGGACAACACCGGGGCGTATTGCCGCACCGCCGCGAAAAGGGCCGGTTTGTAACGTTATTTTGAAAATGACCTAAGGCAGCTTCTCACGGGAAAGTCAAAAGCTGCCTGTTTTCGTGATCGGATCCGGCGGCGCACAGCCTTGGATTGCATCGGGCACGGCGGAAACCGGCCCGCAGGCGCAGCGGGCGACTCACCTTCCTGATCGCAGGACCGGCAGCGATGAGGGCATCGCAAGGGGGGGCGGAAGGTCGATGCGGCGGTTGATGGGCTGCGGCCTCCTTGCGCACGGGTCCCAGGGCCCGCGCGCAAGGAGGCCTTTGCCGCGGAGGGATCGGGAGGGGCCTCTCGGCGATGGTCGGGGGCACCGGGGAGCGGCCGGGCAGGGTCTCGGGGCGAGGGCCCGGATGGTGGGTTGCACCCACCCTACGCCTGACGCAGGTGTCGCGCGCCTGGCCGAGGTGTTGTGGTGCGGCCAGTGTTGATGCCGGTCCGGGTCGCCGGTTCTGGCAGGGCCCTGCCGGCAGGCGGGACCGTGGCGGGGTCAGTAGATGTAGCGGATCTGATCGCTCCAGAAACGCTCGACCCGGCGCAGCGAGGTGGTGATGTCGTCGAGACCGGCGAAATCCAGTACGCCGCGGCTTTCCAGCCCCTCGGCATGGCGCTCGAAGAGCGTCGCGACGACCTCGCGGATCTCGCGGCCCTTCTGGGTCAGGCGGACGCGGACCGAGCGGCGGTCGATCTCGCAGCGCTCATGGTGCATGTAGCCCATCTCGACCAGCTTCTTGAGGTTGTAGCTGACGTTGCTGCCCTGGTAGTAGCCGCGCGACTTCAGCTCGCCCGCCGTCACCTCGTTTTCGCCGATGTTGAACAGCAGCAGGGCCTGCACCGCGTTGATCTCCAGCACGCCGACGCGCTCGAACTCGTCCTTGATCACATCCAGCAGCAGCCGGTGCAGCCGTTCGACAAGCGCCAGCGCCTCCAGGTAACCCTGCATGAACTCCTTCGGTGCCACCCTCGGCCCGATCGCGTTCTGAATGCTCATCCGTTTCTCCGTCACGACTGCTCGGGGAGAAACTCGGCGAAATTCCCAAAAATCCGGTTAATTCCAAATGGATAGACCGTTCCGTGGTTAACGCAACCTCTCGCCGCGCCGCGGCAGGTCGTCACGGAGCAGCGCCGGCCCGTCTCCGGAAAGGGGCAGAATCGCCAGCTCTTTCAGAAGTTTGCGCACCATGGCCTGTTCAAAATCCCTGAAGCCGAAGGCGCTTTCGACGAAAGCATCGGTGCCGCGCAGCACATGGGCACGGTAGTAGGCCGAGAGTTCGGCAATGCGGTCGGGGCGCGCGATCACCAGGCCGTTGACGGTGATCCCCGGCAGATCCAGCTGGCGCGGCACGGGGCCTGTGTTGTGCCGACCGTCGCCGGACAGGTCGAGCACGCGGCGCCAGCAGCCGGGGTGCCGCGCCAGGGCCTCGGCACCGAAAAGCAGCGCCGGGGCGATGGCGGTGGAGGGGTCCATGGGCTGGCGCCGCGCCGCGCGCAGCCGGGCCTGGAACGCGGCCAGAGCGGCGGGCGAGCCGATCTCGCTCCAGGGCGCCAGAACGCGCTGGTCGGCGGGGCCGCTCCATTCGTAGACCATCAGGCGGACCGGGGCGCCGGGCAGGGCGAAGAGCGCCTCGCGCACCTGCGGGTTGTCCAGCGCCCGCGCCAGGCCTTCGAGTTGCAGCCGGTACTCGCCGTCATCGACCGACCCCGAGACGTCGAGGCCAAGCGCGAGGGCCTCGCGGCAGGCCCGGCCCGGGTCGTCACCGATGGCCTGAGCCGCGCCCGGACACGGCGCGACGGCGCAGGCCAGAAGCCCCGCCGCCAGCACCAGTATCCGGGCGCCGCGGATCACCTTACCAGTGCCCGGTGTTCTCCATCGAAGCCCAGGGCTCGGCCGGCTCCAGCGAGCCGCCTTCCTGCAGCAGCTCGATCGAGATGTTGTCGGGGCTGCGCACGAAGGCCATGTGGCCGTCGCGCGGGGGGCGGTTGATTGTCACGCCGGCGTCCATCAGCTTCTGGCAGAGGGCGTAGATGTTCTCGACCCGATAGGCGAGATGGCCGAAGTGGCGGCTGTCCGAGGGCAGGCCATCATCGCCGTCCCAGTTGTAGGTCAACTCGACCGAGCACTCTTCCTGACCTTCGGGGGCCATGAAGATAAGGCTGAAGCGGCCGCCTTCATTGTCGATCCGCCGGGTCTCCTTCAGGCCCAGAAGCTCGTAGAAAGCCTTGGATTTTTCCAGGTCCTTCACCCGGACCATCGTGTGCAGATAGCGAATTTTCATGGCGCGTTCCTTTCATCCATCGGTCCCGGGGCATCGCGGGGCCGTTCCGATTGGAAGGTAGCAGAGGCCGGGGCGTTGTCGATGCGAAAGGCTCAGAACGCCGAGCGGACCGAGAGGCCGAGGCCGGTGCGGGTGGTGTCGTAGATGGCGATGTTCGAGGTGGTCTTCGCGGTCTCGAGCGTCACCACCGGGTTGAACCCCATGTAGTCGAGGTCGCGGAAGGTGACCTGCAACTCGGCGCGGATCTCTTCGTCCTGCCGGCCGTCGAAGCTGTAGGGAGAGCGGTCGAAATCGCGGCTACGCGTTTCGAGCGTCAGCAGCGGGTCGGCGCCCAGGGCCTCGCCCAGCCAGTCCGCCTTCGGGGCCAGCCGCGCGCCAAGGCGCAGGTCGCTGTAGTCGGCAGCGCTGAAGTCCGAGCTGGAGCGCGTGTAGCTGCCGTAGAGGCTGACCTGGCCGCCGGTCCAGGCGTGATCCCAGCCGAGAGAAAGCAGCCCGACATCGGCCTCGGGGGCGGCCTCGCCCCGGCGTGCCTCGAGCGAAAGCGAGGTGGTCAGCCGGTCGCGCGACGACAGGGCGTGTTGCAACCGGGCTTCGCCGCGCAGGAAGGCGCCGTAGGGATCGCCTCCGTACCAGTTCTGCCCGGCCCAGGCGGTCATCGCCAGCTCGTTGCCGCGCGCGCCCAGCAACATGCGGCGGCCGAGACCGGCAGCAAGACTGGTATAGGCGTAGTCGCTGCCCTTCGCGTCCGGTGCGGCGGCCTGCGCCTCGCTCGACAGGCTGTAGCTGCGGTGGCTGGCGCGCAGCAGCAGGTCCGTGGCCTCGGTCGCGGTCTGGCCGAGGCGATAGCGGGTGTCGGCGCCGAAGCTCAGCTCCACCCCGCCGAGGGCCTGAGCATCGCCCGAGAGGGCGAATTCCCAGGGCAGCCCGTCGATGGTGAAACGGTCATTGGAAGAGCCGTTGTTGATGTTGTCGGTGGGGGTCACCGCCAGGCTGAACCGGGTCGACCAGGGGTTGCGCAGGCGGACATACCTGAAGTCGCGGATAGCGCGGGCCCGGGTGGCGGGGCTGGGGGCGGCCTCGGCGGCGCGGCGCAGCCAGATCTGGGCGCGGGTGTGGTGGCCGGCGCTGGCCAGCACTTGGGCGCGGATCAGCGCGGCGGCGTAGCGTTCCTCGTCGGTTCCGGCCAGGTCCCAGGCCGCTGCGGCGGCGCGTCCGGCCTCGGCGTCTTCGCCGAGCGCGCGGGCTGCCTGGGCCAGCAGGAGCTGGGCGGCGAAGTCGCGCGGGTCGCGCTTCAGCAGCGCTTGCGCCAGCGCCCGGGCCGCGCCGGCATCCCCCCTTTGCAGACGGGCCGCGGCAAGGGTGCGCATCTGCACCGGGGTCAGCTCGTAGAGCGCCTGGTCCTGTTCCGCGCGTCCCTGTCCGGGGCCGACCTGCAGGGCCAGTGCCAGCACCAGACCCAGGGCACGCAGACCTTGCCGCCGCTGGCGGCCGGCACCGGTCTGCAAGGCGCCCCTGTCCCGTGGGGCGGGAGCGCCGGAAACTCGGTCTCCGGAAACCGGGGCGCCGGGGGCAGGGCGGCTATACATCGGCTCAGCGATAGAGGATGAAGCCGCCGGTTTCCTGGACGGTCACCCCGTCGAGGCGCGGATCGTCCGAGGTCATCACGATGATGCCGACGATCTCGTCCGCCTTCACCGCATCCTTGTCGCCTTCGGACAGGATCGCGTAGTAGGTGCCGGTCTCGTACTCGGACGCCACGCCGCCGTCGTCGTAATAGCTGATGACGCTGCCGGTGATCTCGCCATTGCTGTCGGCCACGCCCGGTTCGATGACGAAGGTCAGCGTTGGCAGGGCGGTCGCCTCCAGCGCCGTCGCGATATCCGAGGTCACGTCGGTGCCATCCGCGGCATAGACGCGGCGGTTGCTGATCTCGCCCTTCACGCCGGCGCCGCTGTCGAAGTCCTCGAAGTCGATGTCGACGGTCATGTCGCCCTGGGAATACTCGATCCCGCTGGCACCGTCGAAGACGCGCAAGCCGCCGTACTGGCCGCTGTAGGTCGCCTGGCCGCTGGTCGGCAGGGTCACCTCGCCGTTGCGCTGATAGATGAAACCGCCGAAGCCGTAGCCCACGTAGCCGCCAGAGCGCGCGATGGCGAATTCGGTATTGCCGCTGGTCGAGACGCCATAGATCGCCCGGTGCAGCAGCTGGCTGACCTCGTTGCCGGTCTCGGCGTCCTCGTAGCTCATCGCGCCCTCGTAGAGCGCATAGCCGCCGAGCGAGCCGAAGGGCACGGTGATCCGGGTGTAGTCGTTGTCGCCGTCAAAGGCGAGCCCGTCGACGGTGAAGGTATCGGTGCCCGAGTCGTAGCTGACCGCCGAGACATAGCCGCCGCCGTTGTCGTCCTGGGCCTCGCGCCGGAAGATCGAGTTGTCGGGCTCCGGAGAGGCGGTGCCGGGAGGCAGCTCGCGGTCGCTTTCGATCCCCGAACCGTCATCCTCGTCGCCCGAGCTGTCCGTGGTCTCGTCTTCGTCGAAGGGATTCGAAGAATTCCCGCATGCGCTGACAGCCAGGGCCGCCAGCAGCAGAAGGATCCAGGTCCTTGCCATGTCACTGCCTCATCTATGCTCGACCGGCCTCTCTCGGGCCGCGTTGACAAAAGCCTCGGGTCGGGGTGGTGAAAAGTCAATCTGGAATGGTGCTTAGAAGGGGATCTTCGCGTGGGTGCGGCGGAATTGCCCTACTGCATCTGGAGGTTCCGCTTCGCGGTCCCACAAGATACCCTTGGTGGATACCGATCTAGTGTAAAGGATTCGCCCCATGCCGCTTTCCCCCGATCAGCAGGCTGAAATCGACGCGCTGCGTGGCCAGACGCAGCCCACCCTGCGGGCCACCGTGCCGGGGATGGAGGCGCATCTCTACAAGGCCTATCCGGTGCTCGACCACGGCTTCGTGCGGGTGGTCGACTACATGGGCGACGATGCGGCGATCTGCCAGGCGGCGCGGGTCAGCTACGGGCGCGGCACCAAGTCGGTGCAGAACGACGAGGGGCTGATCCGCTACCTGATGCGCCACTGGCACAGCACCCCCTTCGAGATGTGCGAGCTGAAGCTGCACGTGAAGCTGCCGGTCTTCGTCGCCCGCCAGTGGATCCGCCACCGCACCGCCAACGTCAACGAGTACTCGGCCCGCTACTCGATCCTCGACCGCGAGTTCTACATCCCCGCGCCCGAGCACCTCGCGGCGCAATCCGTGGTCAACAACCAGGGCCGCGGCGAGGCGCTGACCGGCGAAGAAGCCGCCCGTGTGCTGGAATACCTCAAGGCGGATTCGTCCCGGGCCTACGACCACTACGCCGAGATGATCAGCCAGGAGGACGGCCAGCAGGGCCTCGCCCGCGAGCTGGCGCGGATGAACCTGCCCGCCAATGTCTACACGCAATGGTACTGGAAGGTGGACCTGCACAACCTTCTGCACTTCCTCCGCCTGCGCGCCGACGCCCATGCCCAATACGAGATCCGCGTCTACGCCGAGGAGATCTGCAAGCTGGTCGCCGACTGGGTGCCCTTTGCCTACAAGGCCTTCGAGGATTACCGCCTGGGCGCGGTGACGATGTCGGCGCAGATGGTCGACTGCCTGCGCCGGATGATCGCCGGCGAAGAGGTGACCGAAGAGAATTGCGGCATGAGCAAGCGGGAGTGGCGGGAGTTTATGGGGGTCGTGGGGTGACCAGATTGGTGCCGGAAGGGTTTAGCGCCTTTCCGGCAACTTTGCTGCAAGCCGTCGTCGCGAAGCCGGAGAACGGCAAGGAGATTTCCCTTGGCAATCCTCGGTCTGGAGTTGTGGTCTGACAAGGGCCGGATAGCTCGGCTCTGCTGAAGAAAGTCCAAACCGGGAAGGTAGATGAGCGGCTGTGGCTCCGGATCGGGTATTCCGGCGACGGCGGCATCAAGGGAAATGCCGGGCAAAACTTCTGGGATGGTCTGGCCGGGCTGACCTTCGGCGGCATTACAAGCCTGCCTGTCGAGCCAAGCCAGCGTCATCCACCTATCTTGCGGAACTTGGTTATCCGCGACATTCGATGCGGCGAGATTGCGCTCAATGTAGAGAACGTTGTTTTCCGCAATGTCACCGCAGCTCGAATGCGGATAGCGGCCAGGCCGGGAGGTAGCGTTCGTCTCGAGAATTGCACCATCGCGCGACTTGAGATCGTCGCTGATGCGGGTGCTGATTTTTCGTTCAAGGGAGGCTCTATTCTATGCTTCACGTTTCCGGATGGCGTCGAGGCATGAAGCATCGATGTTTCCGGTACGTTGATTTCCATGCGCCCGCAGCGGAAGTCGGTTTATGGGGTCCCTGGTCAGCAGCCAAATGACCAGCAGGCGCCCAGCTGGATCTTTTTCGATTCCGTTTCGTTCCGAGGTCTCCACAAATGGGCGCAGGAGAAGGAAGATACCAAGCTTGCACATCAGATGCGGGGCCATCAACTCTCGGTAGATTATTATTTGGTTGATCGTTCCGAACGACCCTTCCTTACACTCTGGTGGCTCTTCGGAAACTACGGCCTCAGCCTGTGGCGCCCGCTTCTCTGGCTGCTCCTGTCCTTCGCCGTCTTCATGAACCTGCTGCTCTGCTTTGGCTCTGTGCCCGGAATTGAGCCGATGGCGGTTGCCAGCGATGTGCCAGCCGGAAGCGTCGCGGACGGTTGGCGCAACGTGCTGTTCGGCGATGACATGCGCGCCCAGTTCTCGCGCGCCGTGGTCGGCGCGACCGAGAGCATCTTCTCTCCGGTGAATGTCTTTTCGACTCGCAAGCTCGTGGTGCCGAAAGAGGCCTGGGTGGCCGTCGTCCAATTCTTCTACAGCTACCTATGCCTCGGCCTCATCTTCCTCTTCGGCTTCTCCATTCGACGTCGTTTCAAGGTTTGAAAGGCAGATGCCGCCTTCCGCGCGCGGAGCCTGAATGGCGCTTACGTCTCGCAGGCCCTTGTGAGCGTCTAGTCAGCTTCGTTCGGGCAAATGCTGTTGCGCGTGCCAGCCGACCCGCCGTCCCAAGGCACGGTGGATTGCCATCCACCCTACGCCTGCCATGCCCGGATGCCCGCTGCGGCCGCCACAGCGCGAGGCTTGCGCCGCCAGCCAGCGCCCCGCTGCCCTGCCGCACCGTGCCCCGCCCCAGCCGTAGGGTGGGTGGCACCCCACCGTGCGCCCGGTCTGGTGCCCTGTCGGCCCGCCGCACGCAGCCTAGGCAACTTCGCCCACCCCCCCCCGCAAAACTGATCCACCCGCCGCTGCTCCGCGTATCCTTGTCGACTACTCGGGAGGTCGTCACATGCAAATGCTCACCCTTTACCTGATCACCGCGCTGATCTTCCTCGGCCTTGATGTCGTCATGCTGAAGACCGTGATGCGGCCGCTCTTCGAGACCCGGCTGGGGGACCAGCTGCTGGAGGATCCGCGCCTTGGCGTGGCGGCGGTCTTCTACCTGTTCTACGTCGGGGCGCTGCTATGGTTCGTCTCGGTCCCAGCGCTCGAGGACGACCGGCCGCTGAAGGCGCTGCTGGGCGGTGCCCTGCTGGGCGCGATGGCCTATGGCACTTACGAGTTCACCAGCTATGCCGTGATGCGCGACTGGTCGCCGACCATGGTTGCCGTCGATTTGACCTGGGGCACGGTGCTGACCGGGGTCTCGGCCTGGGCGGGGGTGGCGGCGACGCGGGCTCTGTTCCCTGCGGCGGGGTAGGGCGCGCCGGGCAGGACCCGCGCGGCTGTTCGGGACAGGTCGGCTCCAGGCTGCTGCCGGCTACGGCAGGGTCAAGAGGCGCATCGAGAGTGGCGAGACCGGTGTGGAGCCATCCGAAATCCGTTCTCTCGGCGCGCAGGGCCTGCTAACCTCGGGGAAAGCCGGAAGGTTTCATCAGAGGATTTCTCCATGCTCCGCTTCGCCGCCGCCCTGCTGATCGCCGCTGCCCCCCTGGGCGCGCCCCTTGTCGCCTCGGCGCAGGGGCTTGTGGTCAACGACATCTACCAGGGCCACACGGTGCCCACCTACGGCACCAGCTCCTACTACGACAGCCCGGCGATAACGCCCTATCCTAGCGATACCAACTACTGCCCCGCTGGCCTGCAGCCGGTGGTGCTGGGCGGAGAGGTCTCCTGCGGGGTGCCCAATGTCGCCAGTGGCGACTGGAACCGTCACGGGACGGGCTATCGCGGCTATGCGGATCCCAGCTACTACGGTTCGAAGTCGCCGAACTGAGGCGCCTGACGCAGCGCGAGAGGCATCGAGGCAGGGGGCGACGTCCTTCTGCCCCGCGCCGGGCGGGTGTCCGGACATTGTGATCGATGGTCCGTCATGAATCTGTTACGCTTCCGGGGAGGAGGCAGCAGATCATGTCGATCACCCCCGACCTTGCCGCGAGGGCCGGATCCGGCGCCGGGCGGATCACCGGTCCATTGCTGACCGTTGCGCTTGCCCTTGCCGGTGGCGCCGTCGGGGCGGCTTCTCCGATTGCCGAGGTGATATGTGACCGCACACCGATGATGGAACAGCGCCTGAAGACGGCGATGAATTCGGAACGCGAGGGCCTCGGCCTGCGCGGACCGGAACAGGTGATGGAGCTCTGGACCACGCCGCGCGGCGACTGGACGATGGTTGTGACCTACGCCAACGGCAAGTCCTGCATCGTCGCGATGGGAGAAGCCTGGCAGGGGGGCCTTGCCGGCGACAGCGCCGGTCAGGACCCGACGTGAGCCCCCCGGCTGGCCGGTCAGGGGGATCACGCATGTCTGGGTATCTGATCGTGACCCGTAGGGGTCAGAGCAGTTTCAGCTCTCCGGCCATCTTGCGGCCGTCGCGTCCCTCGGTCAGCTCGTAGCCGACCTTCTGATTGTCCGCCAGGCCGGTCAGACCCGAACGTTCAACCGCTGAAATGTGGACGAAGACGTCTTTTCCACCCTCTTCGGGTTCGATGAAACCATAGCCTTTGGTCGTGTTGAACCACTTTACGGTGCCTACAGGCATGCCGTTTCTCCCTCTTGCCGTTCCGCCCCGGTCCTCCGGGGATCTTCAATGCGGCAATCAACCCCACAAATTCCGGGATCCGGTACCTTGCCACATGGTCAGGATTGCATTCGTTTTGTAAAAAGCAAGCAAAACAAGGGGCGTTGAGGAAAACGGCCTCGTATTTCCCGGAATTAGACGAAAGGGACAGCGATGAAGCTATACGGACTGAAAACCTGCGATACCTGCCGCAAGGCGGCGAAGGCCCTGCCGGCGGCCGAGCTGGTGGATATCCGCGCCACCCCCCTGCCGGATGCGCTTCTGGACCGCGCTTTGCAGAGCTTCGGGCCGGCCCTGCTCAACACCCGCTCGACCACCTGGCGCGGTCTGGACGAGGCCGAGCGGGCCCGCCCGCCGCGCGATCTTCTGCGCGATCACCCCGCCCTGATGAAGCGCCCCCTTATCGAAGCGGGTCCGGATCTCTATCTAGGTTGGACGAAGGACGTTCAGCAGGCGCTCGGGGCATGACCCGCGCCCGCAATCGGAAAGGAAGGAGCAGCCCTTGCGCAACGCGGCATTGATCCTGGGACTGATCGGCGGCCTGATGGCCCTGGTCGTGGGCTTCGCAGGCTACGGCTATACCGAGGCGATCCGCGCCTATGGCGAGGTCGACGGGCTGTTCCGCCAGGTCGCCAATGTCGAGGCGCTGCGCACGGCGGCGCTGCTTTCGCCCATTCTGGCCATTGCCGGGGCCGGCATGGCGCGGGCCCGGGCGCTCTGGGGCGGGGTGCTGATGCTGGGCTCGGCCGGTGTCTTCTACATGGGCTTCGGGGTGACGGTCTTCACCCTCTTCCCCATGGCCTTCATCGCGATCGCGGGCCTTCTGGCGCTGGCCGCAGGCCGCCCGGACGAGCCGGTGCGCCACTTCTGAACACCAGCCGGTCCAGCGACAGGGCGCCCGCGCCCTTGACCGCCAGAACCAGCAGCGTGAAGACCCAGAAGGCGCGCTGATCCAGGATCACCCCGTCGGGCATCCGGTCGAACCAGGCGCCGAGCGTGGCGGGATGGTCGATCCCGCCATGGCCGTAGAGATCCGTCAGGCTCTGCACCGCGATGAAGCCCACCATGCCAAGCGCCGCCAGCCGGGTCAGCAGGCCCAGCACGAGCAGCGCGGGCAGGGCGAACTCGGCCCAGGTGCCGGCAGTGACCACGGCCCAGTGGACCGCGCCCAGCTTCGAGGTGTCATAGCCCGCCGCCTCGAACACCCTTGGGAAGATCTGCGCATAGGCGCCGACCGAGGGGCGCAGGACCCCCAGCACGCCATCCCCCAGCTTGGTGACCGCCGAAGCCCAGAAGTAGGGCAGCAGAACGGCGGCGAAGATGAAACGGGCCAGCAGCGGCAGCAGCGGGGCCAGGTGGTCCAGAACACGGGCCAGGGGGGCGGTCGGATCCGTCATGTCGGTATCTCCAGCGAGGTCAGGGCGCCGCTTTTCAGCAGCAGGCCAAGGAGTGCGGGAAGGTCGGCGTCGGGGGCCTCGGCCAGCGCGGCCTCCGACGCCGCCTCGGCGCTCCGTCCCTGGCCGAGAGCGTCGAGGAAGCCCGCTCCACCGGCGGGCAGGTGATGGGCCGTCGGGTCGAAACCGGGCCGCGTGATCAGGATGTCCTCGGCCACCGGCCGTGGCGGCGGGCCGTCGTGATGGGCCAGTTGCCAGATCTGCCAGAGCGGCCAGGCCGAGCGGACCACCCGCAGCGAAGGGGCCAGCCCGAGGCGAGCGCGAGCCAGGTCTGCGGGCGGGATGGCGGCCAGCCGGGCGGGATCCAGCGGCGTGGCATCGGCGGCGTGGTAGCTTTCGCGACGCGCCAGATCCAGCCGCGCCACGTCGGGCAGGTAGCCCATGTGGGCCAGCGGCTGGAAACTGCGCAGAAAACCGGGCAGGGCCGCGCCATAGCGGAACATCAGCGGCGAGCTTGGCGGATGCGCCCGCAGGAAGGGCGCCGCCAGGGCGCGCAGGTTGTCCTCGCCCAGCAGGGCGCGCAGGGTCGGGAAGCCCTCGACCACCGCCTCGGTCAGGCCGACGGCGACATTGTTGCGATACACGGCAAAGCGCCGCCCGGCGGGGCCGCCATGGCCATTGCCCAGCCCCTCGGGCACCGGGGCCTCGGGGCGCAGCATCGCGGTGCGGAAGTCGGCCTGCGTCGGGGGGCTCATGCGGCGGCCCTCTGCAGGGCGGCCCCGGCGCGCGCGGCCTCGGCGGCCAGTACCGGCCAGTCGGGCAGGTCGTTGTCCCATTCGATCAGCAGCGGCTTCGGCCCCGAGAGCGTCAGCACCTCGTCCAGCAGCGCCCAGACCGGATCGGCCACCTCGCGGCCATGGCTGTCGATCAGCAGCGGCCGGCCCGCGTCATCCTCGTCCTCGTCATGGCCGCCAAGGTGGATCTCGCCCACCGTCTCCAGCGGGAAGTCCTGCACGTAGGCGCGCGGATCAAGGCCGAGGTTCACCGCCGAGACGAAGACGTTGTTGACGTCCAGCAGCAGCCCGCAGCCGCTGCGCCGGGCCACCTCGCGCAGGAAGGCGGTCTCGGTCATCTCGCTTTCGTCGAAGGAGAGGTAGGACGAGGGGTTCTCGAGCAGCATCTGGCGGCCGAGCGCATCCTGCACCTGACCGACGTGAGAGACCACGCGATCCAGCGTCGCGGAGGTATAGGGCAGGGGCAGCAGATCGTTGAAATAGGCGCTGTCATGGGTCGACCAGGCGAGGTGCTCGGAGAAGCTGGCGGGCTGGAGCCAGTCGCAGAGATCGCGCAGCCGGGCGAGGTGCGCGCGATCCAGTGCGCCCTCGCCGCCGATGGACAGGCCGACCCCATGGACAGAGACCGGGAAGCGTTCGGCCAGGCGACGCAGCATGGCAATGGGGCGGCCACCGTCGCCCATGTAGTTCTCGGCGTGGATCTCCAGCCAGCCGACGGGGCCGGCATCCTCAAGGATCGCGCCGTAGTGCCGGGCCTTGAAGCCGACGCCGGGCAGGGCGGGCAGGCGCGAGGGGCTCTGGTCGAACATCGTCTCTCTCTCTCCGCTTCGGGGGACTTGCGAAAGCCGCGCGGGGCTTGCGGAAACCTCCCGGAAGGGGGCGCCCCGGGACCGGCCCGGGGCGCGCGACGTCGGGGCCTCAGCCCTCCATCGGCAGGTCGCGGTCCAGGGCTTCCAGCGCGCCCATGCGGGGGGTGCCGTCGGCCATGGCGGGCAGCTCGATCATGGTGCACTTGCCAGCGTCGACGAGGGTCCAGGCATTGCCCTGGTAGTCGACCTTCGAGGTGCCGGCGCAGGTGGTGCCGGGGCCGGCGGCGCAGTCGTTCTCGCCGGCCATGGACACGCCGAAGCACTTCTCCTTGGCCATCTCGTCCGCGACGGCGGTGGTGGCATGGGCGGTCAGGGCGGCAGCGAAGGCACCGGCAACGGCGGCGGTCTTGAGGATGGTGGACATGGGTCTCTCCCTTGCATGTTCCGATCGGCACGCCATCGTGGCGTCCGTGCCTTGCCATTCGCGGCGCCGGGCGCCTGCGTTACAGGCCTCACGAACGAGTGAAGAGATTGCGGAAAATTGCCGGCTGGCTGTAACGTTTGGCAGACCGCCCGCGAAGGGAGAGGGGAATGAACGACCGTAACGCGCTCTGGGGGGATCTTCTGCGCCGGGGCAACGCCGGTGACGGGGTCGCCTATGCGCGTTTCCTGACCGAGGCCCTGCCGGTGCTGCGCAATATCGCACGGGCGCGGCTGGCCGGCGGCTCGGCCGAAGAGGTCGAGGACGTGGTGCAGGAAGCGTTGATGGCGATCCACGCCAAGCGCCACACCTGGCGCGAGGGCGACCCGGTCACCCCGTGGCTCTATGCCATTGCCCGCTACAAATGCGCCGACGCGGCGCGCAGGCGGCGGGCGCGGGGCGGCGGCGGCGAGGTGCAGATCGACGACCTTGCCGAGGTGCTGCCCGACGAGGCCCAGGGCGAGGTCACCGCGGCGCGCGACCTGGGCCGGCTTCTGGGCCGGATCGAGCCCCGCGCGGCGGGCATCGTCCGCGCCGTCGGGATCGAGGGCGAAAGCGCCGGAGAGGTCGGCGCCCGTCTCGGGATGAGCGAGGGCGCGGTGCGGGTGGCCTATCACCGCGCGATGCGGCAACTGAAGGCGCTGGCCGGTGGCGACGACGCGGCAGGGGGGGATCCCCCGGACGGGAGGGCGCGGCAGGACGAGGCCGCAGGACAGGAACGGGACGGCCAAGAGGCGGCAACGACAGTAGGACGACGACGATGAAGACCGAAGACCTGATTTCCGCACTGGCGGCGGATCCCGTCGCAAGCGCTCCGGTCCCCCGGGTCGAGAGCCGCCTGCCGGGGTTCCTGGTGCTGGGGCTGCTGGTCACCGCGCTGGCCTTCACGCTGGTGCTCGGACCGCGGCCCGACCTTTTGGCGGCGCTGGCCCGACCGATGGTGCTGGCCAAGACCCTGTTGCCACTGCTGCTGGCGGCGCTGGCGCTGCCACTGGTGCTGCGCGACGCCCGCCCGGGGGCGCGCTTCGGCCTGCCCGGCACGCTGATCTGGGCCGTTCCGCTGGCGGTGGCCGGTCTGTTCCTGCTGGCCCTGCTGACCACGGCGCCGGCAGATCGCCTGCGCCTCTTCCTCGGGCATTCGATCCCGGTCTGCCTGCCTGCGATCACCCTGTTGTCACTGCCCATCCTGGCGGGCCTGCTTGCTGCCCTGCGACGCGGAGCCCCGGTGCGCCCGGCCCGCTGCGGCGCGCTGGCGGGGCTGGTCGCGGCAGGGCTGGCGACGGCGATCTATTCGACCTTCTGCATCGAGGACAGCCCGCTGTTCTACGCGGTCTGGTATTCGGCCGGCGTGGGCATTGCCACCGGCCTTGGGGCGGTGGCGGGGCGTCGATGGTTGCGCTGGTAGGCGGGCCCGTGCCGCCGCGTCTTGCGCGGCGCGCAGCAGAGGAAGGGCCAGGGCCGGCATGATCTCCTATGTCACCGTCGGCGCCGATGACATCGGCAAGGCCAGACGCTTCTACGACGCGCTGCTGCCTGCCCTGGGCTACGGGCTGACACTGGGCCCCGAGGGGCTGAGCTATGTGCTGCCCGTGCCGCCGGGCATCCCGGCCCCTCCGGATTTCTACGTCAAGCCGACCTTCGACGGCGGTCCGGCCTCGGCGGGCAATGGTGCCATGGTCGCCTTCGAGGCCACCTCGCAGGCGCAGGTGCGCCAGCTGCATGCGGCGGCACTGGCGGCCGGGGGCACCGATGAGGGCGCCCCCGGCTTTCGCGCCGCCTACGGGCCGCGCTTCTACGTCTGTTACCTGCGCGACCCGCAGGGCAACAAGCTGGCCCTCTTCTCGAGCCAGCCCGACGAGCCGGGCCGCGACGACGCCCCGGCACCGGGCTGAGCCCCGCCTGGTGCGGGGAGCCCGAGAAGAGGTTGATCACCAGCACACCGCTGACGATCCGCCCGATGCCGAGCAGCGCCATCGCGTCGAGGCTCTGCCGGAAGACGAAGACGCTGACCAGAGAGGTCAGGACAATGCCCAGCCCGCCCCAGATCGCCTGGGCGATGCCAAGCGGCAGCACCTTCAGCACATGGGGCAGCAGGCAGAAGGACAGGGCGTAGAGCGCCACTGTGAGCGCCGTCGGCACCAGCCTGGTGACCTGCTCGCTCTTCTGCAGGGAGCCGGATCCGATGACCTCCAGGATGATTGCTCCACCGGGGGCGAGATAGGCTGCGGCCTGAATTTACAGGATATCGGACCCTTTCTGGCCTCCGTGGCGACCCTGGCAGGCCAGGGATCGGAAGGGACCGGAACGTTGTCCGCTCCCCCGCGCGATCGCTGGGGGATGGAGGCCGAGACGGAGACGACCCCGCGCCGCGGCGGGTTCAGGAGACACCACCCTGCAATTCTATCTCAGGCCTGCCCTGTCTGGATCCGGTGCCCTCTTCGGGCAATCGTCGCCACCGCACCGGCATGCCTGCGAAATTGCAGGCAGCCAGGTGGGGCGCACCGGGCAACCACTGGGCAACCAATCGGCAGGGGCAAAGCAAAAGGGCGCCCCGAGGGACGCCCTTTCTTCGGTGCTGCCTGGCCTTACAGCTGATCCGGCGCCAGGGCCTCGCGGGCCAGCTGATCGACGATCTCGTCCAGGGTCTGCGTCTTGGTCTGCTTCTCGCCGAGGCGGCGGGTCGAGACGGTGCGTTCCTCGACCTCCTTCATGCCGCAGGCGAGGATATAGGGGACCTTGCCGACAGAGTGTTCGCGGACCTTGTAGTTGATCTTCTCGTTGCGCAGGTCGGCCTCGGCACGCACGCCACGGGCGCGCAGCGCCTCGACAACCTCGAGGCAGTAGGCATCCGCATCCGAGACGATGGCCGCGACGACCACCTGACGCGGGGCCAGCCAGATCGGCAGCTTGCCTTCCGAGTTCTCGATCAGGATGCCGATGAAGCGCTCGAAGCTGCCCAGCACGGCGCGGTGCAGCATGATCGGCATGTGCTTCTCGCCATCCTGGCCGATGTAGCTGGCGCCCAGACGCTCGGGAAGGTTCGGGTCGACCTGCAGCGTGCCGCACTGCCACTCCCGCCCGATGGCATCGGTCAGGGTGAATTCCAGCTTCGGACCGTAGAAGGCGCCTTCGCCCTCCTGGATCTCGTAGTCGTAGCCGGCGGCCTTGCAGGCATTGCCAAGCGCCGCTTCGACGCGATCCCAGCTTTCCTCGGTGCCGACGCGCTTCTCGGGGCGGGTGGACAGCTTGATCGTCCAGCCCTCGAAGCCCAGGTCGGCGTAGATATCCGCGAGGAAGGCGATGAAGGTCTTCGTCTCGGCCTCGATCTGCTCTTCGGTGCAGAAGATATGCGCGTCATCCTGGGTGAAACCACGCACCCGCATGATGCCATGCAGAGCGCCCGAGGGTTCGTAGCGGTTGCAGCTGCCGAACTCGGCCATGCGCAGCGGCAGGTCGCGATAGCTCTTCAGGCCGCGGTTGAACACCTGCACGTGGCAGGGGCAGTTCATCGGCTTCAGCGCGTTGATGGTCTTCTCGCGCGCGTGTTCCTCGTCCACTTCGACGATGAACATGTTTTCCTGGTAGTTGCCCCAGTGGCCCGAGGCCTCCCAGAGCTTGCGGTTCACCACCTGCGGGGTGTTCACCTCGACATAGCCACCCTGGCGCTGCTTGCGGCGCATGTAGTCCTGCAGCTGGGTGTAGATGGTCCAGCCGTTCGGATGCCAGAAGACTTGCCCGGGGGCCTCTTCCTGCATGTGGAACAGCTCCATCTCGCGGCCCAGCTTGCGGTGGTCGCGCTTGGCGGCCTCCTCCAGCATGGTGAGGTGGGCCTTCAGCTTCTCCTTGCCTGTGAAGGCGACGCCGTAGATCCGTTGCAGCATCGGGCGCGAGCTGTCGCCGCGCCAGTAGGCCCCGGCGACCGACATCAGCTTGAAGGCATCGGCGGGCACCTGGCCGGTGTGCTGCAGGTGCGGGCCCCGGCACAGGTCCTGCCAGTCGCCGTGCCAGTACATGCGCAGCGGCTCGTCACCGGGGATGCTCTCGATCAGCTCGACCTTGTAGGGTTCGCCGCGGTCCTCGTAGTACTTGATCGCCACGTCACGGTCCCAGACCTCGGTCTTGACCGGATCGCGAAGGTTGATGATTTCCTTCATCTTCTTCTCGATCTCGCCCAGATCTTCCGGGGTGAAGGGCTCGGCGCGGTCGAAATCGTAATACCAGCCGTCCTTGATCACCGGGCCGATGGTGACCTTCACGTCGGGCCAGATCTCCTGCACGGCGCGGGCCATGATATGCGCGAGGTCGTGGCGCACCAGCTCATTGGCCTGCACCTCGTCCTTCATCGTGTGGATGGCGATGCTGGAATCGGCCTGGATCGGCCACTGCAGATCCCAGTGCTGGCCGTTGACGGTGGCGGAAATGGCCTTCTTGGCCAGCGAGGTGGAAATGCCGGCGGCGACCTCGGCAGGGGTCACACCTGCATCGTAGTCGCGCGCATTGCCATCGGGAAAGGTGAGGGAGATCTGGGACATGCAAGTCCTCCTCGTCAGTTTGGCGCCCACGGAACGCCCGGTTGCGGGTTATGGTGCGGCTCTTGTGACGCGGCGCGCGGGCGGGGTCAAGACCGGTCGGGGCGGGGCAGCGAAAGCGGTGAACCGGATGCAGCCCTGCCACGTTGGGTTCCCGACCAACGGAAGGGCCAGTCATGACCGAACAAGAGCTATTCGCGCAGATTTCCGGGGCCGAGGACGAGGCGCCGGACCGGCGCGAGGGCCGGAACGGGCTGCGAGAGATCGCGGCCCTGTCGATGACCAAGATCAGCGACGGGCTGATCGATCCCAAGCTGGTGCTGTCCTGGTTGCTGAACGCCCTCGGTGCGCCCGCGGCCTTTGTCACTGCCCTTGTCCCGATCCGCGAGGCCGGGGCGCTGCTGCCGCAGATCCTGCTGGCCTCGAAGCTGGAAACCCTGACCCGGCGCAAGTGGATGTGGGCGGCGGGTGCGGCACTGCAGGGCCTGGCCGCGCTGGTCATCGCCGCCTCGGGGATGCTGCTTGAGGGCTGGCTGGCGGGGCTGGCGATCTGTGCCGCGCTCGCGGTGCTGGCGCTGGCGCGGGCCGCCTGTTCGGTCTCGTTCAAGGAGGTGCAGGGCAAGACCATCGCCAAAACACGTCGCGGGGCGGTCACCGGCACCGCCTCGTCGCTGGCCTCGGTCGCGGTTGTCACCTTCGCGCTGCTGCTGCTCTCGGGCCTGTTGCAGGACCGGGGCGCGGTGGTGGCCGCCGTGGCGCTGGCGGGCTTGCTCTGGCTGGCGGCCGGGGCGCTGTTCTCGACGCTGAAGGAACCGGCCAGCGAGGTCGAGGACAGCTCCGGCCTGCCTCCCCTGCGCGCCACCCTGCGCGAGGACGCCGACCTGCGCCGTTTCATCGCCGTGCGCGGGCTGCTGGTGCCGACGGCACTGGCGCCGCCCTATATCGTGCTGCTCTCGCAACAGGGCGGCGAGGGGCTGCTGGGACAGCTCGGGGCGCTGCTGCTGGCCTCGGCGCTGGCCTCTTTCCTGTCTTCCTATGTCTGGGGCCGGCTGGCCGACCGCTCGTCGCGCAGGGTGCTTTCGGCGGCGGGCTTTGCCGGGGCGGCGTCCATGGCGCTGATGCTGTGGCTGCTCTGGGCGGGGCTGGCGCGGGCCGTCTGGGCCGGACCGGCGGTGCTGTTCCTGCTGATGGTGGCCTATCACGGCGTGCGGCAGGCGCGTTCGACCTACCTTGTCGACCTGGCCCCCGAGGACGCCCGGGGCCGCTATGCCGCCGTCGCCAATACGATGATCGGCTCGATCCTGTTGCTGGCCGGGCTCTTCGGCGGGGCGGTCTCGACCCTCTCGGCGGCCTGGGCACTGGCGGGCTTCGCGGTGGTCTCGGCCTTTGGCGGGGCGCTGGCGCTGACCCTGCGGGAGGTCGAGCGTGGCTGATATTGCCCTCGGCTGCGGCCCATGCCAATCATTCCCCCGAAACGAGGGGAGCCGCAGATGACCGAAGCAAGCCGCATCGCCACGCCGCAGGGCCGGACGCTGGCCTATCACCTGAGCGACGGGGCGGGCGATGGCCGCCCGACCGTGGTCTTCCTCGGGGGATTCAAGTCCGACATGGGCGGTACCAAGGCGGTGTTCCTCGAAGACTGGTGCGCAGCGCAGGGCCTCGGGTTCCTGCGCTTCGACTACTCCGGGCACGGCGAGAGCTCCGAAGCCTTCACCGACGGCTGTATCGGCGACTGGGCCGAGGATGCCGAGTTCATCCTGTCCGAGGTCACCTCGGGCCCGCTGATCCTGGTCGGGTCCTCCATGGGCGGCTGGATCTCGCTGCTGATGAGCCGCCGGATGCCGGAACGTCTCGCCGGGCTGGTCACCATCGCGGCCGCGCCGGACTTCACCGAAGACAGCATGTGGGCCGGTTTCACCGAGGCGCAACGGCTGGCGCTGGAGATGGTCGAACAGGTCGCCCTGCCGTCGGAATACGGCGAACCCTACGTGATCACCAAGCGGCTGATCGAGGACGGGCGCAACCATCTGCTGCTGCGCGATCCGGTGCCGCTGCCCTTCCCGGTGCGCTTCCTGCATGGCACGGCAGATGTCGACGTGCAGCTGTCGGTGGCGATGCGCCTGCTCGAGCGCGCCACGGGCGAGGATATCCACCTGCGGCTGGTCAAGGGTGCCGACCACCGCTTTTCCACGCCGGAGTGCCTGGCGCTGATCGGCGGGGCCATCGAAGAGGTGCTGGCGGCGCGCCGCTGAGGCGCGCCCTTCGCGTCAGCGGGTCTTTTCGGGGATCAGTTGCTGCGCGATGCCGGCAAGCAGCAGGTAGAGGCTGACGATCACCAGCAGCACCTCGGTCCAGTCGGGCATGACGAAGTTGCGCAGGGTGCCATAGAGCGCCAGCGCCACCCAGAGCCCGGCCATCGGCAGCGTCACCGCACGCCAGCGCTTGGTGCGCACGGGGTGGATGAACTTCAGCGGCAGGAACATCATCGGCGTCAGCACGAGGATGATGGCGACCATGATGGTCCAGTGCGGCTCTGTGGCGAAGAAGACCAGCACCACCATGTTCCAGCAGCCCGGGAAGCCCCAGAAGCTGTTGTCATCCGTCTTCATCCGCGTGTCGGCGAAGTAGACCGAGCTGGCGAAGGCGATCAGCAGTACGCCGAACCAGCCCGTCCAGCCCGGCAGCAGGCCGCTCTGGTAGAGTGCGAAGGCCGGGATGAAGACGTAGGTCAGGAAGTCGATGATCAGGTCCAGCAGCACCCCGTCGATCTGCGCGGCATGGGTCTTGACGTCGTAACGACGCGCCAGAGGCCCATCCAGACCGTCCACCGCGAAGGCGACGACCAGCCAGAGATACATGGTTTCCCATGCGGAATTGGCGGCGGCGATGATCGCCAGCATGGAAAAGACCGCACCCGTGGCGGTCAGGAGATGGACGGAGACGGCGCGGGCGCGGGGGGATGTCATCATGGAAGAGGCTAGTCACACTTCTGTCGTCTAGACAAGTAATTGCCGCCGGAGCGGCGGCCGGAAGGGGCCAGTCGGGCCAGTGTTGCCCAGTGCAGGCCAGCGTAGCCCGGTGCGGGCTCAGCCGCGCGGGTGCGCCCTGCGGTAGACCTCCATCAGGCGGGCACTGTCAACGGCAGTGTAGGCCTGGGTGGTGGACAGGCTGGCGTGGCCCAGAAGCTCCTGGATGGCGCGCAGGTCGCCGCCGGCGTTCAGCAGGTGGGTGGCGAAGCTGTGGCGCATGGCATGGGGCGTGGCGCTGGCGGGCAGCCCCATCTGGGCGCGCACCTGCGCCATGGCCTTGCGGATGGTCTGGGCGGGCAGGGGGCCGCCCCGGATGCCACGGAACAGCGGCAGCCCGGCCTCCATCGGCCAGGGACAGAGCGCCATGTAGCGCTCGACGCTGGCCCGAGCGGGGGCGATCAGCGGCACCACGCGCTCCTTGCCGCCCTTGCCGAGGATGCGCAGGCTGGGGCCAAGCGGCAGATCGGCCCCGGTCAGCCCGAGCGCCTCGGAGATCCGCAGCCCGCAGCCATAGAGCAGGGTCACCACCGCCACGTCGCGGGCGGCGACCCAGTCGCGGGGGTCCTGCTCGCCGAGCTGCTCCAGCATCTGCGCGGCATCGGGTTCGGACAGGGGGCGCGGCAGCTTGCGCTGGTAGCGCGGTGAGCGGGCCGAGAGCACGGCGGTGGCATCGAAGCCCTCGCGCTCGGCCAGCCAGCGGTAGAAGCCCTTCACCGCCGAGAGCTTGCGGGCCAGGCTGCGTGCGCCGCAACCGCCGCCGCGCAGGTGCGCCATCCAGGCGCGCATGTCCGACAGTGAGATCTCGGTCAGGGGGGCCAGGCCCTGCGGGCCGCCCTTGTGCAGGCTCATGAACGAAAGGAACTCGGCCAGGTCGCCGCGATAGGCCTCGATCGTGTTGTCGGCGCGGTCCAGCAGCGCGGCCTGCATCTGCAGCCAGCCGGTCAGGGCATCCCGCGCGGCGGCAGAGATCGACAGGCCGCCGTCGCTGCGGGTCGGGCCGCTCATGACAGCCAGCGGCGCATCGTCCTTTCGAAGATGCCCGCGAAGAAGGTCAGCAGGTCGGTGCCCTGCTGGGGGGTGAACTGGTGTGGATCCTCGGACCCCATCAGCAGCATGCCGGGCAGGCGGCCGGGGCCGAAATCCAGCCGCAGGCAGGCTTCCGAGAAGGTATATGCGGCCTTTTCGCCATAGAGCTCGACCGGCCCGGCCTCGATCTGGCGCAGCACCACCTGGCGCGCCGGTGCGCTGCGCTGCCCGTCCATGTAGGCGGCGATATAGCCCGGCTCGACCACCCGCAGCACGTCACCGAGGCGCCGCACGGCGGGGTCGTCCCCGGCTTCGTTGGACTCGAGCACCAGGTGCATCGAATCGACGCCGAGGATATCGGCCACCTCGCCGCCCAGATCCCGCAGGAAGGTCTCGAAGTCCTGCGCATCCAGCATCCGCAGCAGGGCGCGGTGGATCTGGTTGGTGCCGGCGAGGTTCTCGTAGGCGGCGGCGATGACGCTGCGGTGGGTGTCCTCCAGCCTGTCGAGGCGGGCTTCCAGCCGCTCCATCGCGATGCCGCGCAGATCGACGATATTGCCGCCCATCGACTTCTCGTTGGCGGCCACGAGGGCCTGCATCATGTCGCGGTCATCAAGGATGAAATCGGGCCGCGCCAGCACGTGTTCGCGCAGCTTGCGGTCCAGCTCGGGCTTGCCGTTGGGGGTGTTCATGCCTGCCTCGGATCGGTTCTTATTGTCGGGACGGTAACAGAAGTTGCCGCCTTTTTCGCGCCTTTTCGGGCCGAAGGTCCAGAGCGGAAGCGGGCAGGGCACAGACTTTGGTGCCGGTGCCGGAAACAGGAAAGCGGAGGGGGTTTCCCTCCGCTTCCGTAGTGTCATCCGCAGGGGCGCGTGGGCCTCAGAGGATCTTGATTCCCGCGTCCTTGATGTCGGCCAGGAAGGCGGCCAGGCCCTTGTCGGTCAGGGGGTGGCTGGCCAGCGCCTTGATCACGGCGGGCGGCGCGGTGATCACGTCGGCGCCAATCCGCGCAGACTCGGCCACGTGGTTCGCGGTGCGGATCGAGGCGGCGAGAATCTCGGTCTCGAAACCGTAGTTGTCGTAGACGGTGCGGATGTCCTCGATCAGCTGCATGCCGTCCAGGTTGATGTCATCCAGGCGCCCGATGAAGGGGCTGATGAAGGTCGCGCCCGCCTTGGCGGCCAGCAGGGCCTGGTTGGCGCTGAAGCACAGGGTGACGTTGACCATGGCGCCCTCGTCCGACAGCACCTTGCAGGCCTTCAGGCCGTCCCAGGTCAGCGGCACCTTGACGGCGATGTTCTCGGCGATCTCGCGCAGCTTGCGGCCTTCGGCGATCATCTGGTCGGCCTCGGTAGCGACCACTTCGGCCGAGACGGGGCCGGCGACCAGGTCGCAGATCTCCTTGGTGACTTCCAGGATGTCACGGCCGGATTTCTTGATCAGCGAGGGGTTGGTGGTGACGCCGTCGACCATGCCAAGCTCATTCAGCTCGGCGATGGCGGGGACGTCGGCGGTATCGACGAAGAACTTCATGGCTCAGGTTCCCGAGGTTGCATTGTGTCGCCCCGCGTTTACCCGATAGAGTGCAGTGCCGAAACCCCTCACACGCGAGCGTGCCTTTGGCCGACCCCGATCCACATTTCCCCGGTTCGCTCTTCGACGAGACCCCGGCCTACCACTACGCCCCCGCCGATTACGCGGCCGGAGAGCTGGTCTCGGTGCTGACCACCCAGCCGCTGGACCGCCCGCTGGACTACCTGGCGCCCGAGGGCGGGGTGGCGGACGGCGCCTTCGTCATGGTGCCGCTCGGCCCCCGGCAGGTGCTGGGCGTGGTCTGGGGCAGGGGGCTTGGCGGCTTCGACCTGAAGAAGGCCCGCCGCATCCATGCGGTGCTGCCGGTGCCGCCGATGCGCGAAGAGATGCGGGACTTCCTGACGAAAGCGGGTGACTACACGCTGACCTCCATGCCCGCCATGCTGCGGCTGGCCACCCGCGCGCCGGGGCTGACCAACCCGCCCTCGATGCAGAAGGTCTACCGGATGGGCGATCGCGACCCCGACCGGATGACCGATGCCCGGGGCCGGGTGTTGGCGGTGCTGGAGGAATTCGGCGGCCTCGCCTTCACCCTGAAGGAGCTGTCGGATGCCGCCGGCGTCACGTCGTCGGTGATCAAGGGGCTGGTGAAGCTGGGCGCCGTCTTCGAGGAAAACACCCCCCGCGATCTGCCCTTCCCGCGCCTCGATCCCGATCTGCCGGGCAAGGCGCTGTCCGAGGCGCAGCAGTTCGCCGCCGATACCCTGCGCGAAGGCATCACCTCGGGCCGCTACGGCACAACCCTGCTGCGCGGCATCACCGGCTCGGGCAAGACCGAGGTCTACCTGGAAGCCGTCGCCGCCTGCCTCGCCCAGGGGCGCCAGGCCATGGTGCTGCTGCCCGAGATCGCCCTGTCTGCCGAGTTCCTGACCCGGGTCGAGAAGCGCTTCGGCGCGCGCCCCGCCGAATGGCACTCGGGCGTCACCATGACCGAGCGCCGCCGCACCTGGAAGATGGTCGCCGAGGGCGGCGCGCAGCTGGTCGTCGGCGCCCGCTCGGCGCTGTTCCTGCCCTACCGCGATCTCGGGTTGATCGTCGTGGATGAGGAACACGACAGCTCCTACAAGCAGGAAGATGGCGTCCTCTACAATGCCCGGGACATGGCGGTGCTGCGCGCCTCGATGGCGGGCGCCCAGGTGGTGCTGGCCTCGGCCACGCCCTCGCTGGAAAGCTGGGTCAACGCCCAGGCGGGCAAGTACCGCCGCCTCGACCTGAAATCCCGCTTCGGCTCTGCCGCCCTGCCGGAAATGCGCGCCATCGACATGCGGACCGAAGACGTGCCCAAGGGCCGCTGGATCTCGCCGCGCCTGCAATCCGAGGTCCTGAAGCGCATCGAGGCGGGCGAACAGGCGCTGCTGTTCCTCAACCGGCGCGGCTATGCGCCCGTCACCCTCTGCCGCGCCTGCGGCGACCAGATCGAATGCCCGCAATGCGACGCCCGCATGGTCGAACACCGCTTCCAGAAGCGCCTGATGTGCCACCAGTGCGGCGAGACCATGCCGATCCCCGACACCTGCCCCAAGTGCGAGGCGACAGGCACCCTGTCGGCCGTCGGCCCCGGCGTCGAGCGCCTGACCGAGGAAGCGACCGCGCTCTTCCCCGAGGCGCGTATCGCCACGCTCAGCTCCGATCTCTTCGCCTCGGCCCGCGCCCTGAAGCAGGCGGTCGAGACCATCGCCACGGGCGGCGCCGACATCATCGTCGGCACCCAGCTTGTCGCCAAGGGGCACAACTTCCCGCTGCTGACCCTCGTGGGCGTGATCGACGCCGATCTCGGCCTGCACGGTTCGGACATGCGGGCGGCGGAAAAGACCTTCCAGCTGATGCGTCAGGTGGCGGGGCGGGCGGGACGGGCCGACCGGCCCGGCGAGGCCCTGATGCAGACCTACCAGCCAGAGCATCCGGTGATCCGCGCCATCCTCTCGGGCGACGAAGAGGATTTCTGGAATGCCGAGGCCGAGAGCCGCTCGCAGGCGGGCATGCCGCCCTTCGGGCGCATGGCCGGGATCGTGCTGTCCTCCGAGCGCCCCGAAGAGGCTTTCGAAGCCGGCACCCTGCTGGCCCGCCACGACGGCCCGATCCGCCAGGCCGGCGCGGTGGTCTACGGCCCGGCCCCGGCGCCGATCGCCCGGATCCGCGGCTGGCACCGGGTGCGGATGCTGGTCAAGGCGCCCAAGGGCGTGGCCCTGCAACGGGCGGTCTCTGACTGGATCGGCGGGGTGCGCCTGCCGAAGACCCTGCGCCTGTCGGTCGATATCGACCCGCAAAGCTTCTACTGAGGGGCGTCCGGCCCGCTGCCGGGCACCGCCCCCCGCAGCATCACCAGGCAGAAAATACTCCGGGGGAATTGAGCCCGTCAGGGCTCAAGGGGGCAGCGCCCCCAACCCGGCATCCCCCGCGTGACCCCGCGAATTCCGCACAATCCGCTCCCCACTCCTTGCGCAATCATTTTTCTGGGCGTTTCGCGCGACCGGGGGTAAAGGACATCGCATGACACGCACGACTCCCCTTGCCGAAGCGCAAAACCTGCCCTTCTGGCGCCGCCCGCTGGCCCTGCTCTTCGTCATGGCGGCGGCGATGCCGATCTCCTTCGCCACGTGGTCGGCGCTGCTGAACAATTTCGTCATCGAGGCGGCAGAGTTCAACGGCTCGGACATCGGCTGGCTGCACACCCTGCGCGAGATCCCCGGCTTCCTCGCCATCGGGGTGATCCTGGTGCTGCTGATCGTGCGCGAGCAGACCCTGGCCCTGGTCTCGCTGACCCTGCTCGGCATCTCGACCGCGCTGACGGCCTATTTCCCCAGCATGGGCGGGATCCTCGTCATCACCTTCCTCAGTTCGGTGGGCTTCCACTACTACGAGGCCGTCAACCAGTCGCTGCAGCTGCAATGGCTGACCAAGGAAGAGGCGCCCCGGGTGCTGGGCAAGCTGCTGGCCACCGGCTCGGCGGCGACGCTGGTCAGCTACGGGCTGATCCTGCTGCTCTGGGATCCGCTGGGACTGACTTACAACATGGTCTACATGGCCGCCGGTGCCACCACTGTCGCGCTGGTCGCCTTTGCCCGCTTCGCCTATCCGCAGTTCGAGGCGCCCAATCCGCAGCGCAAGACCATGGTGCTGCGCCGCCGCTACTGGCTCTACTACCTCATGCAGTTCATGGCAGGGGCCCGGCGGCAGATCTTCGTCGTCTTCGCGGGCTTCATGATGGTCGAGCGCTTCGGCTTCGACGTGCACGAGGTCACCTCGCTGTTCCTCATCACGCTGGTGTCGAACATGATCCTCGCCCCGGCCCTCGGCCGCGCGGTCGGCCACTTCGGCGAGCGCCGGGTGCTGCTGGTGGAATATGCCTCTCTGGTGGTGATCTTCCTGATGTACGGGGGGATCTACTACTTCTCGTGGGGGTTGCTGCTGGCCTCGGTGCTCTACGTGGTCGACAATATCTTCTTCGCCCTGGCCCTGGCGCTGAAGACCTATTTCCAGAAGATCGCCGATCCGGGCGACATCGCTCCGACCGCCGCCGTGGCCTTCACCATCAACCATATCGCGGCGGTCTTCCTGCCTGCGGGCCTCGGCTACCTCTGGCTGGTCGCGCCGGGCGCGGTCTTCTTCCTTGCCGCCGGGATGGCCGCCTGTTCCTTCCTCTTCGCGCTGATGATCCCGCGCCACCCGGAACCGGGCTACGAGACCATCTTCGGCAGCCGGCCGCGACCCGAGCCGGCAGAGTAGGGCCCGTCCGCCGGCGTGCCTTGCCGGGGCTGCCCAACCGGGCGGCCTTACAGGATTGCTTGACGGGGGCGCGGGCAGGCTCTACCCCCGCGCCAAACCGCTAGCGAGGATACCATGGCCACCTGGACCGCCCTGACCACCCTGACCAGCAAGGCCGACGCCGAGGCGCTCGGCGCTGCCATGGAGAACCTCGTTCCCGAGGCCACCGGCATCGGCGTCTTCGAGGTCGAGGACGACTCGGGCCTGTGGGAGGTCGGCGGCTACTTCGAGGAAAAGCCCGATATCGCCGGTCTCGAACTGCTGGCCAAGATGAATGGTGCCAAGCCCTTCGCGGTGTCCGAGCTGCCCGAAACCGACTGGGTTGCCCATGTGAAGCGCGAACTTGCCCCGGTCGAGGCCGGGCGCTTCTTCGTCTATGGCTCCCATGACGCCGACAAGGTGCCGAGCGACCCGGCCAAGATCCCGCTGCTGATCGAGGCCGCCATGGCCTTCGGCACCGGCCACCACGGCACCACGCTGGGCTGCCTGCGCGCGCTGGACCGGCTGGACAACGAAGGCTTCTCGACTGACCGCACCGCCGATATCGGCTGTGGCACCGCCGTGCTGGCCATGGCCGCCGCGCGGATCTGGCCGGGCACCCCGGTCGCCGGTGATATCGACCCGGTCGCCGTCGAGGTCGCCGAGGCCAACATGCGCGCCAACGACATGGCCGGCCGCGTCACCTGCGTCGAGGCTGCAGGCTTCGGCAACCCGGCGCTGGAAGCCGGCGCGCCCTATGGCCTGGTCTTCGCCAATATCCTGATGGGTCCGCTGATCATGCTGGCCCCCGATATCGCCTCCCATGTCGAGAAGGGCGGCTATGCCATCCTCTCGGGCCTGCTCAACGAACAGGCCCCCGCGGTGCAGGAGGCCTACGAGGCCGCCGGCTTCGCCCTGCATCACGCCGAGCAGATCCGCGAGTGGACGACCCTGACCCTGCGTCGGATCTGATCCGCCCGGACTATCGCCCGCGCCCGCCCTCTTGCCGAAGGGGGAGGCTCCGGCGGTGACCCTTTTCGGCCCAAATGCCGCCCGAATCCCTCGTTAACTTCTTCCGGGCGGCAGTCTTGCCGCGCTCCGGGGGGCCGCAGCGAGGGAAGAAGATGACGCAGTCGATGAACGACTTCGACGACCGGCTTCGCCGGATCGACAGCCAGCGACGACGTGCAGGCCAAACACGGGCCCTCTCAAGGGGCTTGTCACAGGGTCAGGGGCGCACGATGCGCTTCGAGGTGGACGACTACGGCAATGTCCGGCGTCTGAAGACGCGACGCCTGCCGCTGTGGCGCCTGCTGCGCCTGCTCTCTTTCCTGGTGCTGGGGCTCTACCTGTTCAAGGTCGCCGCCTTCGCCACCCTGGGGGAATCCCGGTTCCTTCTGCGCAGCGCGGAACTGGCCGAAGGCTCGGCCTGGAAACGCGGTATCGCCAGCCTCATGCAGCCGGATCCCTTGACCGAGAGCCTTGCCGCGCAGCTGCGCCCACTTCTGAAGTCTCGCTGAACCTGTCCTGTCGATGCGAAGGTCCGGACAAGCAGAAACCGCCGCGGATCTCTCCGCGGCGGTCTTGCCTTTCTACCCCGAAAGCTGCGGCCAGAGCGGCCGTCGCCGGGTTAGAAGCGGGAAACTTCGTCGATGTCGCCGCGCACCAGGCCGATGTCGTTCAGCTCACGGTCGGTCAGGCGGGACAGGGCCTTGCGGGTCACGCGGGCGTCGTTCCAGTTGACGACGGCGGCGATCAGGTGGTGCACGGCCGAAGCGATCGGCAGGGCGAAGGAGGTGGTGGTTGCGTTGCGCGAAATATGGGTCATTGTCTGGTCCTTTCGGGGGGGAGGGCCATCGTGGCCCGGCGTGTTTCTGAAGCAGCAGCTAGGGTTTTCTTTTCGCCCAAACAATCGGCATTTGTGCATGTGAAGCATGCAATTTCTGCATGTCTCGAAAATCATCACAAATCTTTCTCAGGCTGCATGAATTTCCGTGACAAACGGGTCGCGACATGGGGCCGAAAGGTCGGATTCGGCGCTCGGGGGCAGGTGAAAGGGCCTGCGGTCGGGGTCCGGATCGCCTCTTGGCTGATGTTCCCCTTTCGTGCTAGTCCTGTCGAAGCCCCGGAAAAATCCCGGGGAGGCGTGGCGGAAAGGGCGGACAGATGCGGATTCTCGGGATCGACCCCGGTTTGCAGAACCTTGGCTGGGGCGTGATTCGCGTCGATGGCAGCCGGATCTCGCATCTCGGCAACGGCACCTGCCATGGCAGTGGCACGGCGCTGGCCCAGCGTTTGCTGGCGCTGCATGACCAGCTTTGTGCCGTGTTCGAGGAATTCAAACCCGATGCCGCCGCCGTCGAGCATGTCTTCGTCAACCGCGACGGGGCGGGGACGCTGAAGCTGGGGCAGGCGCGCGGTGTCGCGCTGCTGGTGCCCGCGCGTTTCGGTCTGGAGGTTGGCGAATACGCCCCGAACCAGATCAAGAAGACCGTGGTCGGTGTCGGCCATGCGGACAAGAAGCAGATCCAGCACATGGTGAAGATGCAACTTCCGGGGGTGGAGTTCGCCGGCCCCGATGCGGCGGATGCGCTGGCGGTGGCGATCTGTCATGCACGGCACGCAGGGTCGTCCCTTGCACAGCTTCTCAAGACACAGGCCCCGGTGGGCAAGGGCCTCAGGGTGAAGGCATGATCGGCAAGATTTCCGGACGGATCGACTTCAAGGCGCTGGATCACGTGCTGATCGACGTGCGCGGCGTCGGCTATATCGTCTACTGTTCCGACCGTACCCTGGCCACGCTGCCCGGTCCGGGCGAGGCGGTGGCGCTCTATACCGACCTCGTGGTGCGCGAGGACCTGCTGCAACTCTTCGGTTTCCCCACGATGGTGGAAAAGGAATGGCACCGGCTGCTGACTTCGGTGCAGGGGGTGGGGGCCAAGGCCTCTCTGGCGATCCTCGGTGCGCTTGGCCCTGACGGGGTGGGGCGCGCCATCGCGCTTGGCGACTGGGGGGCGGTCAAGGCCGCCAAGGGCGTCGGCCCGAAGATCGCGCAGCGCGTGGTGGCCGAGCTGAAGGACAAGGCCCCGGCCGTCATGGCCATGGGGGGCGGCGCGGCCACGCCCGATCCGCTGCCCGATGAGCCGGTGATCGAGACGCCGACCCCGCAGCGGGCGGCCCCAAAGGCGCCGGCCAGGCCGGCGGCCAACGTGCAGGGCGATGCGCTCTCGGCGCTGGCGAACCTCGGGTATCAGCCCTCGGAGGCTGCCGCCGCCGTGGCCCGGGCGCTGACCGACGAGCCCGAGCTGGACATGTCCGGCCTGATCCGCGCCGCGCTGCGGCTGCTGGCTCCGAAGGACTGAGCCGTCTTGCGGCGCGGCCCCGCGGGGCGATAGGACAGAGACATGAGCGAACCCGATCCCACCCTGCGCCCGGCCCCGCTGCCCGAGGATGCCGCCGCCGATACCCGCGCGCTGCGCCCGCAGGAGCTGGACGCCTTCATCGGCCAGGCCGAGGCGCGGGCCAACCTGAAGGTCTTCATCCAATCCGCCCGCCAGCGCGGCGAGGCGATGGACCACACGCTGTTTCACGGGCCCCCCGGCCTCGGCAAGACGACGCTGGCGCAGATCATGGCGCGCGAGCTGGGGGTGAACTTCCGCATGACCTCGGGGCCGGTGCTGGCCAAGGCGGGCGATCTGGCGGCGATCCTGACCAACCTCGAGGCCCGGGACGTGCTGTTCATCGACGAGATCCACCGGATGAACCCCGCTGTCGAAGAGGTGCTCTATCCGGCGATGGAGGACTTCGAGCTGGATCTGGTGATCGGCGAGGGCCCTGCCGCCCGGACGGTGCGGATCGAGCTGCAGCCCTTCACGCTGGTCGGCGCCACGACGCGCCTTGGCCTGCTGACCACGCCGCTGCGCGACCGCTTCGGCATCCCGACCCGGCTGCAGTTCTACACCATCGAAGAACTGGACGAGATCGTCACCCGCAACGCCCGCCTGCTGGGTGCGCCTGCCGATCCGGCCGGTTCGCTGGAAATCGCCCGCCGGGCCCGTGGCACGCCCCGGATCGCCGGGCGGCTCCTGCGCCGGGTGGTGGATTTCGCCGTGGTCGAGGGCGACGGCACGATCTCCCGGGCACTGGCCGACCGGGCGCTGACCCGTCTGGGCGTGGACGAGCTGGGCCTTGATGGCGCGGACCGGCGCTACCTCAGGATGATCGGCGAAGGCTACGGCGGCGGCCCGGTGGGGATCGAGACCCTGGCGGCGGCGCTTTCGGAAAGTCGCGACGCGCTGGAAGAGGTGATCGAGCCCTACCTGTTGCAACAGGCGCTGGTTCAGCGTACCCCCCGCGGCCGAATGCTGGCGCCGCGGGCCTGGGGGCATCTGGGCCTCGCCGAGCCGCGCCGCGCACCCGAGGCGGGGCCGGACCTGTTCGGCAAGTAGCCCCGCGCACCGCAAGGACAGGAGACGTCATGGCCAATATCGCCCCGGCACCCGAAGAGGTCGAAGCGCTGTTCACCGACGGCGCCGGCGCCTTCCGTTTCGCCCGCTGGTCGCGGCCCATCGTGCCGGTGGTCTTCGGCGCGACCGATGACAGCCTGCCGCCGCTGAAGGGCGCGATGGAGACGGTGGTCCTGGCCGCCGGTCACAAGATGGCCGAGACAGACCCCGAGTTCGGCGCCAACCTGATGATCTTCTTCATGCAGGACTGGCAAGAGCTGGCGGATGTCCCCGACATGGACAAGCTGGTGCCCGGTCTCGACAGGCTGGTGCCCCGCCTGCAGGCCGAGGACGCCGACCAGTACCGCTTCTTCCGTTTCGCCGAGGACAATTCGATCAAGGCGGGGTTCGTCTTCCTGCGGATGCAGGGCGCGCTGTCGCAGATGCCCGCCGCCGATCTGGGGATGGAGCAGATGCTGAAGTCCATGCTGCTCTGGGGGCCCTCGGCCTTCGCGGGCCGCTCGGCGCTGGCGCAGGCCGAGGGGCAGGGGCCGGCGCTGCTGCGTCCCGATCTCGCCGCCGTGCTGCGGGCGGGCTACGATCCGGTGCTGCCCGCCTTCTCGCAGGATCCGGTGCTGGCGCTGCGGCTGTCGGCGCGGGCGGGGCAGCTGTTCAACTGAGGACCGGCGGGCGGTCCGGGGAAGGGGCGAGATGCACACATTCGATCTGCGGGTCTACTATGAAGACACCGACCTTGCCGGCATCGTCTATTATGCCAACTACCTGCGTTTCATCGAGCGGGCGCGCAGCGAATGGGTGCGCGACCTCGGCATCGACCAGCGGCAGATGAAGGACGCAACGGGCGCGGTCTTCGCGGTCCGGAGGATCGAGGCGGATTACCTGCGCCCGGCGCGTTTCGACGACCTGCTGCGCGTCGAAACCTCGCTCGGCAAGGTCAGCCCGGCGCGGCTCGAGCTGCAACAGGTCGTGCTGCGCGGCGAAGAACGCCTCTTCGTGGCGCAGGTCACGCTGGTCGCGCTGGACGGGCAGGGGGCTCCGACGCGGCTTCCGGCGGTTATCCGCCAATTGCCGGTAGGATAACCGGCGGCTCTGCCCCGCGCTCACGGGAACGAAAAGCCTTTGTCATTGGCGTTTGGCGGGGATCTGCGCTAAGTTCGCGCTCGAATGGTCGCGAAAGACGGCCCTCTTGAGAACGAGAGCACAGAGCAGACAGATGGATACCTCCACCCTCGCGACCGCGCAGGAGATCGATTTCTCCATGCTGGGCCTTTTTGCCCAGGCCACCTTCACCGTCAAGCTGGTCATGCTGGCGCTGATCCTTGCCTCCTTCTGGTCCTGGTCGATCACCATCCAGAAGGTGCTGGCCTATCGCGCCGCCCGCCGCGAGGCCGCGCAGTTCGACCGCGCCTTCTGGTCGGGCGAGCCGCTGGACGAGCTTTACGACGAGATCGGCCCCGATCCCTCGGGCCGCAGCGAGCGGATCTTCGCGGCCGGCATGACCGAGTGGCGGCGCAGCTACCGTGGCGATGGCCAGATGATCGCGGGGGCGCAGGCGCGCATCGACCGCTCGATGGACGTGGCGATCGCGAAAGAGGCCGAAAGCCTGCAATCCGGCCTGCCGGTGCTGGCCACCGTCGGTTCCACCGCGCCCTTCGTCGGCCTGTTCGGCACGGTCTGGGGCATCATGCACGCCTTCATCGGCATCGCCGAGAGCCAGAACACCAACCTGGCCGTCGTGGCGCCGGGCATTGCCGAGGCGCTTCTGGCCACCGCGCTTGGCCTGCTGGCCGCCATCCCGGCGGTGATCTTCTACAACAAGCTGTCCTCGGATGCGGATCGGCTGGTCGGCGGATACGAGGCCTTCGCCGACGAGTTCGCCACCATCCTCGGCCGCCAGCTGGAGGCCTGAGCCATGGGTGCCGGTGTCATCGGAAAGGGCGGCGGCGGGGGCCGCAGGGGGCGTCGTCACGGCGGCCGTGCCCGTCCCATGTCGGAAATCAACGTGACCCCCTTCGTGGACGTCATGCTGGTGCTGCTGATCATCTTCATGGTCGCCGCGCCTCTGATGGTCGTCGGCGTGCCGGTCGAACTGCCCAAGACCCAGGCCACGGCCCTTCCGACCGAGGCGGAAGAGCCGCTGACCGTGACCCTGACCGCCGAGGGCGTGATCCTGATCCAGACCACCGAAACCGCACCGGGAGAGCTGGTCGACAAGCTGCGCGCCATTGCCGCCGAGCGCGACTCGACCCGGATCTACCTGCGCGCCGACGGGGCGGTCTCCTATGACCAGGTGATGCAGGTCATGGGCGCGCTGAACCGGGGGGGCTTCACCAATATCGGCCTGGTGACCGACACTGTCGATCGCGCCGGGGAGGCCGGCTAGGCCGGGCCCATGCACGCAGGTCATGTCATATCCGGGACAGCGCATGTCGGGCTGATTGCCTGGCTGTTCCTTGGCGGGCTGTTCGCCCCCGATCCGGAGCAGGCGCAGGTCAGCCCGGTGACGCTGATCACCTCAGAGGAATTCGCCGAGTTGCAGCAGGCCAGCCAGTCGCCTGCCGCCGAGGTCGAGACCGCGCAGCCCGAGGCCCCCACGCCCGAGCCCGAGGCGCCCGCGCCGCCGGAACCCGAAGCCCCCACGCCGGAGCCCGAGCCGCAGCCCCGGCCTGAACCGGCGCCCGCACCCGAACCGGCGCCCGAACCTGCGCCGGAACCGGAACCCGCGCCGCTGCCGCCGGTGACCGGCGCCGACGAGGCACCCCAGGTGCCCCCGGCGTCCGAACAGGTGCAGGGCCCCGACCGTCCCGACCTGCCGCCCAGCCCCGAGGCGGCGCCCCGTGTCGCGCCCGAGCCGGTGCAGCGGCCCGAGGAAGACGTGGCCGTGGATGTCGAGACCCGTCCCGAGGTCGTGCCCTCGGACGAGCCCGCCGAGGTGCAGCAGGACGAGCAGCCCCCGGCTGCGCCCGAGGAAAGCACCACCGAGATCGTGACCGAGGCCGACCGGCCCTCGGGGGCGCCGACCTCTTCCGTGCGCCCCAAAACCCGTCCGCAGCGCGTCGCCGAGGCGCCCGAGCCCGCAGAGGCCCCGGAAACGCCACGCCAGCAGGCCGCGCAGCAGCCTAACCCGGAGCCCGAGCCGCAGCAGAACAACGATGCCATCGACCAGGCGTTGTCCGAAGCGCTCGGCGGCGGTGAACCTGCCGAAACGCCGCGTCCCGCCGGCCCGCCGCTCTCGGCGAGCGAGCGCGAGGGCCTGCGGCTGGCCGTGCAGAACTGCTGGGTGGTCGATCCGGGATCACCGGCGGCACAGGTGGTGGTGACGCTGTCCTTTTCCCTCGACCGTGACGGACAGGTGCAGCAGTCTACATTGGAAATGGTCAGCGCGCGCGGCGGCGATGCCTCGGCCCAGCGGTCGGCCTTCGACGCGGCGCGGCGGGCAGTCCTGCGCTGCAGCGCACAACTCGGCGGCTTCAAGCTGCCGCAGGAGAAATACGACCAGTGGCGCGACATCGAAATGACATTCAACCCGGAGAACATGCGGAACCTGTGATGAGACATCTTGCCCTTCCCATTCTTCCCGCCCTCTGCGTGGCGCTTGCCGGCCTGATGGCCGCTCCGGCGCCCGCCGTCGCGCAATCCGGTCCCCTGCGCATCGAGATCACCGAAGGGGTGATCGAACCGATGCCCATTGCGGTGCCCAACTTCGTGCCCGAGGGCGGCGAGGCCGGGCAGCTGGCCAGCCAGATCAGCCGCGTGGTGGTCGATGACCTGATCGGCACCGGCCTGTTCCGCGAGATCCCGCCCTCGGCCCATATCGGCTCGATCACCTCTTTCGCCAGCCCGGTGCAATATGCCGACTGGAAGGCGATCAACGCCGATGCGCTGATCACCGGCGCGGTGTCGGTGCAGGGGGGGCAGGTCAACGTGAAGTTCCGCCTGCATGATGTCTTCGCGGGGCAGGAGATGGGCGCGGGCCTGCAGTTCACGGGCACCGAGGCCGGCTGGCGCCGCATGGCCCACAAGGTCGCCGATGCCGTCTATTCCCGCATCACCGGCGAGGATCCCTATTTCGACAGCCGCGCGGTCTTCGTTGCCGAGGACGGCCCCAAGGATGCCCGCCGCAAGCGGCTGGCGATCATGGACTACGACGGCGCCAATGCGCAGTTCCTGACTGACAGCTCTTCGATCGTGCTGGCGCCGCGCTTCTCGCCCACGGGCGACCGGGTGCTCTATACCAGCTACGAGACCGGGCGGCCGCAGATCTACGTGCTGGACGTGGCCTCGGTCGGGCGGCGGGTGCTGGACACCGGGTCGGGCGACATGGCCTTCTCGCCGCGGTTCGCGCCCGATGGCCGCACCGTGATCTATTCGCTGACCCAAGGCAGCAATACCGACATCTACCGCATGGACCTGGCCACCGGACAGAGCGTGCGGCTGACCGATGCCGCCTCGATCGAGACCGCGCCCAGCTTCTCGCCCGATGGGTCGCGCATCGTCTTCGAAAGCGACCGGTCTGGGACGCAGCAGCTTTACATCATGCCCGCGACGGGCGGCGAGGCGCAGCGGATCTCCTTCGGCGAGGGGCGCTACGGCACCCCGGTCTGGTCGCCGCGCGGTGACCTGGTGGCCTTCACCAAGCAGTCCAAGGGGCGCTTCCACATCGGCGTGATGCGCACCGACGGCTCGGGCGAGCGCCTGCTGACCGCCTCGTTCCTCGACGAGGGGCCCAGCTGGTCGCCGAACGGACGGGTGATCATGTTCGCCCGCGAGACCCAGGGCGAGCAGGGCGCCTCGTCGCTTTACACCGTCGATATCACGGGCCGGAACCTGAAGCGGGTCGATACGCCCTCCGGCGCCTCGGATCCCGCCTGGGGCCCGCTGCAGTGACGCGCCCGGGCATCACTTGCCCGGGGATCTGCCCACCGGTGCGCGCCGAGCCGTGCTTGCCCGCCGCGCTCTGGATACTATAGGTTCAAACCAACATATGAGGCCTTCCGCATGACCTACCTGGCAAAAGCCATCCTTCTTTCCGCCACCCTCGGACTCGGTCTGGCGGGCTGCAGTTCGATGAGCCCCAACCGTTTCGACAACGTGACCAACCTCAACGGCGCCGGTGCCGGTGGCGCCGGCACCGGGACGGCCTCGGATCCGGCCTCGCCGGCCTATTTCCAGCAGAGCGTGGGCGACCGGGTCCTGTTCTACGTCGACCAGTCGACCCTGAACCCCGAAGCCCGGCTGACCCTTGATCAACAGGCCCGCTGGCTGATCGCCAACCGCGACTACCAGGCCCGCATCGAAGGCCATGCGGACGAACAGGGCACGCGCGAGTACAACCTTGCCCTCGGCGCGCGCCGGGCCAATGCGGTCAAGGACTACCTGGTTGCCCAGGGCGTGCCGGACTACCGCCTGAGCACCATCAGCTACGGCAAGGAGCGCCCGATCGAGATCTGCTCGGAAGAGGCCTGCTACGCCAAGAACCGTCGCGCCGTGACCGTGCTGCAGGCCGGCGCGGGCATGTGATCCGTCGCCGGGCGGCCGTTTCGGCGGGCGCCCGGCAGCCATGACCCCTCTTGGGCGCCGGGACAGCGCCGGGGAGACGCGGGCGCCGGTCGGGGCCCGAAGCGGCCTCGGGCCGCAGCGAAGGGAGACCGAATGCGAATTCTGATGACCTCCGGGGCGGGTCTGCCGCGCCGCATGACCCGGCTGGCCGCAGGCTGCAGCCTGGCCCTGATGCTGCTTGCCGCGCCGCTGAGCCAGCCCGCCGTCGCGCAGGATCAGGCCGCCACGCTGGCCGACATCCGCCAGCAGCTGACGGTGCTGAACGTCGAGATCCAGGGGCTGAAGCGAGAGCTCTCGACCACCGGCGCGCCGTCGCAACTGGCGACGGGCGGCAGCCAGCTTGACCGCGTCAATGCCATCGAGGCCGAGATGCGCCGCCTGATTTCCCATACCGAAGAGCTTGAGCACCGCATCGACCGCGTGGTCAGCGACGGCACCAACCGCATCTCGGACCTGGAGTTCCGCCTGGTCGAGCTGGAAGGCGGCGATCTCAGCAAGCTGGGCGAGACCAGCACCCTGGGCGGCGGCACGCTGCCGCAGCAGTCCGGCGGCCTCACCAGCGCCGCGCCGCTGCCTTCGGCCCCGGTCGAGGGGGGCAGCGCCCCGCAGCTGGCGATCAGCGAACAGGCCGATTTCCAGGCTGCCGCCGACAAGCTGGCGCAGAGCGATTTCACCGGCGCCCTGACCGCCTACGAGACCTTCAAGGCGACCTACCCGGGCAGCCCGCTGTCGCCCGCCGCCGACCTGGGCCGGGGCCGGGCACTGGAGGGGCAGGGTGACGTGAAGACCGCCGCCCGAGCCTACCTGGATGCCTTCTCGGCCGCGCCGAAGGGCGACACGGCGCCGGAATCGCTCTATCGGCTGGGCGTCTTGCTGGGCAAGCTTGGCCAGCAGTCGGAATCCTGCGTGACCCTTGGCGAGGTCGGCAACCGCTTCCCCGCTTCGGACTGGGCCAGCCAGGCCGCACAGGCGCGCATCGGCCAGGGGTGCAGCTGACCGCCTAGACCGCGATGACCTCCTCCTCTTCCCTCCTGTCCGAGATCGTGGCCGGGCATTTCCTGCCCGGTCCGGCCGAGGAAATCGGCCTGGCGGTTTCGGGCGGCGGGGACTCTCTGGCGCTGCTCTACCTGATGGCCGAGATCGTCCAGGGCAGTGACCTGACCCTGCGCGCCGTCACCGTCGATCACGGCCTGCGCCCCGAAGCCGCAGAGGAGGCCGCCATGGTCGGGCGGCACGCCGCTACTCTCGGTGTGCCGCACGAGGTGCTTCGCTGGGAGGGCTGGCAGGGCGAGGGCAACCTGCAGGACCAGGCCCGGCGGGCGCGCTACGACCTGCTTGGTGCCTGGGCGCGCGGGCATGGCATCCGCCAGGTGGCGCTTGGACATACCGCCGACGACCAGGCCGAGACCTTCCTGATGCGCCTGTCCCGCGCCTCGGGGGTGGACGGGCTGTCGGGGATGGCGGTGCGCCGCCGCATTGGCCCGGTAACCTTTGTCCGCCCGCTGCTGGAGGCGCGCCGCAGTTGCCTGCGCGCCTATCTGACCGGGCGCGGGGCAAGCTGGATCGACGACCCCTCCAACGAGGACACCCGGTTCGAGAGGGTCCGGGCCCGCCAGGCGCTTGCGGCCCTCGCGCCGCTCGGGGTGACCACCCAGGCCATTGCCGACACCGCCCGTAACCTCGCCTCGGTCCGCTCGACCCTGGGCTGGTACGCCTTTTCTGAGGCGCAGCGGCTGGTCAGCGCTGAGGCCGGTGACCTCGTGCTGTCGCGCGCGGGCTTCCGGGTGCTGCAACCCGAGATCGCCCGGCGGATCCTCTCGCAGGCGCTGCTCTGGGTCTCGGGCAGCGACTACCCGCCGCGTCGCCGCACCCTTGCGCTGGCGCTGGAGGCGGTGCGTTCGGGCACCGGCATGACGCTGCATGGCTGCCTGGTCTTGGTCACCCCGCGGGAGATTCGCGTCAGCCGGGAGTTCTCGGCTGTCGAGAGCGCCTGTTGCGGCCCGGCAGAGCTGTGGGATGGCCGCTGGCGCCTGCGACCGCCCGGCGCTGGCGCGCTGGTCGAGGCCGGCGCGGAGGTGCGTGCCCTGGGCGAGGCGGGCCTTGCCCAATGCGCCGACTGGCGGGGCGGCGGGCTGCCCTACAGGTCCCTGCTGGGCTATCCTTCGGTCTGGCTGGGTGATAGGCTGCTCTCTGCGCCCCATGCGGGCTACGGCCGTGGATGGGCCGCCGAGCTGACCCGGGACGAGGACGCCTTTCACGCCGCTCTGCTGGCGCATTGAACCCGCGGCGATCAAGCTTATTTAATCCCGGACGCCCTTATGCTAGGCGCATGACGAGTAAGATCTAGGGGAGACCTTTCGTGGGCACCGCAAAAAAACCTCGCCTTCTGGGCTGTGCTGCTGCTGCTGATCGTGGCGCTGTTCAACCTGTTCGGCGGTTCGAACACGGCTCTGCAGAGCCAGTCCCGGCCCTATTCGCAATTCGTGCAGGAGGTCGATGACGGTTTCGTTACCTCCGTCACGCTGGATGGCGAAAAAGTTCTCTACCGCGGTTCCGACGGCAAGGATTACGTGACCATCAAGCCCTCGGATGCCGAGATCACCAGCCAGCTGATCGCCGACAACATCCCGGTGACAGCCAAGAGCCAGGAAGAGAACGGCTTCCAGGCCTTCATCATCTCGCTGCTGCCGATCCTGCTGCTGATCGGCGTGTGGATCTATTTCATGAACCGCATGCAGGGCGGCGGGAAGGGCGGGGCCATGGGCTTTGGCAAGTCCCGTGCCAAGCTGCTGACGGAAAAGCAGGGCCGCGTGACCTTCGACGATGTCGCAGGCATCGACGAGGCCAAGGAAGAACTGGAAGAGATCGTCGAATTCCTGCGCAACCCGCAGAAGTTCAGCCGTCTCGGCGGCAAGATCCCCAAGGGTGCGCTGCTGGTGGGCCCTCCGGGCACGGGTAAGACGCTGCTGGCCCGCGCCATCGCGGGTGAGGCGGGCGTGCCCTTCTTCACCATCTCGGGTTCCGACTTCGTGGAAATGTTCGTCGGTGTGGGCGCAAGCCGCGTCCGCGACATGTTCGAGCAGGCCAAGAAGAATGCCCCCTGCATCGTCTTCATCGACGAGATCGACGCCGTCGGGCGCCATCGTGGCGCGGGCTACGGCGGCGGCAACGACGAGCGCGAGCAGACCCTCAACCAGCTGCTGGTCGAGATGGACGGTTTCGAGGCCAACGAGGGCGTGATCATCGTCGCCGCGACCAACCGGCGCGACGTGCTGGACCCCGCGCTGCTGCGTCCGGGCCGCTTTGACCGTCAGGTCACGGTGCCGAACCCCGACATCAAGGGCCGCGAGAAGATCCTGGGCGTGCATGCCCGGAAAACCCCGCTGGGCCCTGATGTCGACCTGCGCATCATCGCGCGCGGCAGCCCCGGCTTCTCGGGTGCCGACCTCGCCAACCTGGTGAACGAGGCCGCCCTCATGGCTGCCCGTGTCGGTCGCCGCTTCGTGACCATGGTCGATTTCGAGAACGCCAAGGACAAGATCATGATGGGCGCGGAACGCCGCTCCATGGTGATGACTCCGGCGCAGAAGGAAATGACCGCCTACCACGAGGCCGGCCACGCTATCGTCGGCCTGACGCTGCCCAAGTGCGATCCGGTCTACAAGGCCACCATCATCCCCCGCGGCCAGGCCCTGGGCATGGTGATGTCGCTGCCGGAAATGGACCAGCTGAACTACTTCAAGGACGAGCTGGAAGAGAAGATCGCGATGACCATGGCCGGCAAGGCCGCCGAGATCATCAAGTACGGCGAAGAGCATGTGTCGAATGGCCCCTCGGGCGACATCATGCAGGCCTCCAACCTGGCGCGTGCGATGGTCATGCGGTGGGGTATGTCCGACAAGGTCGGCAACATCGATTACCAGGAGGCCGCAGAGGCCTTCCGCGGTGGCGGTGCCGGTGGCTTCTCGATCTCGGCCCAGACCAAGGAGCTGATCGAGACCGAGGTCAAGCGGATCATCGACGAGGGCTACCAGGAAGCCCGCCGCATCCTGACCGAGCGCAACGAGGAATGGGAACGGCTGGCCCAGGGCCTGCTGGAATACGAGACCCTGACCGGCGCCGAGATCGAACGGGTGATCCGGGGCGAGCCGCCCCACGCTGACCCGGACGAGGACGACAAGCCCGATGCGGGCTCGGCCCCCTCGGTCGCGGCGATCCCGAAGACCAAGCCGAAGCCGAAGCCCGGCGGGATGGAGCCGGAACCCTCGGCCTGATCCGACGAAACCAGATGCGAGAAGAGGCCGGGGCAACGCCCTGGCCTTTTCCTTTTCTTTCCTTCCTGTTGCCGGCCGTTGCGCGCAGGAAGTCCTTCAGGTCATCGCCGGCCGGGCGCTTTCGGCTTGCCCTCGGCGCCTCGGGCGGGGAACCTGCCGCCAGACCCGGATCGGCACAGACCCCACAGGAGACCCCCATGCCCGCGCTCATCGCCACCAAGTTCACCGGACGCATCACCTGGCTCGGCACCGTGCCGGACCGCGCGGCGGGTCTGCCCTCGCTGCCTTTGCAAAGCCTGCGCGCCGGGTTCGACGGCCCCGAGGGCGAAGACCACGGCGGGCTGACACGACCCTCCTGCTCGCGGGTGCTGACGCAGTATCCCCGCGATACCGAGATCCGCAATGTGCGCCAGTTCTCGGTGATCTCGGCCGAGGAGCTGGCCGAGATCGCCCGCGCCATGGGGGTCGGGAGCCTGGATCCCGCCCTGCTGGGCAGCACGATGGTGATCGAGGGGATTCCGGACTTCAGCCATATCCCGCCCTCGTCCCGGCTGCAGGCCGCCTCCGGGGCGACGCTGACCGTCGACATGGAAAACCGGCCCTGCCAGCTTCCCGCGCGCGAGATCGAGAAGGTGCAGCCCGGTCACGGCAAGCTGTTCAAGTCGGCGGCGAAGGGGCGGCGCGGCGTCACCGCCTGGGTCGAGCGCGAGGGAACCTTCTCGGTCGGAGAGGAGGTGCGGCTGCATGTCCCCTCCCAGCCCGCATGGGCGCATATGGAGGCGGCACTGGAGGGCGCCAAAGCCTGACCCGGAAACAGAAAGACCCGGACCGAGGGTCCGGGCCTTCCGAGGTAAACGTGCCGGGCTGCGCGGGGAGGGCGCAACCCGGCGGGGGGACGTCAGCCGAGCAGCGCGACGGCCAGGGCGACCGTGGCGGCGAAGCTCGGGAACACGACGAGGGCAGCGGATCTCATTTCATCTCTCCTTGGCAGCTTGGGAGGTATCGTCCGTTATGGGGAATTAACGGCGCATGACGGCAGAAAGTTCCCGGCGTCTTTTGCACAAGCTTTATTTTTGCGCCAGTAGGGGATACCCTACCGTATCGAACACCTGCCATGCCGCGCCTGCATGGCAGGAGTGTCAGCCGTCCTTCCTCTGTAATTCGTAGCCCTCCGCGCGCTGGCAACCTGCCTTGCAAGACGGGCGCTTGGGATCTCATCCGCGGGGGGGGGAGGGCTTCGTGACAGCCTGCGAGCGCCCGACTGGGCAGAGCGGCGCTTGGTCGAACAGCCTGGGGCCCTGCGCGGGTCGTGGCCAGAGCAAGCAGTCCATTGCCCACGAGGGTTCGGAGCCTCGTGCAGGGCATCCCAGGTGATACTGAGGACGGCACTCGGGTAGCAAGCGACCGGAGAGACGGCAGTCTGTGCCAGCTTCTCGATCTGCATGTCCCCTCCGGCCAGGTGTCGCGGGCGCGAGAGACCTGCAGGGCTCCGCACGGCGCGGCCTTGTACCCGGGAGAGCCACATGGACTGGGCACAGGATCTCGTCGGTCAGCCACGCTCTGCCAGGTTCGAGGCGATCAGTCCCACGGCCAGGCGCGGGATGGCGGGAATGTTTTTGGATACGCTCGCGTTTGGTCCAGGCATGGATAGTGGAACTCGGCCGAAGGGACACTGCCGGACAATCAGATGGCCTGATTGTGATATTCGAACATTCCCGCCCCGGCCTGTCCAAGCCCGGCGCACATGAACTTTTCGGATCATCCATATGACAACCAAACAGGCCTTCCAGACTTGCCAACGCCCGATGGTTGATGAAGTACATCAGGGATTCCCTTTTTGCGGACTCCGCCTCCATGACCCGTAATCTGCACCGACCGCGCGAAAAGGTTTGTAAAGTGAAATCGCCTGCCTGTCCTCAGCGGGGCATTGGGATGGGGCGGGCCACCTCTCCGGTCAGGATGGCGACGGCCTGCGGGCCCATGAGATCGGCCAGCACGGAGGCATCGCTGCGCAGCCCTCCGGTATAGGTGCCGAAGGCGGGCAGGATCAGCCGGGCAGCATCGAGCAGGAAGGCCGGGCGCCAGCGACCGCGCAGGCCGGCCTTGGGGTGATAATGCCCCGAGACCTCGCCCTGCGCGCCGGATTCGGCGATATGGCGGAGGGTGAGCGGTCCGAGAGACAGCTCGGCCAGATGCTCTCCGCCAAGATCGACGGGGCCCGGATCGTGGTTGCCCTCTATCCAGATCCAGCGCCGCCCCGCTTGCAGGGTGGCGATCCAGAGCCGGTCCTTCGGAGGCAGCGCGCGGGCTGCGGCATCGTCATCGAAACTGTCGCCGAGGCAGACCACGGTCTCGGCCCCGGTCAGCGCCAGCGCCTCCTCGAGCCGGGTCAGGGTGTCCTGTGTCTCATAGGGGGGCAGGGGGGAGAGCGCCCGCCGCGCCACCCGCTCGGCCTTGCCGAGGTGCAGGTCCGAAACGCAAAGCAGAGCTTGCGCGGGCCAGTAGAGGGCCCCGGATGGCAGGGCCAGCAGCTCGGCTCCGGCAAGGGTGAAGGCGTAACCGTCCATGGCAGGGGTCTTGCCAAGCGGTGGCGGCGAAGACAAGGGGCCCGGAGAGAATGGGGCTCTGCCCCCCGCCGCCTGCGGCGCCTCCCCCCGAAGTACTTTCAGCCTGGTGATGATGCAGGCGGGGACAGTCCGGGTGGCCGACTTTCGCAGTGAGGGCTTGCACGCTCTCGATGGCAGAAGGAGGCCGCCCTGCTGTCGAAACCAGCATCATCACCAGGCTGAAAATACTCCCGCCGGAGGCATCGGCCGTCAGGCCGACCCTGCAAGGGATCAGGCGAGGCCCGCCTCCTGCATGAGGCGCTCTGCCTCGGCTTCCTCAAGGCGGGCGCGACCCTCGCCCTCGACCGGCACCTTGCCGACCTCGAGGAAGAGCGGCGCGGCCAGCGGAGTGACGCGGGGCAGGGCGAGGTGGTCGATGCCGCTGATCCGGTCCAGCATCTCTTCGATGCGGCCGAAATCGACGAGGCCGCGCATCGCCTCTTCGCGGGTGACCTGCATCAGTAGGTGGTCGGGGTCGTAGCGGTGCAGGGTGTCGTAGAGGATGTCCGACGAGAACGTCGCCTGCCGCCCGGACTTGCGGGCCTGGGGCGTCACCCGGTTGATCAACCCGGCGATGGTGGCCGAGGCGCGGAAGGTGCGTTTCATCACCGCGTTACCGGCCAGCCAGCCCTCGAGCCCCTCGCGGAGGGCGGTGCGGTCGAAGAGCGGGCCCGGGTCGCTCACCGCGTCCAGGCCCCAGATCAGCGTGGCGTAGTCGGTGGCGACGAAGCCGAGGGGGGCGAGGCCCATCTCCTCCATTCGCTTGGTCAGCAGCAGGCCGAGCGTCTGCATCGCGTTGCGGCCGGCAAAGCCATAGGCGACGAGGTGCTGGCGCCCGTCATGGGGGAAGCTCTCGACCAGCAGCCGCCCCGGCTGGGGCAGGCGCGAGACCTCGCGTTGCAGCGCCAGCCACTCGGCGGTGGCGGCGGGCAGTTCGGGCCAGCTGTCCTGTTGGAACATGCGCAGGATGCGGTGCGACAGCTGGGTCGAGGTGGCGAACTTGGTGCCCGAGAAGACGGCGACCTTGGGCTTGCGGCCCGGATCGCGGGAAACCTCGACGGTCAGCTCGCGCAGTCCCTCGTAGCGCACGATGCGTCCGCCGATCAGGAAGGTGTCGCCGGGGGTGAGGCTGGCGGCGAAGCCCTCTTCGACCTCGCCGAGCGCCCGCCCGCCGCCGCGCTTCATTCGCACCTTCAGCGTGTCGCTGTCCTGGATCGTGCCGATGTTCATGCGGATCAGCTGGGCCGCGCGGGGATCGCGCAGCTGCCACTGGCCGTCGGGGCGCTGCTTCAGACGCTGCCACTGGTCGTAGCTGCGCAGGGTGTAGCCGCCGGTGGCGACGAACTCGAGGCAGGCGTCGTAGTCCGGGCGGGTGAGGTCGGCGTAGGGGCCGGCCGAGGTGACCTCGGAATAAAGCGCATCGGGGTCGATGGGCCCCGAGCAGGCGGCGATCAGGATCTGCTGGCAGAGCACGTCCCTGGGGCCCGGTCCGCGCGGGTCGCCGTCGAGGTCGTTGTCCTTCACCGCCTCCAGGGCGGCGACGCATTCGACGACCTCGAAGCGGTTGGCGGGCACCAGCAGCGCCTTCGAGGGCGCGTTGTAGCGATGGTTCGCCCGCCCGATCCGCTGCACCAGCCGCTTGACGTTCTTCGGAGCGCCGACCTGGATCACCAGGTCCACGTCGCCCCAGTCGATCCCGAGGTCCAGCGAGCCGGTGCAGACCACGGCGCGCAGCCGCCCCTGCACCATGGCCTTTTCCACCCTCTCGCGTTGCTGGCGGTCGAGGCTGCCGTGGTGGATGCCGATCGGCAGGCCCTCGTCGTTGGCCATCCAGAGGGTGTGGAAGAAGATCTCGGCCTGGGCGCGGGTGTTGTGGAAGATCAGCGTGATGCGGTGGCGACGGATCTGCTCCAGCACCTCGGGGATGGCATAGGCGCCGCCGCCGCCGGACCAGGGCGGGGCGGCCTCGGTCTGCAGCATCGAGATGTCGGGTTCGGGGCCCGGATCAGCCTGCAGGATGGTGCAGGGATCAGGGTGGCGGGCGAGGAAATGTGCCGAGGGCTGGCGGATCCTCGACCGTGGCCGAGAGGCCGACGCGGCGCAATCCCGGGCAGAGCCGGTCGAGCCGCGCCAGCGCCAGCATCAGCTGATCGCCGCGCTTGCTTTCGGCCAGGGCGTGGATCTCATCCACGACCACGCGCTTCAGCCCGGCGAAGATGCGCGGCGCGTCCTCGTAGCTGAGCAGCAGGGCGAGGCTTTCCGGCGTGGTCAGCAGGATATGCGGCGGGTCGGCACGCTGGCGGCGCTTGACGGTGTAGGAGGTGTCGCCGGTGCGGTCCTCGATGCGGATCGGCAGAGCCATCTCTTCGACCGGGGTCCAGAGGTTGCGGCGGATGTCGGCGGCCAGGGCCTTCAGTGGCGAGATATAGAGCGTATGCAGGCCCTTGTGGGCGCCATCGGCCAGTTCGACCAGCGTCGGCAGGAAGCCGGCCAGCGTCTTGCCGCCCCCGGTGGGCGCGATCAGCAGCAGCGCGGACTCGTCCTTGCGCGCCAGCATCTCCTGCTGGTGCGGGTGTGTCTGCCAGCCGCGCTTGGCGAACCAGTCGGGGAAGGGTGCGGGAAGGGTCATGCCATCAGAGATAGGCGCAGGCCCGGGGCTTGGCGAGGCCCGGGCGGGCGCTCAAATGTCCTGACCCATCCAGTAGGTGCCGGGGGCGGGGCCGGTCAGCGCCTCGGGCAGGGGGGCAAAGCCGCACCTGGCCCAGAAGGCCTGACCGCCGGGATTGGCGAGGTTGACGCCCACGTGCAGCCCCCGGACACCTGCGGCCCGGGCAGCCTCGCACCAGCGCTCGAACAGGGCGCGGCCCATGCCGTGGCCCTGCAGGCGGGGCAGGATGTTCATGTGCATATGGGCGGGGTAGCGGGCGACCACACCCTCGGGCGCCGGTATCGGCGCATGGATGAAGGCGGCGCGGGCCTGCGGCGGCGTACGATCCGCGGGCGCGATCCCGGTGGGGGCAGGGTAGAGGGCACGACGGTCGGGCCACCACTCGGCCTCCAGCCGGGCTTCCCAGGCGCGGGTGTCGGGGGTGCCCGAGACATAGCCGGCAACGCCTTCATCGTCTTCGGCGACAAAGACCAGGTCGGGTTGCAGCACGCCATAAGGGACCGAGTAGATCTCTCCCATCAGGCGGGGCGCTTCGGCATAGAGCGCGCTGGCATCGCGGCCCGCATCGCCGGTCTTGAGGCAGATCCGGTAGAGCGCATCGAGGTCTCGGGGCGCATAGGGGCGCAACTGCGGCATGTCTTGGTCCTCCTGTCGTCCCGCGGGGGGACGGCAGGAGCTAGGAGGCCTGGGCGGGGAAGGTCAACCCTGATCCTCGTCGACCGCTTTCAGCTGACTGCGCAGGGCGTCGATTGTCGGGGCGAAACGGGCCTGATCCTTCTGCGCCGCCTCCTCGGACCAGGTCGAGAAGCGGTCGAGCAGGGGGACGAAGCGGTCGACCTCCTCGCTGTCCCAGTTCTTGATGTAGTCGCCGAGGATCATGAACTTCAGTGTCCGCACCGCCTCGACCGTCAGGCGGCCCTTGTCGGTCAGCTCGACAATGGTGCGGCGGGCGTCCTGCTGGCTGACGCCGCGCCTGAGATAGCCCTGCCCGATGAGGTCCGAGACCAGCCGCGAGGCGCGCGAGGGGTCGATCGACAGGCGGCAGGCGATGGTCGAGACCATGGTTTCGCCCTCGTCGGCGCCGAACTCGTTGATCGGGGCGCTGGTGGCCATGAGCACGTCGAGCTTGGGCAGGTCGATGTCCAGCTCCAGGCGTTCCAGGGCCATCTTGCCCAGCTCGCGGCGGCCGACGCGGCGGCGCCACTTCTGCAGCACGGCGTCGATGGCCAGCGCATGACGCGTGGCGCTCTCGGGGATGCCCGCTTCGGCAAGAAGTGCGGCCAGATCCTCTTCTCGAATGGCTATTGCTCTACCCTCCGTCCGGCATTTGCGTGCCGTTGACATGTATTTGCGCGCTGCATATATAGGTGCCAATCCAGTTTATCAAGGCGTGCGCGGCTCTGTCACCTGTTCCCGTCGGGGCCGCACGGACGCCGGACATACAAGAGCCAGACCGTCATGAGTACCCCTTCCGAAGGCGCAAAGATGGCGCCGATTTCAGCAGCCGGCGAAGGCGCTGGCGTGCCGGACCCCGCCCTGCGCCGCGTCGTGATGATTACCGTGGCGCTGACGCTCTTCCTGGCCTCGACCGGGCAGAGCATCGTGGCCACCGCCCTTCCCGAGATCGTCAGCGATCTGGGGGGCTTGAGCTATATCACCTGGGTCGTCACGGCCTACCTGCTGGCCTCGACGATCGGCGCGCCGATCGCGGGCAAGCTGGGCGACATGTACGGCCGAAAGATCGTGCTGCAATGCGCCATCGGCATCTTCCTGGTCGGCGGCTGGATCGCCGGTGCGGCCTGGAACATGCCGATGCTGGTGCTTGGCCGGGTGGTGCAGGGGTTCGGCGGCGGCTCGCTGATCGTGGTCTCGATGGCCGTGGTGGCCGACCTGCTGCCCCCGCGCGAACGCGCCAAGGCGCAGGGCATGCTGTCGGGCGTCTTCGGCGTCTCGACCGTGCTGGGGCCGCTGGTCGGCGGCTTCCTGGTGCAGACCGTGGGCTGGCACTGGATCTTCTTCGTCAACATCCCCTTCGGCATTGCCGCCTTTGCCGTGCTGACCCGCACGCTGAAGTCCCGCGACGATCACATGAAGCACAGGATGGACTACCTGGGCGCGGTGCTGCTGATGCTGCTGCTGTCCTCCATCGTGCTGGTGGCGACGCTGGGCGGCTCGACCCTGGCCTGGGGATCCACGCCGATGGCGGTGCTGCTTGCCACCGTCGCCCTGTCTCTGGCGGGCTTCATTTGGGCCGAGGCCCATGCCGCCGAGCCGGTGCTGCCGCTGCCCCTGTTCCGCATCCGCAACTTCGTCGCGGCCAATGGCGTCAACCTGCTGATCGGCATGGCGATGTTCGGCACGATCTCGTTCATCCCGATGTTCCTGCAGGTGGTGAAGGGCGTGCCCCCGGCGGAAAGCGGTCTCTACATGATCGCGATGATGGCCGGGCTGATATCGCTGTCGTTCACGGCGGGGCGGGTGATGACCTATACGGGCCGCTACAAGTTCCTGCCCAATGTCTCGACCGTGGTGCTGGCGGTGGCGCTGCTGGCGCTCTCGACCGTCGGGCCGGACACGCCGCTGTGGC
>NZ_AFPM01000171.1 GCF_000220565.1 Oceanicola sp. S124 | reverse complement strand
AGACTGTCGAGCGGGGTCAATGGGTGGCTCCGCCGCGACCCGGGAAGAGGTCGCGCAGGCCGGACCAGACCGTCACGATGACCGCACCACAGGCCAGGCCGACCACGCCATCCAGCGCCGCCGTCACCAGCCATTCCACCGCGCTCTGCCAGCCGGCCGAGACCCCTGCGGCAGCGGCAACCGCGACATGGTGGATCGCCTCGTAGGGCCAGTGCCAGCCGAGATCATGCAGCCCGTGCACGATGATCGAGCCGCCGACCCAGATCATCGCCGCCGTGCCGACGATGGTCAGCAGCTTCAGCAGGAAGGGCATGCCGCGCACGATCATCCTGCCCAGCCAGCGGGTCAGCCCCAGACGCCCCGAAGAGGCCATCAGCAGGCCGAGGTCGTCGGCCTTCACGATCACCGCCACGGCGCCGTAGACCACAAGCGTGATCAGCACGCCTGCCACGGCCAGCGCCCCGGCCTCGATCCAGAAATCCAGCTCGGGCGGCAGGGCCGAGAGGGTGATGGTCATGATCTCGGCAGAGAGGATGAAATCGGTCTTGATCGCGCCAGAGACCTTCTGCTCTTCCAGCCCGATCTCGCCATGGGTCTTCTTCTGCACCTGCTCTTCGACATCATGGTGCGCGGGCGAGAGGACATGCCAGATCTTCTCGGCCCCTTCGAAGCACAGGTAGCCCCCGCCCAGCATCAGCAGCGGAGAGATCAGCCCCGGCGCGAAGGCCGCCAGCAGCAGGGCGACGGGCAGCAGCAGCACCAGCTTGTTGAACAGCGAGCCCCGCGCGATCTTCCAGACGATCGGCAACTCCCGCGCCGCCGAGAAGCCCTGCACGTATTTCGGCGTCACCGCGGCATCGTCGATCACCGCCCCGGCGGCCTTGGAGGAGGCCTTCACCGCCTGCCCCACCACGTCATCCACCGAAGAGGCCGCGACCTTGGCAATCGCTGCCACGTCATCGAGAAGCGCCAGAAGTCCGCTCATGAGGTTCCCTTTCCTGCCTGCCGGGAAGATAGCGTGGCCGCCGCGACAGACCACGGGAAAGTTTCGCGAAACCAGCGCCTAGCGGGGCCGTGCCGGCACCCCGGTGACGGTCGTGCCCGGCGCCACGTCGCGGGTCACCACGGCGCCCGCGCCGATGATCGCGCCATCGCCCACCGTCACCCCGCCAAGGACTGTGGCACCACCGCCGATCCAGACGTCTTCGCCCAGGGTGATGGGGCGGGCGATCTCCTGGCCTTCGCCGCGCAGCTTCGGGTCGTGATGGTGCTCGGGGCACAGCAGCTTGACCTGCGGGCCCAGCATACTGCGTGCGCCGATCCGCACCGGCGCGCTGTCCAGCACCACGCAGCCCACGTTCAGGTAGACCATCGGCCCCAGGAACAGGTTGAAACCGTAGGCGCAGTGGAACGGCGCCTCCAGATAGGCGCTGTCGTCGAAGGCGCCGCACATCTCGCGCAGCAACGGGCCGCAATGGCCGCGCTCGGCGGGGGGCAGGTGGTTGTGCTGCCAGACCGCCTGGCGGGTGACACTGCGCAGGTCATCGACCTCGGGGTCCAGGGTGTTGAACCACTCCCCCGCCTGCATCTTCTCGAACTCTGTCATGCGATCTCCCCGAAGGCGCGCGCGAGTCGGGCCGCCTCCTCCTCGGTGCCGAAGGGGGTGTTGGCGATGAACATGCCGGAGCCGACCATGCCGTGACCGGGACGCACCGGCGGGAACGAGACTTCGGATTTCAGCACCTTGGGCAGCTCAAGCGCCTGGAGCGCGGCCAGCATGTCGCGGTGGCGGCCGTCCTTCAGGATCGGATACCAGATCGCCAGCACGCCGACGTTCCAGGCGCGGTGCACCTGGCGGATCACCTGCGGCACGCGCTCGTACTCGGTCTTCACCTCGTAGGAGGGGTCGATCAGCAGAAGGCCCCGGCGCGGCTCGGGCGGGGTCAGCGACAGCGCCATCTCGTAGCCGTCCTGGCGGTAGACCTTCGCCCGCCGCCCCATGGCTTCGGCCAGCGCGGCCTGTTCCTGCGGGTGCAGCTCTGCCAGATGCAGGGAATCACCCTCGCGCAGAAGTTCGGAGGCGATCATCGGAGAACCGGGATAGGCCGTCGCCCCTTCGCGCGCCCGGATCCGCCGCAGCACCTGGGCATAGGGGTGTTCGGCAGGGAACAGCCCCGAGAGCGCCCCGATCCCGGCCTCGGCCTCGCCTGTTTTCAGCGCCTCGGGGGCGGACAGGTCGTAAAGCGCCCGGCCCGAGTGGGTTTCCAGGTAGCTCAGCGGCTTGGGCTTCTCGGTCAGCCGCGCCAGCATCACCGCCAGAAGCGCATGCTTGTGCAGATCGGCGGGATTCCCGGCATGATAGATATGTTGATAGGACAGCATGGCCTTCCGATACGCCCTGCCCGCCGTTCGGGCAATCCCCCGAGCTGCCCGCCCCCCGGCCGCCCGAGGAGTGATGATTGACGATGCAAACGACGGTTCCGTGGCGAAATGGCGCTTATCAACACCCGAGGCCCCCTTTCCTCGCGCGCGGGCACTGCCTATAAGGCGAACGATAGACAGCCCCGGGGGGACGGAGTTGTCGGGTAACGATATCGGGACAGGACATGGGAATTTTTGACAAGATGCCGGGGCTCTTTTCCTCGGACATGGCCATCGACCTCGGCACGGCGAATACGCTGGTCTACGTGAAAGGTCGGGGCGTGATCCTGTCAGAGCCCTCGGTGGTTGCCTATCACGTCAAGGACGGCGTCAAGAAGGTGCTGGCCGTGGGGGAGGATGCCAAGCTGATGCTGGGTCGGACGCCCGGCAGCATCGAGGCGATCCGGCCGATGCGCGAAGGCGTGATCGCCGACTTCGACGTCGCCGAAGAGATGATCAAGCACTTCATCCGCAAGGTTCACAAGCGGTCTACCTTCTCGAAGCCGAAGATCATCGTCTGCGTGCCGCATGGCGCCACCCCGGTTGAAAAGCGCGCGATCCGCCAGTCGGTGCTGTCCGCGGGCGCCCGCCGCGCCGGGCTGATCGCCGAGCCGATCGCCGCCGCCATCGGGGCCGGCATGCCGATCACCGATCCGACCGGCAACATGGTCGTCGACATCGGCGGCGGCACTACCGAGGTGGCCGTCCTGTCGCTGGGTGACATCGTCTATGCCCGCTCCGTCCGCGTCGGTGGCGACCGCATGGACGAGGCGATCATCAGCTACCTGCGCCGCCAGCAGAACCTGTTGGTCGGTGAATCCACCGCCGAGCGCATCAAGACCTCCATCGGCACCGCCCGGATGCCCGACGACGGCCGTGGTGCCTCGATGCAGGTGCGCGGACGCGACCTGCTGAACGGCGTGCCCAAGGAAACCGAGATCACCCAGGCGCAGGTGGCCGAGGCGCTGGCCGAACCGGTGCAGCAGATCTGCGAAGCGGTCATGACCGCGCTGGAAGCCACCCCGCCGGACCTGGCCGCCGACATCGTCGACCGTGGCGTGATGCTGACCGGCGGCGGCGCCCTGCTGGGCGACCTGGACCTGGCCCTGCGCGAGCAGACCGGCCTTGGCGTGTCCATCGCTGACGAAAGCTTGAACTGCGTGGCCCTCGGCACCGGCAAGGCGCTGGAGTATGAAAAGCAACTGCGTCACGCGATTGACTACGACAGCTGAGCCGATCAGGCTTGGCGCCTGAGAGACGGGGCCGGGCTACGGCCCGGCTCTTTTGCTTTCCGGGGGCTAGATGGCCAGGGACAGAACACAGGACGAGGATTATCTCACCCCGCTCCGACGGCTGATCCTGTCGGTGATCCTGCTCGTGCTGGTCGCCATCTTCCTTGTCTGGCGCATCGACAGTCCGCGGGTCGAACGCTTCCGGGCCCAGGTCATCGACCAGGTGGTGCCGCAGATGGACTGGGCCATGGCGCCGGTACACGGCGCGGTGAACCTGGTGCGGGATTTCCAGAGCTACCAGCGCATCGTCCAGCAGAACCAGGAGCTGCGCCGCGAGTTGCAGCAGATGAAAGCCTGGCGCGAGGCCGCATTGCAGCTGGAACAGGAAAACGCCCGCCTGCTGGATCTCAACAACGTGCAGCTGGATCCGCGGCTGACCTATATCACCGGCGTGGTTATGGCCGACTCGGGCTCTCCGTACCGGCAATCGGTATTGCTGAACATCGGCGCGCGGGACGGCATCGTCGATGGCTGGGCGGCAATGGACGGAATCGGCCTGGTGGGCCGCATCTCGGGCGTCGGTCAGAAGATCAGCCGGGTGATCCTGCTGACGGATACCTCGTCGCGGATGCCGGTGACGATCCAGCCCTCCGGGCAGACCGCCATGGTGGTGGGCGACAATACCGCCGCGCCCGCGCTCGACTTCATCGAGAACAGCGATCTCGTGCGCCCGGGCGACCGGGTGGTCAGCTCGGGCGATGGCGGGGTCTTCCCGGCCGGGCTGCTGGTCGGACAGGTCGCCGAGGACAAGCAGGGCCGCACCCGCGTCCGCCTCGCCGCCGACTACGAGCGGCTGGAGTTCCTGCGCGTGCTGCGCCATCTCGGCACCGAGCGGCTGAGCGAGCCCGGAGGGCTGATCGCCCCCGAGCAGCCCCTGCCCCTGCCCGAGGCCGGTGCCCTGTCCCCGGACATGTCTCCCGAGACCGCGCCGCTGGCGGCAGGGGGGGCCGATGGCTGACCCGATCCGCGCCTCGGCTTCGCGACGCTGGGCCCTGCGTGCCGCCTATGCGGTTCTGTGCCTGGCGCTGATCACCCTGTCGCTGCTGCCCCTGCAGACGGTGCCCCGGCTCTGGGCCGGGCCCGATCTGCTGCTCGGCCTGACCATGGTCTGGTCGCTGCGCCGCCCCGAGCTGGCGCCACTGCCGCTGATCGCCGGGATCTTCTTCCTGTCGGACCTGCTGCACATGCGGCCGCCGGGGCTGATGGCCGCGCTGGCGACCTTCACCGTCTATCGCATGCAGCGCCGGTCGCGGCACATGCGCGACCGCTCGTTCATGGCCGAATGGATCACCGGCTCTCTCGGCATCGGGCTTGTCCTGCTGGGCTACTGGCTGGCGCTCGGCCTGTTCTTCCTGGATCGGCCACCGATGCCGGTGCTGCTGACCCAGCTGGTCACCACCGTTCTCACCTACCCGCTTCTTGCCGGGCTGTCGGCGGCGGTCTTCGGCCTGCGCCGCGCCGCCATGGGCGAGGTCGACAGCCTGGGGCACCGCCTATGAGCCGCAATCCACGTGATACCCAGGGCAGCAGCCGCAAGATCACCCGCCGCGCCGCCGTGCTGGGCGGGGCGCAGCTTGGCTTCATGGGGATCCTCGCCTTCCGCATGCGCCACCTGCAGGTCGACCAGGCCGACCAGTTCCGCATGCTGGCCGAGGAGAACCGCATCAACATGCGCCTGATCCCGCCCTCGCGCGGCGAGATCTTCGATCGCAACGGCCTGCCCATCGCCCGCAACGAGCCGGCCTACCGGATCACCATCGTGCGCGAGGACGCCGGCGACGTCGAAGCAGTCATCGCCCGGCTGGCGCGGCTGATCCCGCTGGACCCTGCCGACATCGACCGCGCCATGTCCGAGATGAAGCGCTCGGCCCCCTTCCTGCCGATCACCCTGGCCGAGCGGGTCAGCTGGGAAGACGTCAGCAAGATCGCCGTCAACACCCCTGCCCTGCCCGGCATCACGCCGGACGTGGGCCTGTCGCGCTTCTATCCACTTGGCAAGGACTTCGCCCATGTGGTGGGCTATGTCGGCCCGGTCTCGGACTACGACCTGTCCAAGATCGACGACCCCGACCAGCTGCTGCGCATCCCCCGCTTCCAGATCGGCAAGGTCGGGCTTGAAGCCAAGATGGAAGAACAGCTGCGCGGCTCTGCCGGCACCCGTCGGGTCGAGGTCAACGCCGTCGGTCGCGTGATGCGCGAGCTGGACCGCCAGGAGGGCGAGCCCGGCGCCAATATCCAGCTGACCACCGACGTGATGCTGCAGAACTACGTCCAGGCCCGGCTGGGCGACGAGAGCGCGGCGGCCGTGGTCATCGACACCACCAACGGCGACCTGCTGGCAGTCGGCTCGGCGCCGTCGTTCGATCCCAACCTCTTCGTCCGCGGCATCTCGGTCAGCGACTACCGGGCGCTGACCCAGAACGATCATCGCCCGCTGGCGGCGAAATCCGTGCAGGGCATCTACCCGCCCGGCTCGACCTTCAAGATGGTGGTCGCACTGGCCGGCCTCGAGGCCGGGGTGATCGGCCCCGAGGACACCTATTGGTGCGGTGGCTACCTCGAGGTCTCGAACCGGCGTTTCCACTGCTGGAAGCGCGGCGGGCATGGCCACATGAACGTCACCGGCGCGCTGCGGGAAAGCTGCGACGTCTATTTCTACGAACTGGCCAGCCGCGTCGGGATCGAGAAGATCTCGGACATGGCCAATCGCCTGGGGCTGGGCATCCGCCACGAGCTGCCGCTGTCGGCAGTGGCCGCAGGCCTCGCCCCGACCCGCGCCTGGAAGCGCGAGGTCCATGGCCAGGACTGGCTGATCGGCGACACGGTCAACGCCTCCATCGGCCAGGGTTACGTGCTGGCCTCGCCGCTGCAACTGGCGGTGATGACCGCGCGCATCGCGACCGGCCGGATCATCAATCCGCGGCTGATCAAGTCCATCGACGGCATCGAGGAGCCCTCGGGCTCGGGCGAGAGCCTGGGGCTGAACCCGCGGCATCTCGCCATGGTGCAGGGCGGCATGTACGAGGTCTCGAACAACCGGAAGGGCACCGGCTACGGCGCCCGCATCATCGCCGAGGACATGCGGATGGCCGGCAAGTCGGGCACCAGCCAGGTGCGCAACATCACTGCCGCCGAACGCGCCGCCGGGGTGACCTCGAACGAGGACCTGCCCTGGAACCGGCGTGACCATGCGCTCTGGGTCAACTTCGCGCCCGTCGAGAACCCGAAGGTCGCCGTCGCGGTGGTGGTCGAGCACGGCTCGGGCGGCTCTTCCGTGGCCGCCCCCATCGCCCGCGACATCACCCTGCAGGCGCTCTACCAGGGCGACCCGCCGCTGGACGCCTACCCCTCGAAGGACCGGGACCGCATCGCCGAGCAGCAGGAGCGCCTGCGCGCCCTGCGGCCCGACCTCAGCCGCGAGGCGAAGAGCCGCGCATGAGCTATCTCGAGTATGCCGTAAAGACCACGCCTTCGGGCTTCCGCAAGGTCCTTTACCTGAACTGGCCGCTGGCCCTGCTGCTGACCGCCGTCGCCTCGGTCGGCTTCCTGCAGCTCTACTCGGTCGCCGGCGGCAGCTTCAGCCCTTGGGCCGAACCGCAGATGAAGCGCTTCGCCATCGGACTGCTGGCGATGTTCATCGTCGCCATGGTGCCGGTCTGGTTCTGGCGCAACATCTCGGGCCTGGCCTATGGCGTCTCGCTGCTGCTGCTGGTCTTCGTCGAGTTCTTCGGATCGGTCGGCATGGGCGCCCAGCGCTGGATCGACCTTGGCTTCATGCGCCTGCAACCCTCGGAGCTGATGAAGATCGCGCTGGTGATGTTCCTGGCCGCCTATTACGACTGGCTGCCGACGCGGAAGGTCAGCCACCCGGTCTTCGTGATGATCCCCGTGGTGATCATCCTGCTGCCGACCTTCCTGGTGCTGAAGCAGCCCGACCTCGGCACCGCGATCCTGCTGCTGACCGGAGGCGGCGCGGTCATGTTCCTGGCCGGAGTACACTGGGCCTATTTCGTCAGCGTCATCGCCGGAGCCGTCGGCCTTGTCTGGGCCGTTTTCGAAAGCCGGGGCACCGACTGGCAATTGATCAAGGATTACCAGTTCCGCCGCATCGACACCTTCCTCGACCCCTCGAAGGATCCGCTGGGGGCGGGCTATCACATCACCCAGTCGAAGATCGCCCTCGGATCGGGCGGCTGGACCGGGCGGGGCTACATGCAGGGTACGCAATCGCGGCTGAACTTCCTGCCCGAGAAGCACACCGACTTCATCTTCACCACCCTGGCCGAGGAATTCGGCTTCATCGGGTCGGTCTCGCTGCTGGCCCTCTATGCGCTGGTGCTGGTGTTCTGCGTCTCTTCGGCGATGACCAACCAGAACCGCTATGCCTCGCTGCTGACGCTGGGCATCGCCACGACCTTCTTCCTGTTCCTCTCGGTCAACATGTCGATGGTCATGGGGCTGGCGCCGGTGGTCGGCGTGCCGCTGCCGTTGGTCAGCTACGGCGGCTCGGCAATGCTTGTTCTGATGCTGGCCTTCGGCCTGGTGCAGAGCGCCCACGTCCACAAGCCGCGATAGGGACCGCGACAGGGGCCGAGACAAGAGCCAGGATAAGATCCGGGGCAGGATGCGCCGCGACCGCTTCGCCCTTGCCCCGTTGACCGAATTCCCCTATACGCCGCGCATCCGGGGCCGGAATCGGCCAGCCGGACCTGTCGCATATCGTTCATGGCCCCGCTTCTTCGGCGCGGTCGGGCGGCGGCAGGCACCAGAAAACGGCGACCTGTACCTCCGCCGGGCTGCATCACGCGGGACCCGGACGAAGAGCGGAGCTCTGGGGCGGCAATCACCTTCGCGGAGCAACCGCGAGCAGATAGGAGACATGCGATGGACCTGATCGCACAGCTGGAAGCCGAGCAAATCGCTTCCCTGGGGAAAGAGATCCCCGACTTCAAGGCCGGTGACACCATTCGCGTCGGCTACAAAGTGACCGAAGGCACCCGTAGCCGCGTTCAGAACTACGAAGGCGTCTGCATCTCGCGCAAGAACGGTTCGGGCATCGCCGGCTCGTTCACCGTCCGCAAGATTTCCTTCGGTGAAGGCGTGGAACGTGTGTTCCCCCTCTACTCGACCAACATCGACAGCATCGAGGTTGTGCGCCGTGGCCGCGTCCGTCGCGCCAAGCTGTACTACCTGCGCTCGCGTCGTGGCAAATCCGCACGTATCGCGGAAGTCACCAACTACAAGCCCAAAGCAAACGCAGAAGCCTGAGGACAGACGTCATGAAAAAGGATACCCATCCCGACTACCACTTCATCGACGTCAAGATGACCGATGGCACCATCATCCAGATGCGTTCGACCTGGGGCAAGGAAGGCGACACCATGTCGCTGGACATCGACCCCACCGTGCACCCGGCCTGGACCGGTGGCTCGTCGCGTCTGATGGATGCCGGCGGTCGCGTCTCGAAGTTCAAGAACAAGTACGCCGGCCTGGGCTTCTGATCGCCCCCGCCAGTTGCGTTACGGAAGGGCTCGCCATCGGCGGGCCCTTCTGCTTTCGGGCCGGCCCTGGCTGAACGGCGTGACAGGGGCCGGGGATGCCCCGGGCTTGCCCCGCCCCTCCGACAGGTCTAGGCCGGGGCGACGATGCCCGATGCAGGCCCGATGATGACCCCGCTGATCCTGACCGCTGCCCTTGTCACCGGCGCCCTGCTCTGGCTGCCCGCGCTGCGGCGCCACGACAGCTGGCGGGCGATGATCACGCCGCTGGCCTCGATCATCGGCTCGGGCTTCCTGGTTCTGGGGCCGATCCTGGCCCATGGCTACGGCACCTGGGCCCCGCTGGCCATGGCGCTGCTCTGCCTCGCCGCCTGGGGCTTCGGCGCCGCCATCCGCGCCAACATCGCCCGCATCGGAGACGCCCCCGCCCCCGCCTCGCTGCCCGAACAGGTCGCCTCGGCCCTGCTGGCCTTCGCCTATGTGATCTCGGTCGCCTACTACCTGAACCTCTTCGGAGCCTTCGCGGTCGAGCTTTCGCCCTGGCAGGGACGCACCCCGGCGCGGCTGGTCACCACGGCGGTCTTCGCGGTGATCCTCGGGCTGGGCTACGGGCGCGGCTTCACCATGTTGGAGCGGGCCGAGTACCTGACCGTCACCCTGAAGCTGGCGATCATCGCCGGGCTGCTGGCCGGGCTGGCCCTGTTCTTCACAGGCACGGCCCGTGCCGGCGCGCTGATCCTGCCTGACCCCGCCCAGCAGGGCCTCGGCGTGCTGACGCTGGGCTTCGGTCTGCTGGTCA
>NZ_AFPM01000172.1 GCF_000220565.1 Oceanicola sp. S124 | reverse complement strand
GAAAACGAGGCCGCCTTATCGTCCCCCTCAGGCATCATCACCAGGCTGAAAATACTCCGGGGGAGTCCGCCCCGGCGGACGGGGGCGGAGCCCCCACCCCCCTCTACGTGTCGCCGGCAGGCAGCGTTCCTAGTGGTCCCCCAGGCACTGGCGGTGATCGCCGAGCGCGTCGATGAGGCCGCAGGGGGCTCCCGGCGCGTGGTCGCAGACCTCCGACAGGCGCGCCAGCTCGGCCTCCAGTCGTTGCAGCCGGGCGATGCGGGCGCGGATGTCGCCGAGGTGGCGCGCGGCGATCTGGTGGGCATCGGCACAGTCGCGGCCCTTGTCGGACAGCTCGAGCAGGTGGCGGATCGCCTCGAGCGACAGCCCGAGGCCCCGCGCATGGGCGATGAACTGCAGCCGCTCCAGCCCGCGCCCGTCGTAGCGGCGCTGGTTGCCGCCGGAGCGTCCGGCCTCGGGCATCAGGCCGATTCCCTCGTAGTAGCGGATGGTGGGCACCTTCACGCCGGTGCGCTCGGACAGGGCGCCGATGGAATACATGGGACTCTCTTGGAAATTAGCTCTTGAACCTCTAGCGACTAGAGGTCCTAGATTGGTCGGCGTCAAGGACAGACCCGGGAAAGATCCATGCCGCACGACCACTCTCATGGCCATCATCACCACCATCACCACGCGGTCGACCTGGCCGGAGACCGCCGTGTCGCCTGGGCGGTGGCGGTCAATATCGCGCTGACCTTCGTGCAGATCGCGGCGGGGATCCTCTCGGGGTCGCTGGCGCTGATCGCCGATGCGATCCACAACCTGTCGGATGCGCTGAGCCTCGTCATCGCCTTCGTTGCCCGCCGGATCGCGCGCCGGCCTGCCGATGCCTCGATGACCTACGGCTATGGCCGGGCCGAGGTCGTCGCCGCGCTGATCAACTATACCACGCTGATCGTCATTGCCGTGATGCTGGCCTTCGAGGGGGTCGAGAGGCTGTTCGACCCGCAGCAGATCGAGGGCTGGACGGTGGTCGTCGTCGCCGGCGTGGCGCTGGTCATCGACACGGTCACTGCGCTGCTGATGCTGCGGCTGCAGAAGGACAGCGTGAACATGCGCGCCGCCTTCCTGCACAACATCGCCGATGCGCTCGGCTCGGTCGCGGTGATCGTCGCGGGGACGCTGATCCTGCTCTACGACTGGCGTCTGGTCGATCCTATCGTCACCCTCGGCATCTCGGCCTATATCCTCTGGCATGCGGGGGTCGAGATCGGCCCGGTGATCCGCCTGCTGATGCTGGGCAGTCCCGACAGCCCCGCCGTCGGCGAGGTGGCCGAGCGGATTCGTGCGATCCCCGGTGTCGCCTCCGTCCACCACCTGCACCTCTGGCGGATGCAGGAGCGCGAGACGGCGCTGGAATGCCACGTGGTGCTCTCGGGCGGCGCGGAAGAGGCCGGCGCGGTGCGGGCCGAGATCCGGCGGGTGCTGCATGATGCCTTCGAGCTGACCCATGTGACGCTTGAGATAGAGACCCCCGAGGAGGCCTGCACCGACGCGCCGCTGATCGGTCACTGACCGCCTAACCGTCCTTGCGCGGGATCCGCCCCGCACGGGTCTCGCGCTCGAAATAGGCCGCGAGGGAGCGGCTGCGGTCGGGCGGGAAGCGGTCCTCGGGCCGCAGGCCGGCGATGCGGTCCAGGCGGAAGGTGCGGAAATCCTCGCGCAGCTCGCACCAGGCGACGAGGGTCCAGACCTTGCCCCAGAAGAACAGGCCGAGCGGACGCAGGATCCGGTCGGTCTGGTCGCCATTTTCCGCCAGGTAGCGGATCTGCAGCCGGGTGCGGCTGTGCACGGCGGTTTCCACCACGTCCAGCCGCTCGCGCAGGGCCTCGGGCATGGCCTGCATGGAAATCGCGTGGATCTGCACCGCCTCCAGCCGCTCGCGGGCCTTTGCGGGCAGGACTGCATCGATCTTGAGGATGGCCTCTTCGGCGGCGCGGGCCATGGTCAGCCCGCCCCAGGCCTTGACCAGCCGCGCCCCGGCGACCAGGGCCACGATCTCTTCCTCGGTGAACATCAGCGGCGGCAGGTCGTGCCCGGCGCGCATCACGTAGCCCATACCGGCCTCGCCCTCGATCGGCACGCCCGAGCCCTGCAGGTCGGCGATATCGCGGTAGAGGGTGCGGAGCGACACTTCCAGCCGCTCCGCCAGCTCGCGCCCGGTCACCAGCCGCCCGCCGCGCAGGTGCTGCACGATCTGGAAGAGGCGATCGGCGCGGCGCATGGTCAGGCGGCCTCGAACAGGCCGATGCGGTTGCCATCGGGGTCGCGCACCACGGCGTAGCGGCCCGGCGGGATGGCGATCACGTCGGTTTCGGCCCGGGCGCCGGCCTTCTGCGCCCGCGACAGCGCCGCTTCGACCGTATCCGGAACCAGCAGATGGATCACATTGCCCGCGCCCATGCCGCCGGGCCCCTCGACGAGGTTGCCGCCAACCCGCCCGAGCCGAAGGCGGCGACGCGGTCCGGTCCCATCTGCATCTGGGTCAGGCTCCAGCCGAAGACCTCTTCGTAGAAGGCCGTGCCGCGGGCCAGGTCGGTGACCGGGATCTCGGCCCAGATGACGGTTGTCTTGCTGTCGGTGCTCATGGCGTGTCTCCCTGAGAGCGTTGCGATGCCCCCGTCTCGCACAGGCCTGCTGACAGCATTCCGTCAGCAGCTGTCAGTGGCAACCGGTTTTTTGTGGTGGCGCGGGGCAGGCGGAAAGGCCCCCGCCGTGTTCAGGCCGTGTTCTCAGGCGGGGCGGCGCAGGGCACCGCTGGCGGCCTGGGCCTCGGCCAGCCAGCCCAGCCCGTCGCGGGTCATGCCGCGCGGGCGGTAGTCGGCACCGATCCAGCCCGCATACCCCGCCGCATCGAGGGCACGGTAGAAGGCGGCAAAGTCGATGGCGGCGCCGTCCGGTTCCTGCTGGTCGGGCACGCCCGCCACCTGCACATGCCGCACCAGACCGCCGAAGATCTCCCAGGTGCCGGGCACGTCTCCGGTGATCCGGTGCGCGTGGTAGGTGTCGAACTGCAGCCCGACGAGATCATGTCCCACCGCCTCGACGACCCGCGCCGCAAGCTGGAAGTCAGACAGGAAATAGCCGGGCAGGTCGGCGGCATTCATCGGTTCAAGCACCAGGCTCTGCTGCGGAGCCTCGGCGATGGCCCAGCGAAGGTTGGCGACCAGCGTGTCGAAGGCCTGCTCGCCCCAGGCGGCCCCGGACATGATGTGCAGGTGCTCGGCCTTCAGCGCGTTCACGTAGCGCATGGCGCGGCGGAAGTCGTGGCGGAAGCGCTCTTCGCCGCCCGGTACGGCGGCAAAGCCAGCAGAGCCGCCGGTGTAGTTTGGCGGCGGGGCATTGATCAGCACCAGTGGCAGGCTGCTCTGGCCAAGCGCGTTGCGGATCTCCATCGCCGGGGTGTCATAGGGGAAATGGATCTCCACCGCGTCGAAGCCCGCCTCTTGCGCGGCAGGGATTCGCGCCGCCAGGGGCATTTCGGTGAAAAGCGTCGTCAGGTTCGCAGCAAATTTCGGCATCCATCCTCCCGATACCGCAGGTCCGGCGCCGCCCCTGACACCGGACGCGCTGCGGCTCAGGATGGAATCATGCGTCCGCCCCGGTCAACTGATCAGCGGGAATGATCGGGAAAAACTGTCCCGACGAGCGGATCCCGAACCAGTCCTGCCCCTCGTGCGGTGCGGTTTCGCCAATATCGACAAGGCGGTAGAAGCTCTTGCGGTCGATCAGCGCCTCAAGCCGGTCACGGATCAGCACATAGGGAGAGGGCTCTCCGGTGTCGGGATCGCGACTGACGCGGATCGGGTGATCGGGCCCCGCGACGGCACGGTCGGCGACATTGGTCAGGAAGGTCAGCACCTGCTGGCCATCCTCTTCCGACACGTCGAAATCGACCGCCAGGAAGGGCGCGTCCTCGACGGTAATGCCGACCTTTTCCACAGGTGTGACAAGGAAATAGCTGTCGCCGTCCTTGCGCAGGATGGTCGAGAAGAGGCGCACCAGCTCGGGCCGCCCGATGGGGGTGCCAAGGTAGAACCAGGTGCCATCGCGGGCGATCCGCATGTCGAGGTCGCCGCAGAACGGCGGGTTCCACTTGTGCACCGGCGGAAGTCCGCGCCCCTTTGCGGCGCGCGCTGAGGCAAGAATGCTCTCGGCAGTGACATTCACACTCTTTTGTGACGACGGTGAATTTATCATTAACCAACTCGCGGCTACAGTTTCATCTATGACTATAGCCAGCGCCGGAGGAAAGTCATGGCCGAGACGGAAAACGATGGGGCAACCGGGGGCGAGGACCTGATCGCCCGTATCGAGGCGGTAGAGGCCAAGCTGGCCGAGGCCAAGCGCTCGATCACCCGCCGCTTCGTGGGCCAGGAACAGGTCGTCGACCTGACGCTGTCGGCGCTGCTCTGCGGTGGCCATGCGCTGCTGATCGGCCTGCCGGGGCTGGGAAAGACGCGGCTGGTGGAAACGCTCTCGACCGTGATGGGGCTGGATGGGAACCGTATCCAGTTCACCCCCGACCTGATGCCCGCCGACATCCTCGGTTCTGAAGTGCTGGAGACGGCGGGCGATGGCTCGCGTGCGTTCCGCTTCCTGCCGGGGCCGGTGTTCTGCCAGCTGCTGATGGCGGATGAAATCAACCGTGCCAGCCCCCGGACCCAGTCGGCGCTGCTGCAGGCTATGCAGGAAAAGCAGGTCACCGTCGCCGGTGAAGACCGCGACCTGGGCCAGCCCTTCCACGTGCTTGCCACCCAGAACCCGATCGAGCAGGAAGGCACCTATCCGCTGCCCGAGGCGCAGCTGGACCGCTTCCTCGTGAAGATCGACGTGCTCTACCCGGACCGCGACACCGAACGCGACATCCTGCTGTCGACCACCGGCGTCGAAGAGGGCGCAGCGCATGCGGTCTTTTCGGCGGCCGAGCTGATTGAAGCGCAGAAGCTGCTGCGCCTGATGCCCGTGGGCGAGTCCGTGGTCGAGCTGATCCTTGACCTTGTGCGCGCCTGCCGCCCCGACGATCCGACCGCGCCCGAGCGGGTGCGCGAAACCGTGTCCTGGGGCCCCGGCCCCCGTGCCGCCCAGGCGCTGATGATGACCACCCGCGCCCGCGCCATGCTGCAGGGCCGCCTGGCACCCTCGGCCGAGGACGTGCTGGCCATGGCGCAGCCGGTGCTGTCACACCGCATGGGGTTGAACTTCGCCGCCCGCGCCCGGGGGGACAGCCTGGATGGGCTGATCGCCGAGGTCGCCGAAAGCTTCACCACTGCCGGGGCCGCCGGGGCCGCGGCGTGAGGACAGCCGCCGCCCTCCGCAGCCGGGCCGAGGAAGAGGCCGCGCGCCTTCCCGCGCTTCTGGCCCGGGCAGAGCAGCTGGCAGGCACCGTCCTGCTGGGCGAGCATGGCCGACGGCGCGCCGGGCTGGGCGACGATTTCTGGCAATACCGCCCGGTGCAGCCCGGCGATCCGCGCCGGATGATCGACTGGCGCCGCTCGGCCCGCTCGGATGACCGCTTCGTGCGCGAACGCGAGTGGCAGATCGCGCAGAGTGTCATGCTCTGGGTCGACCAGTCGGCTTCGATGGGCTTCACCTCTGCCAGGACCCTGCCCGAGAAGGGCGACCGTGCCCGCGATATCGCCCTGGCGACCGCGATCCTGCTGATCCGGGGCGGGGAACGTGTCGGCCTGACCGGCACCCTGCTGCCGCCGCGCCGGGGCCAGAACCAGGTGCTGCGCCTGGCCGAGTTCTTCAGCAAGGCCGCCGATCAGGATTTCGGCGTGCCCGAGCATCGCGCGATGCTGCCCAATGCCCGCGCGCTTTTCGTGTCGGATTTCCTCGGCCCCGTGGACGAGGTGACGACCGCCCTCACCAAGGCCGCCGACCGTGGCATCCGCGGTGTGCTGCTACAGGTGCTCGACCCGGTGGAAGAGGCCTTCCCCTTCCATGGCCGCACGATCTTCGAAAGCATGGGCGGCTCGGTCGCCCATGAGACGCTGAAGGCCTCGGAGCTGAAGGATCGCTACCTCGCCCGCCTGGCCGAGCGGAAGGCCCATCTGGCCCAGCTCTGTGCCGCGACCGGCTGGCAGTATGGCCAGCACCATACCCAGGCCTCGGCGCAATCGGCGCTGCTCTGGGTCTGGCGGGCGCTGGACCGGGGAGGCGCGTGATGATCCTCGGCCCCATCGGTTTCTCGGCCCCCTGGCTGCTGCTTGCCCTCGTGGCGCTGCCGATCCTGTGGATCCTGCTGCGCGCCGTGCCCCCCGCGCCGGTGCGCCGCCGCTTCCCCGGCGTGGCCCTGCTGCTGGGGCTGAGTGATGAGGAGAGCGTTTCCGACCGCACCCCCTGGTGGCTGCTGCTGCTGCGCATGCTGGCGGTTGCCGCGGTGATCATCGGCCTCGCCGGCCCGGTGCTGAACCCCGAGGCCGAGGTTGCCGAGGACCGTCGCGGCCCGCTGCTGGTGCTGCTCGACGGCACCTGGGCCTCGGCCCCGGACTGGCCGCGCAAGGAAGAGGCCGTCGAGGTGCTGCTGGAAGAGGCCGGGCGCCTTGGCCGTCCCGCCGCGGTGATCCGCCTGACCTCGCCCGAGGCCCCCGTCTTCGCCACGCCCGAAACCTGGGTGACACGCCTGCCCGGCCTCGCGCCGCTGGCCTGGGAGCCGCCCGCGCCTGACAGCGAGGCGATGCAACGCCTGCTCGAGGGGCTCTCGGCGATGGAGAGCGGGGTGGAGACCGTCTGGATTTCCGACGGCCTCGACCGGCCGGGGCGCGCCGAGGTGCTGGCCGCCGTGCAGGCGAAGGGCGCGGTCCGGGTGCTGGAAGCCGGTGGCCCGGTGCTGGCCCTGCGTCCCCCGCAGTTTGCCGACGGTGCGGTGCAGCTGACGGCGATCCGCGCCGCGCGGGACCTCGACAGCGAACAGGTGATGACCCTGCAGGCCCATGGCCGCGACCCCGGCGGCGTGATGCGGGTGCTCGACCAGGCCGAGATGCGCTTTGAACCGGGCGCCGCACTCGCCCGGCAAGAGATGGTCCTGCCCGCCGAGATCCGTGCCCGGCTGACCCATTTCGCCCTCGCCGGCATCCGCTCTGCCGGGACCGTGGCGCTGACCGATGACGGGCTGCGCCGGCGCGAGGTGGCGCTGATGTCGGGCGGCAGCGACCGCGAGGGGCTGTCGCTGCTTTCGCCGCTGCATTACCTTGAAAAGGCTCTGGAAACCAACGCCGACCTGCTGCATGGCGCGCTGGTGGATATCCTGCCTGCCAATCCCGACGTGATCGCCCTGGCCGATGTGGCGACCCTCTCGGAGGGCGAGGAAGAGGCGCTGCTGGAGTGGATTGAGGGCGGCGGCATGCTGCTGCGTTTCGCCGGGCCGCGCCTTGCCGCCAGCGAGGTCAGCCGCGCCGAGGAAGATCCGCTGATGCCCGTGCGCCTGCGCGCCGGGGGGCGGTCCGTCGGCGGGGCGATGTCCTGGGGCGAGCCCAAGACGCTGGCCCCCTTCGATGCCGACAGCCCCTTCGCCGGGCTTCAGGTGCCGCCCGAGGTGACCGTGACCTCGCAGGTCATGGCCCAGCCCGATCCGATCCTCTCTGCGCGCGTCATCGCCCGGCTGAGCGACGGCACGCCGCTGGTCACCCGCAAGGAGCTGGGGCAGGGGCAGGTGGTGCTGTTCCACGTGACCGCCAATGCCGAGTGGTCCTCGCTGCCGCTTTCGGGGCTCTTCGTGCAGATGCTTGAAAGGCTGTCGGTCTCCTCGGTCAATCCCCGCCCCGAGGCCGGGGATGTCGAGGGTACGACCTGGCAGCCCGAACGGGTGATGGATGCCTTCGGCACCATTTCCTCCGCCGGGACGCTGCCCGGGGTCGACGGGGCCGCACTGGTCGCCGCGCCGCTCGGACCGCGCCTGCAGCCGGGGCTCTACAGCTCCGAGGACCGGGCGCTGGCGCGCAATGTCATGGGCGACGAAAGCGCGATTGCCCCTGCCACCTGGCCTTCGGGCGTGACGGTGCAGGGCCTCTCTGCCCCGGCCGAGCGGCCCCTTGGCGGCTACCTGCTGGCCCTTGCGCTGCTGCTGCTGCTGGCCGATATCCTGGCCTCGCTGGCGCTGTCGGGCCGGCTGCGGGGCGCCCGCGCCGTGGCGACGCTGCTGGCGCTGGCGCTGGTCCCCGTGCCGCACGCGAAGGCGCAGGAGGACGACTTTGCCCTCGCCGCCACCGCCGAGACGGTGCTGGCCCATGTGCTGACCGGCGATCAAGAGCTCGACGCCCTCGCCCAGGCCGGCCTTCAGGGCCTCTCGGACACGCTGAATTTCCGCACCTCGGTCGAACCCGCCCCGCCCATGGGCGTCGACCTGGAACAGGACGAGCTGTCGCTCTTCCCCTTCCTCTACTGGCCGATCACCGCGGATCAGCCGATCCCCTCGGATCCCGCCTATGCCAAGCTGAACCGCTACCTGCGCAGCGGCGGCATGATCCTGTTCGACACCCGCGACGCCAATGTCGCCGGCTTCGGCGCCTCGACCCCCGAGGGCCGGCGCCTGCAGGAAATCGCCCGACCGCTGGACATCCCCGCGCTGGAGCCGCTGCCCGAGGATCACGTGCTGACGCGCACCTTCTACCTGTTGCAGGATGCGCCGGGGCGTTACGTCGGGGCCCCCGTCTGGGTCGAGGCCGCGCCGCCTGACGCCGAGCAGATCGAGGGCATGCCCTTCCGCAACCTCAACGACGGGGTGACCCCGGTGGTGATCGGCGGCAATGACTGGGCGGCGGCCTGGGCGGTGGATGCCTCGGGGATGCCGCTGCTTCGCATCGGCTCGGGCATGGCCGCCGAGCGCCAGCGCGAGATCGCCTACCGCTTCGGGGTGAACCTGATCATGCATGTGCTGACCGGCAACTACAAATCCGACCAGGTGCATGTGCCTGCCCTGCTCGACCGGCTGGGGAACTGAGATGAGCGGACAGATCATCTTCGACCCGCTCATCCCCCTGATCCCGCTGGCGATCCTGGCGGTGCTCAGCCTCGCCGGCATCGCCCTGGCGGTCTGGCGCGGCCTTGCCGGCTGGGCCTGGCGCGGGGCGGCGGCCCTGGTGGTGCTGGCAGCCCTCTCGGGCCCGGCGCTGCGCCAGGAGGACCGCGCGCCGCTGTCGGACATCGTGCTGCTGGTCGAAGACCGCTCGGCCTCGCAACGCCTCGGCGACCGGGCCGCGCAGACCGCCGAGGCGGCAGAGACCCTGGCGGCCCGCATCGCCGCCCGCCCCAATACGGACCTCCGCCGGATCGAGGTCGGCGATGGCGAGGGCGACAGCGGCACCCTGCTTATGACCGCCCTGACCGAGGCCCTGGCCGAGGAACCGCGCGCGCGCATTGCCGGGGTCGTGCTGCTTTCGGACGGGCGGGTGCATGACCTCGACCAGGTGCCGGGGCTGCCCGCGCCGATGCACCTGCTGCTCTCGGGCACGCCCGAGGACTGGGATCGCCGGCTGGTGGTGAAGAACGCCCCGGCCTTCGGCATCCTCGACGAAGAGATCCTGCTGACCCTGCGCATCGAGGATGAGGGCGCCGTGCCGGACACCATGGGCGGCTTCGCCGCGCTGGAGATGTCCGTTGACGGGGGCGAACCGCAGATCCTGCGCCTGCCCGTCGGCCAGGACGCGCAGATCCCGGTGACGCTGCCCCATGGCGGGCGCAACGTGCTGCGCTTCACCACGCCCTCTCAGGACGGCGAGCTGACCGACCGCAACAACTCGGCCATCGTGCAGATGAACGGGGTGCGCGACCGGCTGCGCGTGCTGCTGGTCTCGGGAGAGCCGCACCCGGGCGGGCGGACATGGCGCAACCTGTTGAAATCGGACAGTTCCGTCGACCTGGTGCATTTCACCATCCTGCGCCCGCCGTCAAAACAGGATGGCGTGCCGGTGTCCGAACTGTCGCTGATCGCCTTCCCCACGCGTGAGCTGTTCATGGAGAAGATCGAGGATTTCGACCTGATCATCTTCGACCGCTACAAGCGCCGCGGCATCCTGCCGGCGCTCTACCTCGACAACATCCGCGCCTATGTCGAGGACGGCGGCGCGGTGCTGATCGCCGCCGGGCCGGATTTCGCCTCGGCCGAATCGCTCTATCGCTCGCCGCTGGCGCAGGTGCTGCCGGGCCGCCCGACCGCCCGCGTGGTGGAAGAGGGCTATCGGCCCCAGGTTACCGATCTGGGCCACCGCCATCCGGTCACCACCGGGCTGGAAGAGGCCTGGGAGGGGGACTGGGGCCGCTGGATGCGCCAGGTCGAGCTGACGCCGGAGCGCGGCCAGGTCGTCATGTCGGGCGCCGGCGAGCGGCCGCTGCTGATCCTCGACCGGGTCGGCGAGGGGCGCGTGGCGCTGCTGGCCTCGGATCACGCCTGGCTGTGGAATCGCGGCTTCGAGGGCGGCGGTCCGCAGCTGGAACTGCTGCGCCGCCTTGCCCACTGGATGATGAAGGAACCCGAGCTGGAAGAAGAGGCGCTGACCGCCGAGGCCGAGGGGCAGCGGATGGTGATCACCCGCCGCAGTCTCTCGGAAACCGTCGGCGACGTGGTGGTTACCGCGCCGGACGGCGGCCAGACCACGCTGCGGATGGAAGAGGTTTCGCCCGGGCGGTTCGAGGCGGTGTTCGAGGGGCCGGAAATCGGGCTCTATCGCCTGGCTTCGGGGGATCTTTCGGCGGTCATCGGGCTGGGCCCCGCGGCCCCGCGCGAATTCGAGCAGACCATCGCCTCGGGCAGTGCGCTTGAGCCTTCGGTCGAAGCCACGCGCGGCGGGGTCCGCGCCCTCAGCGAGGGGCTGCCCGCCTTCCGGGATGTCCGCCCGGGGCGGCCCGCCGCCGGGCGCGGCTGGCTGGGCCTGACCCCGCGCGATGCCTACGAGACCCGCGCCGTGCGCCAGATGCCCCTGCTGCCACCCTGGATGGTGCTTTTGCTGGCCTCGGGGCTGATCCTGGCCGGCTGGCTGCGCGAGGGACGGCGCTAGCGGGGTGCCGGCCCTG
>NZ_AFPM01000173.1 GCF_000220565.1 Oceanicola sp. S124 | reverse complement strand
GGCGCGCATGGTCCGGCGCCTCGCGCCTGCACGCTCTGCGCCGGTGCGGGGCGTCGTCGACGGGGCGGATGACCTGCTGTCGGACCGGGGGATGCTGCTGACCGACGGACGCCACGGCTATGCGGCCACGCTGATCGAGACCGCTGCCGGCCAGCCCCCCCTGCTGATGTTTCCCGATGGCCTGCCGGAGCCGGGACGCGAACACTGGGTCGTGCGCAGCACCCTGGCCGCGCGGCGCCGCGTCCGGCCCGGCCCGGGAGGCGCGGGCACCGGGCTTGCCATGGGCACGCGGATCGCGACACCCGACGGGCCGCGCGCGATCGAGGATCTCTGCACCGGCGATCTCGTGCTGACCCGCGATGCCGGGCCGCAGCGTCTGCGCGGCGTGCAGATGACCCGTATCAGCGGCGCCCGGCTGCACCTGATGCCGCAGCTGCGGCCGGTGCGGATCCTGCCCGGCGCCTTCGGCCTGCTGCACCCTGAGGACAGCCTTATGCTGTCGCCCGACCACCTGGTGCTGGTCTCGGGTGGCGCGGCGCGGGCCCTGTTCAACGCGCCCGAAGTGCTGGTCCATGCCCGCGACCTGCTGAACGGGCGCAACGTGGTGCAGGACTTCCGGGTCAACGAGGTGACCTACGTGCAGCTGCGCCTGAAGGGGCACCAGATCCTCTCGGCCAACGGGCTGGGGTGTGAAAGCCTGCATCCGGCCGAGGCGCCGCAGGGCAAGGCGCGGATGCGCGCGGCGGCCTCGGCCCGCCGGGTGCTGAGCCGGCCCGAGGCGGTGATCCTGCAGCGCAACGCCGCGTGAGGCCCCCGATTTCCCGGAAAACTGCCGTGAAGGCCGATTGACTCTGTCCCGCCAGCCTCTATAAGCGCGGCTTCATTGGTGTTGGTGGCCCCCGCGAGGGGAACCCTGTCAACCCGGGTGGCCCGTCCCGCAAGGGAGGGTCCGGGGAGAGGACAACGCCCTTCATAGCCGCGGTGGCAGCCTTGGACAGGCCCCTTTCCGACGGTCGAGCAGCGCAAGCGGCCTCGACCCGAAAAGTGGGAACCGGTTTTCGGATCAAGTCGCGGCGCCAGTATAAAGAAGGAGATCAGCCGTGACCAAACGCACGTCTGCCAAGTACAAGATCGACCGCCGCATGGGCGAAAACATCTGGGGCCGTCCGAAGTCCCCGGTGAACCGCCGCGAGTACGGCCCCGGCCAGCACGGCCAGCGCCGCAAGGGCAAGATGTCGGACTTCGGTCTGCAGCTGCGCGCCAAGCAGAAGCTGAAAGGCTACTACGGCGACCTGACCGAGAAGCAGTTCCGTCGCATCTTCGGTGAAGCCGAACGTCGCAAGGGCGACACCGGCGAGCTGCTCATCGGCCTGCTGGAGCGCCGCCTGGACGCCGTCGTCTACCGCGCCAAGTTCGTCGCCACCGTCTTCGCGGCCCGTCAGTTCGTGAACCACGGCCACGTGCTGGTGAACGGCAAGCGCGTCAACATCCCCTCCTACCGCGTGAAGGAAGGTGACGTGATCGAGGTCCGCGAGAAGTCCAAGCAGATGGCCGCCATCCTGGAAGCCATCCAGCTGCCCGAGCGTGACGTTCCCGACTACCTGGAAGTCGACACCAACAAGCTGACCGCGACCTTCGTGCGCACCCCCGGCCTGTCGGACGTTCCCTACCCGGTCCAGATGGAACCGAACCTCGTCATCGAATACTACGCCCAGAACTAAGTTTCCGGCGCAGGATTGCGGAAAGGGCCGTACCTTCGGGTGCGGCCCTTTTTCGTGCCTGCGCTGTCCCGGGCGAGGCGGCCGGGCCCAGACACGCGGAGATTGCGCAACGGAAGTCGGTCGTGACCGCCTTCACCCAAACTTCATCTTTCCATGCACCCGGCCCCCGGCTAGAAGGACCCCGGTGCGAAAAGGTGACATGATGACCAACAAGATCGAGCCTCAGCCCGGGATCATGGAGATCGACCTCTACGTCGGAGGGGCCTCCAAGGTCGAGGGCGTGAGCGATGTGGTGAAGCTCTCGTCGAACGAGAACCCCTATGGTGCCGGTGATGCGGCGAGGGAAGCCTATTCGCGGGCCGTCCATGACCTGCACCGTTACCCCTCCACCGACCATGCCGAGCTGCGCCAGGCGATTGCCGCGCACCACGGGCTGGATCCCGAGCGCATCATCTGCGGCGTCGGCTCGGACGAGGTGCTGCAATTCCTCTGCCAGGCCTTCGCCGGCCCCGGTGACGAGGTGCTCTTCACCGAGCACGGCTTCGGCATGTACCGCATCCTGGCCCATGCCTCGGGCGCGACCCCGGTCGAGGTGAAGGAAAAGAACCGCGTCACCGACGTCGATGCGCTGATTGCTGGCATGAGCGAGCGCACGAAGCTGGTCTTCATCGCCAATCCGAACAATCCGACCGGCACCATGATCGGCGGCAACGAGGTCGCGCGCCTGGCCGACAGCCTGCCCGAAGGCGCGATCCTCGTGCTGGACGGGGCCTATGCGGAATACGTGCAGGGCTTCGACGGCGGTGCCGGCCTGGTCGAGGCGCGCAGCAATGTCGTGATGACCCGGACCTTCTCGAAGATTTACGGTCTGGGCGGCCTGCGCATCGGCTGGGGCTACGGCCCGCAAGAGATCATCGACGTGCTGACCCGCGTCCGACAGCCCTTCAACCTGTCCAACGGCCAGCTTGCGGCGGCGACGGCGGCGATGAACGATCAGGCCCATGTCACACGCTCGCGGACCGAGAACGCCCGCCTGCGTGACTGGCTGCGCAATGCGCTGGCCGAACATGGCGTGCCCTCGGATCCGTCGTCGGCCAACTTCATCCTGGCACGGTTCACCGATGCCGACGAGGCCCAGGCCTGCGACGCCTTCCTGCGCGCGCGCGGCCTGCTGGTGCGCCAGGTGGCGGGCTACAACCTGCCCCATTGCCTGCGCATCACCATCGGGGACGAGCCCTCGTGCCGCCGCGTCGCCCATGCGATCGGCCAGTTCAAGGCCGGAGAGCCTGCATGATCTACCCCCGCATCGCGCTGATCGGCCTTGGCCTGATCGCCTCGTCGATCATCCGCGCGGCGGAACGCGGCCAGCTGGCGGGCGAGATCCGCGGCTATGACCTGTCGGACGAGGCCAGGGCCACGGCGCGCGAGATCGCCCTGGGCGACGTGATCTGCGACAGCGCCGAAGAGGCGGTGGCGGATGCCGACCTGGTGATCCTTGCCGTGCCCGTGGGCGCCATGGGCGCCGTGGCCGAGAGGATCGCGCCGCACCTGAAGCCGGGCGCGGTGCTGTCGGATGTCGGCTCGGTCAAGGGCTCGGTCGTGGCGACGGTCGGCCCGCATGTGCCCGAGGGCGTGCATTTCATCCCCGCGCACCCGCTGGCCGGCACCGAGCATTCCGGCCCCCGCGCCGGCTTTGCCGAGCTGTTCGACAACCGCTGGTGCCTGATCGTCCCGGCCGGGGAAACCGACCCGCAGGCGCTGGAGGGGCTGAAGGCCTTCTGGG
>NZ_AFPM01000174.1 GCF_000220565.1 Oceanicola sp. S124 | reverse complement strand
TTGGCGGGCGGGCGGTCGATGGTCAGGGTGGCGATGCCACCCTCGGTCACGCTGCGGACGAGCGGCTGGGTCGGGGTATCCATGGTGTCCTCTCGGGGCTGAGGTCAGATGATGCCATTGGCGCGATGCGCGGCGATTTCCTCGGGCGAGTAGCCAAGGTCGCCCAGGATCGCGTCGGTATCCGCGCCCAGCGACTTGGCCGCCCAGCGGATCTGGCCGGGGTTGTTGGTCATCCGGGGCACGACGTTCTGCATCCGCACGGTGCCGAAGTCCTCGTCGGGCACCGGGGTGACGACCTCGCGGGCCTGCACCTGCGCATCCTCGAAGATCTGCTCGACCGAGTAGATCGGCCCGATCGCGCCGCCCTCGCGGGCGAAATCCGCCAGCGTCTGTTCAAGCGTGTGGCTGTCCATGTAGGCGCGGAAGATCGCGTCCAGCTCGTCGCGGTATTGCATCCGGTCGCGGTTGCCCCGAAAGCGCGGATCCTCGATCAGATCAGCCCGGCCGATGGCGCGCATGTTGGCGGCGAACATCGAGTCGGTAGAGCCGGTGACGGTGACATAGCGCCCGTCCGAGGTGCGGAAGACATTGGCCGGGGCAGTGTACTGGTTGGTATTGCCGTCGCGCTGGCGCACCTGCCCGAGCTGGTCGTATTCGATGGCCAGGTTTTCCAGCAGGCGGAAGGTGGCCTCGGTCAGGGCCAGGTCGATCTCTTCGCCCCTGGTGCCGTTCTTCACCACGCCATAGAGCGCGGCCATGACCGAGAAGGCGCCGAAGAGGCCACCGAAGGCATCTGCGATGGGATAGCCGGGATGCACCGGGTCGCCATCGGCCATGCCGGTGATATGGGTCAGCCCGCCCATGGCCTCGAAGATGCGGGCGAAACCGCCCTGGGAGGCGCGCGGGCCGGTCTGCCCGAAGGCGGTGACGCGCAGGATGACGAGGTTCGGATTGATCTGCCACAGGGTCTCGCGGTCGAGACCCCAGCGGGCCAGGGTGCCGGCGCGGAAGTTCTCGATCAGCACGTCGGTATTGGCGATCATGCGCTTCATCACCTCCAGCCCCTCGGGGCGGCGCAGGTCCAGCGTGCCGTAGCGCTTGCCCCGGTTGGTGACCTTCCACCACAGGGATTTCTGGTCACGGAAGGGCGGGAACGCGCGCAGGCCGTCGCCCTGCCCGGGGATCTCGAACTTGGTCACCTCGGCGCCGAAATCAGCCAGCAGCGAGGCGGCGAAGGGGGCGGCGATGATGGTGGCGATATCGAGGACACGCAGCCCGGCCAGCGGGCCGAAGGTCTCGGCGGGGGTGTCGGTCATGACGCGGCTCCTTCAGGGGGGAAGATGGCTTCGGGCAGGCCGGTGGCGCCCAGGCCGTCGAGGGCGAAGACATGGCCTCCGTCCGGGTGGTGAGAGACCGCGCGTCCGGTGCCCGAGTCGCGGATAGAAGTGACGAACAGCCGGTCTCGGGCCGGGCCGCCGAAGGCCAGGCTGCTGGGAAGGTCGGTCGGGGCGGGGACCTGCGTCAGCAGGCGGCCATCGGGGGCGAAGCAGGCGATCCGCGCCGAGTGGATCATCGCGGCCCAGAGATTGCCGGCCGCATCCACCGTGGCGCCATCGACGCCCGAGCCATGCGGCGCGGTGTCGACATGCAGGCGGAAGGGGCCTGCCGCCCCGGTGCCGGTGTCGTAGTCGCAGGCGAGGATCTTCCGCTCGGGGGTGTCGGCCAGGTAGAGCGTCGCGCCATCGGGCGAGAGGCAGAGGCCGTTGCCGATGCGGATGCCCGCGTGCAGCACCCGGTGCCGCCCGGCTCCGTCAAGCTGGTGAAGCGCGCCGCGCGCGGTGCCGTCGCGTCCCATCCCGGCGCTGAGGAAGCGGCCCTGCCGGTCCAGCTTGACGTCGTTGAGCCGCATCAGCGGGTCGGCGTCAGGCAGGGTCAGCAGCGGCGCGGTCGCGCCAGTTCGGGGGGCGAAAAGCAGAACCTCATGATCGCGCGACAACACCAGCCGCCCGTCCGAGGCCGGGGCGATGCCGCCGATATGCCCGCCGAGGTCGAAGCTGCGTCCGTCCCGGCAGTGGATCCGGCCAGCCACGCCGTCGATCCACCACAGGTCGTCCTGCCACCACAGCGGGCTCTCTCCGAGATCCGCCGGGGTGGTCGAGAGGCGGTGGACGGTCAGCCCGTCCACCGAGGGGGCGGGGTGCGCCTCAGGCATCCTGAACCTCGCGCCGGCGCGGGCCGAACTGCTTCCAGCCGGCGCGGATCAGCGCCCAGGCCAGCAGCGCGCCGGTGATGACGGTGATCGTGCCGGCGATCGGGCGGTCGAGGAACGACATCATGTCCCCTCCCGAGACGATGAGGGCGCGGCGGAAGTATTCCTCGATCATCGGGCCGAGGACGAAGCCGAGCAGCAGCGGCGCGACGTCGAAGCGCAGGGCCTTCATGCCCAGCCCGAGGAAACCGAAGGCCAGCAGCACGAAGACATCCGTCACCTGGTAGTTGACGCTGTAGATGCCGATGCAGGTCAGCGCGACGATCACCGGGAAGAGCAGCGTGTAGGGGATGCGCAGCATCCGCACCCAGAGTCCGACCAGCGGCAGGTTCAGCACCAGCAGCATCAGGTTGCCGATGACGAAGCTGACGATCAGGCCCCAGAACAGGTCCGGCGAGGTCTGGATCACGTCCGGCCCCGGCAGGATGCCATGCACCATCATCACGCCCAGCATGATTGCCATCACCGGATCCCCCGGGATGCCCAGGCTGAGGGTAGGGATGAAGGCGGCCTGCACGGCGGCGTTGTTGGCGGCCTCGGGGGCGACGACCCCCTCGATGGCGCCCTTGCCGAACTCTTCGGGGTGACGGCTGCAACGGGCCTCGACGGCATAGGAGACGAAAGTGGCCACCAGACCGCCGGTGCCCGGCAGGGCGCCGAAGAAGGCGCCGATGCCCGAGCCGCGCACCATCGGCATGCCCGAGCGGCGCCAGTCGGTCCGGGTCGGCAGCATGTCCCGCAGGCGGATCTTGTCCTGGTTGACCTTTGGCGTGTCGGTGCGCCCGGCATTGGCGATGATCTCGGGCAGGCCGAACAGGCCGATGGCCACGGCGACCAGCGGCAGCCCGTCGAACAGCACCGTCTGGCCGAAGGTGAAGCGCGCCACGCCGCTGTTCAGGTCAAGCCCGATCAGCCCGAGCGCCAGCCCCAGCGAGACCGAGGCCAGCGAGCGCACCGTGCGCCCGGACCCGATGACCGAGGCGGCGATCAGCCCGAGGGCCATCAGCGCGACATACTCCTGCGGGCCGAATTTCAGCGCCACCCGCGACAGGGGCACCGAGAGGGTGACCAGCAGCAGCACGCCGAAGATCGAGCCGACGAAAGAGGCGATGGCGGTCATGAACAGCGCCTGCCCGGCGCGGCCCTGCTGCGCCATCGGGTAGCCGTCCAGGCCGGTCACGGCGCTGGTCGCCGTGCCCGGCAGGTTCATCAGGATCGATGCGGTCGAGCCGCCGTAAGAGGCACCGTAGTAGATCCCGCCCAGCATGATCAGCGCGTAGTTGGGGTCGATGTGGTAGGTGATCGGCATCAGCATCGCCAGGGTGGCCATGATGCCGATCCCCGGCAGCACGCCGACCACGGTGCCCAGGAAGACCCCCAGGAAGCAGTAGAGCAGACCGCCGACAGAGGCGGCGACGCTGAGGCCGAGGGCAAGATCGTTGATCAGTGTGGACATGTCAGAATGCCTTGATCTGGAGGCCAAGGCCGACGCGGAACACCAGCGCCGAGACGACGGCGGTTCCCACGGCGAGGATCAGCGCGGTGACGAGGGTGGTCTGGCGGTTCGCCAGCGAGGCCAGGAAGACGGCGAGCGTGACCGAGACCAGCATTCCCAGGCTCTCGACCGTCAGGGCGAAGCCGGCGAAGGCGGCGGCCAGGAAGGCCATGCCGCGCAGCTGGCCGCCCTCGGGGCGGGCAACGGCGATCTCGGCAGGCTTGGCCGAGATCACCATGAACAGCGCCAGCACCACCATGATCGCGCCCAGGATCACCGGGAAGTAGCCCGGCCCCATGCTGTGCAGGCTGCCCATGCGGTAGGTCAGCCCCTCGGTGATGATGAAGGCTCCGATCACGCCGGTCACAAGCCCGGCGATATAGTCTTCCAGTCTGTCGATCACGTATCGCATGTTCGCCTCCCTACGAATTCCGCGAGTGTTTCCTGCCGTCCCGGGGGCCTCAGGCCAGAACCGGGGCGGGTGAAGCGGCGCCTTTCGGGCCCGCTTCTGAAGTGATGTCCGTCGCCAGCGGCCGGGCGGCGCCGCGCAGGGCCTGCCCGGTGATCTGCGCCGCGTCGGGCCCGCCGAGGAACCGGCACAGCGCCCCCAGGCTCTCATCCGGCGGGCCGTCCCAGGTCAGGGCGTTGACCCGCATGCGGGCCGGGGCCCATTCCAGCGCCAGGGTGCGGGCCAGCATGGCGGTCGCGGCATCGCGCGCCCGGCCGGCGGGATCGGTGGCCCCGGCGCAGAGGATCAGCAGGG
>NZ_AFPM01000175.1 GCF_000220565.1 Oceanicola sp. S124 | reverse complement strand
CGCGCCCGGGTCTCCTCGATCAGCTCGGCGACCTTGCCGGGATGGGGCGGCCATGCGGTCTGGGGCTCGTCGCTGTGCCGCAGGTCATGCAGGATCGCCTCGCGGTCGCCGGGCCGGGCCCAGGCCAGGATCGCCCGCCCCATGGCCGAGGGCAGCACGTGGATGCCGTAGTTGATCACCCGGTTGACCAGGAAGGGCGAGACCCGCCGCGAGGTTTCCAGAACGCGGATGCTGCGGGCGTGGTAGACACCGACATCCGAGGGCCAGAGCACCTGCTGGCAGAGCCGGTCCAGCGGCGGCCCCGAAACCTGCGACAGGCGGCGGTCGGGATCGGTCTCTTCCCGCGCGCGGGCAGCCGGATACCACAACCCGTCGCCCAGCCCGCGCCGCGCGTGGCCGGTCTCTTCCATGGTCAGCAGGATGCGCAGCAGGCTGGCCTTGGCCAGCCCGCTCTGGCGTGACAGCGAGGCCAGCGACAGCGGGCCGCCGTCGCGCAGCAGCTCCATCACTTCCAGACCCCGCCTGAGGCTCTCGATCCGCTTCACGACGTCCCCTCCGGTCGACCGCCGACCGCGGGGCCGACGTTTCACCAAGTGAAACACAGCTGCATTTCGCTTTCAACATCTGCCGCCTTGGCGGAACCTCTCCGCACAGGGCACGTCGGGGAGGACGTGCCAAGGGAGGAGACCATGCAGAGCATTTCCAAGCTGCGCCCCGCGGGGCGGGCAATTGCCGTCCTTGGCTGGCTGGGCGCGGTCGGGCTGGCCCTTGCGGGGGTCTGGATCGCCGGGTTCGGCAGCGCCAGCGAGACGCTGCTGCGGATCGGCAGTTTCACCCTGGCGGCGGTGGTCCTGCTGCTGACCCGGATCGGCAGCCGTCTCGATGTGGACAAGCCCTGGCCGGTCCTGATCGACCTCGTGCTGCTGGCGGCCCTTGCTGTCGCCATGCAGCGCTATGCCTCGATCGGCGAGGCGCTGGAGATCGGGCTCTACTTCTTCCAGACCTCGGACATCCTGATCGGCGTCGCCGGCGTCGTGGTGCTGCTGGAGCTGACCCGCCGCGCCTTCGGCATGCCGCTGGTGGTGGTCTGCCTGCTGGCCGTGGCCTATGCGCTGTTCGGGCGCTACCTGCCCTGGATCTTCCAGCACGGCGGCTATTCCCTGCAGCAGGTCATGCAGGTGATCTGGTATTCCTTCGACGGGGTCTTCGGGCGTCCGCTGTCGGTGGTGACGACACTGATCCTCGTCTTCATCGTCTTCGGTGCGGTGCTGGAAGCCGTCGGCGCGGGCCCGGTGCTGCTGCGCTTCGCCTTCGTCGCCACGGGCCGGATGCGCGGAGGCCCGGCCCATGCCGCCATCGCCGCCAGCGGCGTCTTCGGCACCATGTCGGGCTCTGTCTCGGGCAACGTGGTGGGCACAGGCGTCATGACCATCCCGATGATCATCAAGCGGGGCTTCCCGGCGCGCTATGCCGGGGGCGTCGAGGCCGCGGCCTCGTCCGGCGGGCAGTTCATGCCGCCGATCATGGGCGCCGTCGCCTTCATCATGTCCGATGTGACCGGCATTCCCTACCTGACCATCTGCCTCGCGGCGCTGCTGCCGGCGCTGTTCTACTATGCCTCGCTCTTCGTGGCGGTGCATCTGGAGGCCGTGGCGCGCGACATCCGCCCGATCCCGCGCCGCGAGTTGCCGGTGCTGACCCGGCATGACTGGCTGATGTCGCTCTGCTTCGTGGTGCCGCTGGTGCTGATGCTGGCGGTGATGATCTCGGGGCGTTCGCCGGCCATGGCGGGCTTCTGGGCAGTGCTCTGCGCGGTGGTGCTGGGCTTCGTGCTGAACCCCGAGGTGCGTCGGGCGCCCCAGGTGATCCTAGAGGGCCTGCGTCAGGGCGGTCTGGCCGCCGCGCAGATCCTGATCGCCGTGGCCGCCATCGGCATCGTCATCGGAGTGATGAACATGACCGGCCTCGGCCTGCGCTTCGCCGGGGTGATCCAGGACATCTCGGGGGACTCGCTGTTCCTCAGCCTGGTGATGATGATGCTGGGCTCGCTGGTGCTGGGCATGGGGATGCCGACGGTGCCGGCCTACCTGATCGTGATCCTGGTGATGGGCCCGGCGATCCAGATGATGGGCGTGCCGGTGGTCATCGCGCATCTCTTCGTCGTCTACTTCGGCGTGCTCAGCTCGATCACCCCGCCGGTCGCCATCGCCGCCTTTGCCGCCGCGCCGATTGCCCGGGCCAACCCTGTCGCCATCGGCATCGACGCCTGCCGCATCGCGCTGATCGGCTTCATCATCCCCTTCGTGATGGTCTACAACCCCTCGCTCAGCCTCGTCACCGGCTTCACCTGGGTCGGGCTGGCCTGGGTCTGCCTGCGGCTCAGCCTGACCATCTGGCTCTTCTCGACCGGCTTCTCGGGCTATGCCAGCAGCCGCCTCGGCGCGGGCCAGCGCGGGCTGCGCTTCGCCCTCGGGCTGGGGGTTCTGGTGCCGATGATCTGGGTCGAGGTCGCCTGCACCCTGCTGGCCCTGGCGCTGGTCTGGTCCGACTGGCGCAACCGCAGCCGCGAGGACGAGGACAGCCCCGCGACCCCCCACCACCACCGAGACCGCGGCGGCCGAGGCGCCCTAGCGCCCGCCGCCGGACCCTACACCCATCTCAAGTCGATCAGGGAGGATAAGACATGAGACATCTGAGAGCGGCCCTCGGGCTGACCCTTGCCCTGGCTGCGGCCCCCGTGGCCCAGGCCAAGGACTTCTACACCATGGCGACGCTGGGGCCGGGCTCTTCGCCCTACCTGGTGATGAGCACGGCGGCGCAGATCGTCGGCGACCGGCTGGACGACGTGGAGATCCAGGTCAACGCCACCGGCGCCGCCACCCAGCACGCGCTGGAAGCGGGGGCCGGACAGCTCGACTTCTTCATGTGGTCGGCCAGCGTCCACGCCCTGATGGAGCAGGGCACGGCGATGTATGCCAAGGTGCCCCAGGCACCGGAGCTCAGCCAGAACCTGCGCGCGGTCTTTGCCTTCCCGCTGGGCCTCTACCACATCACCACCTACGCGGACTCGGGCATCACCTCGCTGGACGACCTGGCGGGCAAGACCGTCTTCCTCGGCCCGCCGGGCGGCGGTGCGACGACGATCATGGAGCGCGTCGTGGAAGGGGCCACGGGCCTCAAGCCCGGCGAGGACTTCGAACAGGCCCGTCTTGGCTGGGACGCCGCCGCGCAGGCCTTCCAGGACGGACGGCTCGACGTCTACGTGAACTCGACCAATGCGCCCTCGCCGGTGATCCAGCAATTCGCGCTTGGCCGCGAAATCCGCTTCCTCGGCCTGAGCGAAGAGCAGATGGCGAAGGAATCGGTTCAGGCGATCCTGAACCGTCCCGGCGGCACGCTGGGCACCATCGAGGCCGGCACCTACGGCAAGAACCAGGTCAACACCGAGGCGGTGCAGACGCTGGGCTCGACCGTTGGCATCGGGGCGGGCAGGCATGTGCCCGAAGAGGCGGTCTATCAGATCACCAAGGCCTTCTGGGAGGGTGTCGAGGAGATGCAGGCCAATGCCCCCTGGCTGCGCAACATCCAGCTGGAGAACGCCCTGCAGGACCTGAACCTGCCGCTGCACCCCGGCGCGCTGCGCTACTACGAAGAGATCGGCATGACGATCCCCGACGCCCTGCGCCCCGCAGAGTGAGCTGACCTTGCGGCCCCGTCCTCGTGGCGGGGCCGGACCCTGCGACGGAAGGAAGACCCCGTGCCCGAGACCCGAAATATCCTGTTCATCATGTTCGACCAGCTGCGCTGGGATTACCTCAGCTGCTATGGGCATCCGCATCTGCAGACGCCGAACCTCGACCGGCTGGCGGCGAAGGGCGTGCGCTTCGAGAGGGCCTATATCCAGTCGCCGATCTGCGGCTCGTCGCGGATGTCGACCTATACCGGGCGCTACGTGCATTCCCATGGCGCCAGCTGGAACGGCATTCCCCTCAAGGTGGGCGAGCTGACCATGGGCGACCACCTGCGCGCCGCCGGCATGTCCTGCCACCTGATCGGCAAGACCCACATGCGCGCCGATGCCGAGGGCATGGCCCGGCTGGGCATCGAGCCCGACAGCCTGATCGGGGTGCGCGTCGCCGAATGCGGCTTCGACGTGGTGGAACGCGATGACGGGATGCGCCCCGAGGGGCCGGATGGCCTCTACGACGAGGGCGGCGCGGCGCGTTACAACGAGTATCTGCGCGCCAAGGGCTACGACAGCGAGAACCCCTGGCACGACTACGCCAACTCGGGCCGCGACGCAGAGGGCAACGTGCTGTCGGGCTGGTTCCTGAAGAACTCGGACCAGCAGGCCAATATCGCCGAGGAGGACAGTGAGACGCCCTACCTGACCCGCCGCGCGATCGAATGGATGGAGGCCGCGCAGGGGCAGGGGCCCTGGTGCTGCCATCTCAGTTACATCAAGCCCCATTGGCCCTACGTGGTGCCGGCGCCCTATCACGACATGTTCGGCCCCTCGGACGTGATCCCGGCGATCCGCAGCCAGGCGGAATACGAGCAGGCGCACGAGGTGATGAAGGCCTTCATGGATGCCCCCGTCGGGAAGGCATTTTCACGCGAGGATGTGCGCACCCCGGTGGTGCAGGCCTACATGGGCCTGATCAAGCAATGCGACGACCAGATGGGAGAGCTGTTCAGCTACCTCGAACGCAGCGGACGGATGGAGGACACGATGATCGTCGTGACCTCGGATCACGGCGACTTCCTCGGCGATCACTGGATGGGCGAGAAGATGTTCTTCCAGAATGCCAGCGTGAAGGTGCCGATGATCATCTACGATCCCTCGCCGAAGGCGGATGGAACGCGGGGCACCGTCTCGGATACGCTGGTGGAGTGCATCGACCTGGCGCCGACCTTCGTCGAGGTCGCGGGCGGCAAGGTGGCCGATCACGTGCTGGAGGGCGAAAGCCTGCTGCCGCTGCTGCGCGGCGAGGCGACGGAAACCGCGCGGGATTTCGTCATCTGCGAATATGATTACTCGGCCTCGCCCATTGCCGCGCGCTTCGGGCTGTCGGTGCGCGATGCGGTGATGTTCATGGTTGCCGATGAACGCTGGAAGCTGGTGCACTTCGAAGGCGGCTTCCGCCCGATCCTCTTCGACATGGAAAAGGACCCCGACGAGCTGGTCGACCTGGGCGATGACCCGGCCCATGCCGAGGTCATCGCGGCGATGTATGACAAGCTGTTCCGCTGGGCCCGGCGCACCGCGCAGCGCACCACCCGCAGCGCCGAGCAGCTTGAGGCGATGCGCTCCAAGTCCGGGCGGCGGGGCGTCATGATCGGCATCTACGACGAGAACGACGTGCCGCTGGAGCTGACGGTGAAATACCGCGACCGCAAGGTGCCCGACATGCGGGGCGGCGGCGGGGCCTGATCCCGGCATTGCGGCGCCCTTGAAACGGCCCTGCCTGGCGACAGGCGGGGCCGTTTGCCATTTCACCCCGGGGTGGGCTTGACAATTCCGACTGAATTGCTCAGGCATAAGCTTTCGGCCCTCCCCCTTGGCGGGCCGGTGTTCGGGATCTGATCATGGCACGGATGACAGGGGTGACAGGCGGGCCGCGGGCCACGGGCTTCCGGCCGCGGATGGAGACGCGGACCTCGGCCCTGCGTACCCTGCGCCCGCTTGCCTTCCGTCATCTCGGCAGCGCCATCGCCGATGTCTGGCACGTGCATGGCGAGACCGGCGGCGGCGGTTTCTACATCGCGCCCGACGCGCGGATCGTTGTCTTCCTCGATGCCGAGCCGCCGGCGAAATCGGTGCGTACCACGCTCAACGGTCCCGAGACCTCGGACCTCAGGGCGATGTTCATTCCCGCCGGGGTGCCGCTGTGGTCGCGGCTGGATGCCGAGCAGGACCTGTCCCACATTGACTTCCACCTCGACGCCGGGCCGCTGGCGCAGCGCCTTGGCCCGCTGGGGCGCGGCACGCTGGACAAGGTGCGCTTCCTGCGGCACGGGCCCGAGTTGCACAGCCTGGCCCGGCTGGCCGCCGACGAGGTGCAGGCGCCGCGCCGGGGCCCGATGCTGCTGGATGGCCTGCTGACCGCCCTGCTGGGCGAAATCTTCGCCACCGAGCCCGAGCCCGAGGCCCAGGCACATCGCGGCGGGCTCAGCCCCTGGCAGGCGGCGGCGGTCGAAAAGCACCTGCGCCAGCACCTGACCCGGCAGATCCCCGTGGCGGAACTGGCCGAGGTGGCGGGCCTGTCGGAAAGCTGGTTCGCCCGCGCCTTCAAGCAGAGCTTCGAAGAGACCCCGCAGCGCTGGCAGGCACACCTGCGCCTGGATGCCGCGCGCGACCTGATGGCCCGTCCGGCGCTCTCGCTGTCCGAGATCGCCCAGGCCACGGGCTTTGCCGACCAGGCCCACCTGTCGCGGGTCTTCCGCCAGCGGTTCGGGCAGCCCCCCTCGGCCTGGCGGCGGTCGCATTTCCCGCACTCCTGAACAAATGCCGGTGGTCTGGTTCAAGACCCTTCCGAATAGTTGAGGTAAACGCTCGGAAAACAGATGCGGACATGATGAAATGACACAGCGCAGTATTCAGCTTCTTCTGGCCGGGGCGAGCACCACGGCTCTTACCCTGGCCCTCGGCCTTTCCCCCGCCCAGGCCCAGGAGGCGGTCGACCTGAGCCCGATCGTGGTCGAGGCCGGCGAGGATGACCCGACCGCCCCGGTCGAGGGCTTCGTGGCGACGTCCAGCGCCTCCCTCAAGGGCAGCGCCCCGCTGAGCGAGACCCCGCGTTCGGTCACCGTGGTGACACGCGACCAGATCACCGAGCTTGGCGCGCAGAACATGGCAGAGGCGCTGGCCTATGCCGCGGGCACCGTGTCCGAGCCCTATGGCGCCGATCCGCGCTTTGACTCGATCGTGGTGCGCGGCACCGACCTTCAGAACCAGGCCTATCTGAACGGGTTGCGCGTCCAGCGCTCGACCAAGCCCGACTTCGGCGCCCCCACCCTCGAACTTTACGGCATGGAGCGGGTCGAACTGCTGCGCGGCCCGGCCTCGGTGCTCTACGGCGCCGGGTCGCCCTCGGGGCTGATCAACATGGTGCAGAAGCGCGCGCAACTGGGCGAGACCTTCAACGAGGCCGGCCTGTCCTTCGACAGCAACGGCTCGGCCCATGTCTTCGGCGACGTCAACGCCGTGGTCAGCGACCGTCTGGCCTATCGCGTCACCGCCAAGGCGGGCAACCAGAAGCTGGCCATCGACGAATACGACAACCCGGGCGGTTACCTCGGCCTGGCGCTGACCTGGCAGGCCACCGACGCCACCACGGTCGAGGTCCTGGCCTCGGTGCAGAAGGATGACCCCGACTCGCCCCCCGGCGTGCCGAACGGCCTGATCGGTAGCTACCCGGACGAGGACCTGCGCGACTTCTACTTCGGCAATGAGTCGCTTGAGCATGGCGACCGGCAGAACCTGAACCTGGGCTTCCAGATCACCCATGCCTTCGACAATGGCTGGACCCTGGTCAACAACACCCGCTTCAGCAAGTTCGACTGGTCCTACAACAACCTCTCGGTCGGCGGCGTCACCGGCACCGAGGTCGCGCGCACCGCGCTTGACCAGGACGAGACCTCGACCAGCGTCGCCACCGACCTGCGCCTGACCGGCAGCCTGCAGACCGGCGCCGTCAGCCATGACGTGACCTTCGGCATCGACGCCCGGCGCTTCCACGAGGACAGCTCCTCGATCTTCTACTCGGGCCAGGAGCCCATCGACTACGCCAATCCGCAGTATGACGACCTGACGCTGGACACCGCGTCGAGCTACGGGGCGATCAAGGACGTGACCGTGACCCAGCTCGGCGTCTACGCCGCGGACGAGATGAGCTTCGGCAACTGGCGCGGCAGCCTGGCGCTGCGCCATGACTGGAACCGCTCGGAAGGCGAGGCCGACAGCTACGGCACCCTGCTGGACCTCGACCGCGACGACAGCGCCACCACCGGCCAGCTGGGCCTGGCCCATGTCTGGGACAACGGGCTGACCGCCTACCTGTCCTATGCCACCTCCTTCTCGGTCTTCGCCCAGCCGGACTCGGGTGGCAACACCCTCGAGCCGACGACGGGCAAGCAGTGGGAAGCCGGTCTGAAGTACCAGCCCGAGGGCCTGGACGCGCTGTTCACCGCCGCGCTTTACAACCTGCGCGAGGTGAACCGTTCGACCACCACGACCATCGGCGGGATCAACTACTACGAGCAGATCGGCAAGTCCGAGATCAACGGGCTGGAACTGGAAGGCCGGGGCGGCCTTGGCAATGGCTGGACCGTCGCGGGCAGCTATTCCTGGACCCAGAGCGAGATCATCGGCGGCAACGAAGACGGCAACGAGCTGGCCAATACGCCCGAGCACACCGCCAAGCTCTGGCTCTCGAAAGAGGTGCAGGGCGGCGCGCTGAAGGGGCTGACCCTCGGCGCCGGGGCCCGCTACATCGGCGAGCGCTATGCCTTCAACAACAACGCCAGCCAGATGGACGACGTGACCCTGTTCGATGCCGGCCTCAGCTACGACTGGAACGGCGCAGAGCTGCAGCTGAACGTGAACAACCTGACCGACGAGGTCTATGTCTCTTCCGTCGGCTTCTTCTCGACCTACTACGGAGACGGACGCAAGGTCTCGGCGCAGCTGCGCTACAGGTGGTAAGGGCCTTCGCATGGTAGGATGCCGCATATGCTAGGCTTCGCGATGACGCGTCGCAGGCTGCTGGCCGCGGGGGGATGCTCCCTCGCGGCCTCGGTCGTTCTCGGGGCCGGGCGGGCGCCGCGCCTCGCCGCCATCGACTGGGCGATGTTCGAGACCGCGCAGGCGCTCGGCCATGCCCCGGTCGCGGCGGCCGAGCTGATCCGCCTGCGCCGCGAGACCGCGCTGCCGCCGGCGCCCGGCACCGTCGACCTGGGGCTGCGCGGGGCGCCCAACCTCGAAGCCCTCAGCCTGGTGGCGCCCGACCTGGTGCTGTCGTCGAACTACTACGGCTTCATCGAGGCGCAGCTGTCACGCATCGCGCCGGTCTTCTCGCGCGATCTCTTCCTGCCGGGCGAGGCGCCGCTGCCACGGGTCGAAGCCGCGCTGACGGCCCTGGCCGAGCGGATCGGCGATCCGGTGGCGGGGCAGGGCGCACTTGCCGCCCATCTGGCGGCCTTCGAGGCCCTGGCCACCCGTGCCCGTGCCTTCGCCAACCGGCCCCTCTGCGTGGTCGAGATCGGCGATGCGCAGCATGTGCGCGCCTTCGGTGCGGACAGTCTCTATGGCGGGGCGCTGGACCGGCTGGGGCTGGTGAATGCCTGGCGCGAGGTCACCCGGTTCGGCTTCAACGCGCCGGTGCCGCTGGCGCGGCTGGCCGACTTCCCCGAGGCGCGCATCGTCATTGCCGGAAAGATCCCGGTCGCGGCCCGGCGCGACATCGCGCGCGGCGCGCTGTGGAACGCCCTGCCGGCCGTGGCCGGGGGGCGGGTCATCCAGCTGCCGAACGGCAACCCCTTCGGCGGCGCCGCCTCGGCGCAGCGCTTCGCCGCTCAGTTGGTCGCGGCGCTGGAAGACGAGGGCACGGCATGACGCGGCTGATCCTCTGGGCCCCGCTGGCGGGGCTGCTGGCCCTGGGCCTCTGGGGGCTTGCCGCAGTGCAGCAACTGCCGCTGGCAGACTGGCCCGCGTTGCCATACGACGCCGCAGGAATGCGGCTTGAGCAGATCCTGCTGGCCTTCGGAACCATGCCCCGAGGTATGGTCGCGCTGCTGGTCGGTGCGGCGCTCGGGCTGGCGGGGGCGCTGATGCAGGCGGTGCTGCGCAACCCGCTGGCGGATCCGACGACGCTGGGGCTGCAGGCGGGCGCGCAGCTGGCGCTGGTCGCGGCGACGCTGCTGGCACCGGGGCTGCTGGCCTTCGGGCGGGGCCCTGTGGCGCTGGCGGGCGCGGCGCTGGCGACGGGGACGGTGCTCGCGCTGGCGGCGCGGCGTGGCTTCGCGCCGGTGACCGTGACCATCTCGGGCATGCTGGTCGGGCTGCTCTGCGCCGCCATCGCCACCGCTCTGACCCTGTCGCGGGGCGAATACCTGCTGTCGCTGGTGATCTGGAACGGCGGCGCCCTGACCCAGCAGGACTGGAGCGGCGCGGCCATCCTTGCCGCCGTCCTGCTGCCCGCGCTGGCGCTGGCCCTGCTGATGGCGCGCCCCCTGCTGCTGCTCTCGCTGGGCGGAGAGGGGGCCCGCGCGCTCGGCCTGCCTGCGATGCCGCTGCGCCTTGCCGCGCTTTCGGTGGCGGTGGTGCTTTCGGCGACGGTGGCGGCCGAGGTCGGCCTTGTCGGCTTCGTCGGCCTTGCCGCGCCGGCCATCGCGCGCCGCCTCGGTGCGCGCACCATTCCGCAGCGCCTGCTGCTGGCGACGCTGGCCGGGGCGCTGCTGCTGTCGCTCACCGACAGCGCGCTGATGCTGCTGGCGGCGGCGGGCGGGCCGGTGCTGCCCTCGGGGGCGCTGACCGGGCTGATCGGCGGGCCGCTGCTGATCGCCCTGTTGCCCCGCCTGCGCGCCACCGTCCCGCCCGAGACCGAGGCCGGAGACCGTCCCGCGCCGCGCGCCCGCCATCCCGGCCGGGTGCTGCTGGTGCTCGCCGTTCTGCTGCCGGTGCTCTCGCTTGCCACGCTGATGGCCGGACGTGGCCCCGGTGGCTGGGGCCTGCTGGACCCGGCCCTGCGAGAGACCTTCCTGCCGCTGCGCGCCACGGCGCTGCTGGCCAGCCTCGCGGCGGGGGCGCTGCTGGCGGGCTCGGGCGCGATCCTGCAGAAGCTGACCGCCAATCCGCTGGCCGCCCCCGAGGTGCTGGGCGTCACCGGCGGCGCCTCGCTGGGCTATGCGGCGGCGATCTTCGCCCTGCCGTCGCCCGGCGCGCTGGAGCTGGCCCTGGGCGCGGGCGGCGGCGCGGCCCTGGCGCTGCTGGCGCTCTCGGCCTATGCGCTGCGGGCCGAGATGGCCCCGGCGCGGCTGCTGCTGGCGGGGCTGGGCATCGGCGCCCTGTCCTCGGCGGTGCTGGCGGCGATCATGGCCTCGGGCGACATGCGGGCATGGGCGGTGCTGGGGTGGCTCTCGGGCTCGGCCAGCCGCGCCACGCCCCTGGGCGCGGCGGCGCTGACGGTGCTGGCGCTGCTGCTGGCGGCGGGCGGGATGCTGGCGGGGCGCTGGTTGCAGATCCTGCCGCTTGGAGGCGCCGTGGCAGGTGCGCTCGGCGTGCCGGTCGCCGGGGTGCGACTGGCGCTGATCCTCGGGGCGGGGCTGGCCACCGGCGCCGCCTCGGTGCTGGTCGGCCCGGTCAGCTTCATCGGCCTGATGGCGCCGCATATCGCCCGCTCGCTCGGCCTGAAGCGGCCGCGCGACTTCCTGGCCGGCGCCATGCTGACCGGTGCCCTGCTGATGGGCCTCGCCGCCTTCGGGGCGCGCAGCCTCGCCTATCCCTACGACCTGCCGCTCGGCCTCTTCGCGACCCTGATCGGGGCGCCCTGGCTCTTTGCCGCGCTGATGAGAAGGACATGACCATGAGCCTCTTTTCCCTGCAGGACATCCGCTTTGACGTGCCCGGCCGCCGCCTGATCGACGGGCTGTCGCTTGAGATCGCCGCCGGGCAGGTGACCGCGCTGATCGGGCGCAACGGGTCGGGCAAGTCGACGCTGCTGAAGCTGATCACCGGCCAGCATGTGCCGTCCTCGGGGCAGATCCTGTTCGAGGGCCGCCCGCTGGCCGACTGGCCGCGCCGCGACCTGGCGCGCGCCCTGGCCTACCTGCCGCAGGTCACCCCGCCGACCGAGGGGATGCAGCTGGACGAGCTGGTGCAGCTTGGCCGCTATCCCTGGCGCGGGGCCCTCGGGCGGATGCGCGCCGAGGACCATGCCCAGATCAGCGAGGCCCTGCGGCTCTGCGGCGTTGAGACCCTGCGCCACCGTCTTGTCGATACCCTCTCGGGCGGCGAGCGCCAGCGCGGCTGGATCGCCATGATGATCGCCCAGGGCGCCCGCACCCTGCTGCTGGACGAGCCGATCTCGGCGCTGGATGTCGCCCACCAGGTCGAGGTGCTGGGCCTTGTCCGCCGCATGTGCCGCGAGCGTGGCCTCTCGGCGGTGATCGTGCTGCATGACGTCAACATGGCGGCGCGCTTCTGCGATCATGTCGTTGCCCTCGGCGAGGGGCGTTGCCTGCTCGACGCGCCCGTGGATGCGCTGATGACACCCGAGGCGCTGGCGCGTATCTACGGTGTCGAGATGACTGTCGGCGCCTCTGCCCATCCCTTCGCCCTGCCTCTCTGACTTCCCTCAAGACCAAGGACCAAGCCCGTGCTGCGCCAGTTCTTCGCCTATTACAAACCCTTCAAGCGCCTGTTCTGGCTGGATTTCGGCTGCGCCGTCCTCTCGGGCCTGCTTGAGCTTGCCTTCCCGCTGGCGATCACCGCCTTCATCGACCACCTGCTGCCAAGCGGCGACTGGAGCCTGACCATCGCCGCCGCCATCGCCCTGCTGGTGATCTATGCGATCAATGCCGGGCTGATGGCCGTGGTGATCTACTGGGGCCACATGCTGGGCATCAACATCGAGACCGAGATGCGGGCCCGCGCCTTCGGCCACCTGACGCGGCTGTCCTGGCGCTGGTACGACACGGCGCGCACCGGCAAGCTGGTGGCCCGCGTCACCCGTGACCTCGAAGAGATCGGCGAGGTGGCCCACCATGGCCCCGAAGACCTGTTCATCGCCGTCATGACCTTCCTCGGGGCCTTCCTGCTGATGCTGTCGATCCATCCGACGCTGGCGCTGATCACCGCGGCGATCGTGCCGGTTTCGGTCCTCGTGGTGGCGGTCTACGGCGCCCGGATGACCCGTACCTTCCGCGAGATCTATTCGCGCATCGGGGCCTTCAACGTGCGGCTGGAAGAGGCCATCGGCGGCATCCGCGTGGTGCAGGCCTTCGCCAACGAGCGCCACGAGGAGGGCCTCTTTGCCCGCGACAACGCCGCCTACCGCAGCACCAAGCTGCAGGCCTATCGCGCCATGGCGGCCTCGACCACGCTGCACTACATGGGGATGCGCTTCGTGCAGGTGGTGGTCATGGTGGCGGGCGCCGGCTTTGTGCTGTCGGGGACGCTGTCCACCGGCGGGTTCGTCGGCTTCCTGCTGCTGGTGACCATCTTCTTCCGCCCTCTCGACAAGATCGCCGCGGTGATCGAGACCTACCCCAAGGGCATTGCCGGTTTCCGCCGCTACCTCGAGCTGCTCGACATCGAACCCGAGGTGCAGGACCACCCCGAGGCCCGCGCCGTCGAGGGGCTGCGCGGGGATATCCGCTTCGAGGATGTGCATTTCGCCTACAACAGCGAACGCCCGGTGCTCTCCAGCATTTCCCTGACCGTGAAGGCGGGCGAGACGGTGGCCTTCGTCGGCGCCTCGGGGGCGGGCAAGACGACCCTGCTGGCCCTGCTGCCGCGCTTCTACGAGCCGACCTCGGGCGCCATCACCGTCGATGGTCACGCGCTGGACCGGATTACGCTGGAAAGCCTGCGCGGCCAGATCGGGCTGGTCAGCCAGGATGTCTTCCTGTTCGGTGGCACCCTGCGCGAGAACATCGCCTATGGCCGCCTCGGCGCCAGCGATGCCGAGATCCTTGATGCCGCCGCCAAGGCCCAGCTGACCCCGATGATCGAAGGCTTGCCCGAAGGTCTGGACACCATTGTCGGCGAGCGCGGCGTGACCCTCTCGGGCGGGCAGAAACAGCGGGTCGCCATTGCGCGGGCCTTCCTGAAGAACCCGCCGATCCTGGTGCTGGACGAGGCGACCAGCGCGCTCGACAGCAAGACCGAGCGCGAGATCCAGCAGGCACTGGAGGCCCTCTCGGAGGGGCGCACAACGCTGGTCATCGCGCACCGTCTCGGCACCGTGCGCAATGCCGACCGGATCGTCGTCATGGACCATGGCCGGATCGTCGAGGAGGGCAGCCACGACAGCCTGATCGCCCTCGCCGGGGCCTACGCGACGCTGGCAGCCTGATCAGCCTATGAGTGCGCAAAGCCCCCGGTGACCGAGACGGCGCCGGGGGTTTCCCTTTGCCCCCCGGGCGGGAATGCAGTGGCCATCGAATTGCAGTTCGGCGGAAATCTGCCTGCGGTGCATTAAGCTGACTTCCTGATTCACATTATTGCGCAATTGACTTGCAATCTCTGGTGGGCAGGGCTTTCGCAATAAGGTGCATTCGAGATGTGTCTTGGCATGAAAGACCCGCGACGGCCTCAATTCCGCGCGGGCCTCATTTTCTCCGGGGGGCTGCGTCAGCGCAGGAGGCCCATTGCCGCAGTGTCCCGCCCTAGCGGGGCGTTCAGGTCTTCGATGGCATCGTAGAGCAGCTCCAGCGCGTAGTGCGGGTTGTGCGCGTAGATCCCGGGATCGGCGGTGACCAGCTTCCAGTTGTAGGCCGCCCGCAGCGACCGGGGCGTCCAGCTGGCGTAGTTGACCGGCCGCCCGTTGTCGCCGGTATCCGCCACGCCGTCGCCGTTCGCATCGGTGAAGAAATAGGGGTAGCTGTGCCCGTCATAGAGCAGCCCGACACCCGCCACCTCGGCGCTGTAGTCCTGCAGGGTGCGCAGCAGCAGCTCGGCGTTGTTGGCGATGTCGGTGCGGATACCCTGCGCCGTGTTGCCCGCGCCGTCATAGCTCTGCTTGCGGATGCGGAAGGCGCGGGGGCCCTCGCCCTCGTGGCAGGTGGTGCAGCTCTCTGTCTTGACCTCCAGCCCGTGTGGGTCGTGGCAGGACACGCAGGTTGCCACCGGGCGGGCATGGAAGAAGCGGCCGGAATAGGCTTTGCCTTCATAGTGATAGCCCGCCTTGCCATAGCCCCCCAGCCAGGTGGCGGCAGCGGTCTTGTAATGCGGGTTGATGAAGCGCAGCTCGGCGTTGACGGTGTCGGGCGCGCCGTCGGCGATGGCCTTCTCGACGTCGGCCCCGGCGCTGCGGCCCTGGTGGCAGGTCACGCAGGCGGCCTCGACGCCCTGCACCGGGTGCGCGACGCCCGAGGGCAGGGTGACCGCCTTGACCTCGGCCAGCCCGTTGGCGTGGCAGGTCGCGCAGTCCACCACGCCGCCCGTCGGGATCGGGCTCTGCGGCAACCCGGGCGCCGAGCCGTCCAGCCCGTGGAAGCTGCGGAACCCGGCGCCCGAGTGGCAGACCGAGCAAGCCGGCGCGATTTCGCCCTCGTCGTCCCAGTGCCGGAAGGCCTCCGAGGCGTTGTCGGCATGGGCCGAACCGATCCAGGCAGCGATGGCCGCGTTGTTCTCGTCGCCCAGATCCCTGGGCAGGAAGGGGCCTGCATCGGGCAGGATATAGGGCGTCAGGGCCTCCTGGCTCTGCTCTTGCTGCGCCATGGCGGGCGTGGTCGCGAGCAGGGCAGAGAGGGTGATGAGAAGTCTGCTTGTTGCAACAATGATCCGGCGCATTGGCTTTTCCCGCGTGGTGGCTATTAAATTGGCTCCAATGCGTCATGATGGCGTCAGGCGGAGATTCTGGCAAATGCCATTCTTCCGAAGGTGTGGGAAGTTCCGGGAATGATACCCTTCGTTATGCGAAATTCGGGTCTCGATGTCGCGATCCCCGGCGCGCCGCCCGCACCGGGCGGGCTGCGGGATCTTGTCACCGATGAAGCCGCGCTGGTCCCTCAGGCCGGCGAGCGGCTGCGCCTGGACATGGTGGGGGCCGAGGGCGCCTTGCTCGCCCAGGGGGCGCCGGTGGCGCGGCTGCGGGATCACCCTGAGGTTGTCCTGGTTGCCCCCATGGCCGCGCGGCTGGCCCGGGTCCGGCTGGGGCCGGGGCGGCAGCTGATCGAACTGCTGTTCTTCCACGAGCCACAGGCCGGATATCATGCCTTCGAGACCTCTGCCGCGCGGGCGGGCGAGGCCCCGGCGATCCGGGCGCTGATGCAGGCGTCGGGCCTCTGGCGGATGCTGCGCAGCCGTCCCTTCGGCCGCATGCCCGGTGTCGCCGAGGTGCCTGCCGCGCTCTTCGTCATGGCCTGCGACAGTCGCCCCCATGCCCCCGATCCGCAGGCCATGCTGTCCGGGCGGGGCGAGGCGCTGGCCCGGGGCCTCGCGGCGCTTGGCCGTCTGACCGGGGGGCCGGTATTCCTCTGCCAGGGGCGCGGCCCGGCGCTGGCCGGACCGGGCGCGGTCGAGGGCC
>NZ_AFPM01000176.1 GCF_000220565.1 Oceanicola sp. S124 | reverse complement strand
CGGTGTAGACCTCGGCGAAGGCCATCGGGGTCGGGTTCGCCCCCAGGGCCGCCAGCGATTTCACGTAGTAGTCGCGTTCCGGGGCGCGCAGCTTCAGGCCGGAAAGATCCCCGATGCCGTTGATCACCTTGTTGGCGCTGATCTGGCGCGGGCTGCGCGGCATGAAGCCGATCAGGCGCACCATGCGCTCGTTCACCAGGCGCTGGTTCCAGTCCTGGCCGAAGTCGGTGCCTAGGACCGTGGCGTAGTTCTCGAGGCTGCTCATCAGGTAGGGCAGGGCGAGATACTCGATCTCCTTCATGCCGGGATCGCCCGAGGCCAGGATCTGCGTCGAGCCGAGTGCCATCTGGGAATAGACTTCCTTCGGCTTGCCCAGCTGGTCGCCGGGGAAGATCGTCACGGTGTGGTCCGAGTTGGCCTCGACCACTTCCTTGAACTTCATGGCGCCCGCATAGGGGGCCTCGCCGGGCTGGGCCCAGGTGGCATAGCGGATTTCATCGGCCTGAGCGGCCAGGGTGGTGCCGGCCAGAAGCACGGCGGCGATGGAGAGCTTTTTCATGATTGTCATTTCCCTGTTTTCGTCATGGCCGGGGTCTTGGGGTCGCTCTTGCGGAAGTGGGTGATGAAGTCGGTGCAGAACGCCACGAGGTGCTCTGCGATCTTCCGCCCCTTGTCCGCAGACGAGCGTGCGGGATCGCCGGCCACGATCCCGTCCGGGCAGCGGTCGTCAACATTGACCGGCATGCCGATTTCGATGTCCTGGAATTTCACCCCGGCCAGTCCGGCGACAGGCAGGCCGGCCAGCTGCCCCGGTGCCTCGGGCAGCTTGGCGCGGTCGGCGTGGGTCAGCTGGGGGAAGTAGTGCATGTAGACCGAGGTGACCGGATCCCCGCCGTGCGAGAAGGCCTTCTTGCCGAAGTCGCCGTGCAGCTCGCTCCACAGCGCGTCGGGGATCGACCGCCAGAGGTTGATGCAGGGTACCAGCAGCCCGTGCTTCTTGCGCACGTTGCGGATCACCTGGTCGACCAGCGGATAGTTTCCGCTGTGGCCGTTCAGGATGACGATGCGGGTGAAGCCGTGATCCAGGAAGTTGTGGAGTATGTCGGTCAGCGTTGCGCGGAAGGCATCCGCCGAAATGGCGATGCCGCCGGGCACGGTACGGAAGTACTCAGCATAGCCGAAGGGCAGGGTGGGGGCCGCCAGGGCGCCCGAGGCCTTCGCCACCTCTGCGGCGACCTCGCGGGTCAGCATGAAATCTCCCATCGGAACCATGGGGCCTTGGATTTCCTGGGACCCGAGGGGGATCAGGATGACCGGGGTCTCTTCGGCTTTCGACCAGGCGTCGAATTGCTCGAAGGTCATGTTTTCCAGAAGATTTTGGTGGTCAGCAGTCATAGTGGTCTCCGTTCGGCTCAGTCGCCGAAGACGAGGTTGGGAAGGAAGAGGCTGATCTGCGGGAAGCAGACAAGCAGGATCACGGCCAGCACCAGCGGCACGTAGAAGGGCAGCATGGCCCGCACCATCTGAAGGTGGCTGATCTTGGCGATGTCCTGCGCGATGAAGAGCAGCACGCCGACGGGCGGGGTGGCGCCGCCGATGATCAGCACGAAGACCATCAGCACGCCGAAGTGGACCGGGTCGATGCCGAACTGCAGGATCACCGGCACCAGGATCGGCGTCAGCACGATCTCGGCCGAGGAGGCCACCATCAGCAGCCCGACGACCAGCAGCATTCCGACGATCAGGAACAGTGCGATCAGCGGATCTTCCGAGATGGTCGAGATCGAGTTGGCGATTGCCAGCGGCACGCCTTCACGGACCATGATCCAGGAGAAGGCCGAGGCAACGGCGATGATCGACAGGATCCGGGCCGTGCCGAGCGCGGTCTTGGTCACGGCGCCCAGCATGTCCCGCAGGGTGACGTTCTTGTAGATCATCCCGAGGCAGAGCGCATAGAGCACCGCAACCGCCGCCGCTTCGGTGGGAGAGAAGATGCCCAGCAGGATGCCCGAAACGATGATCACCGGGAACATCAGCGCTGCGAGGCCCTGCCCGAAGGCGGCCCGGACCTCGGGGAAGGTTGCGCGCTCGTAGCGGGGCAGGTCGGCGAAGCGGGCGTAGAAGTAGGTGAAAAGCATCTGGGTGCCGATGATCACCAGCCCCGGCACGATGCCGGCCAGCAGCAGCCGCCCGACCGAGACATTGGCCAGCGTGCCGTAGATTACCAGCGAGACCGAGGGGGGCACCATCGGCCCGACCATCGACGAGGCGACGGTGACGGCCGCCGAGAAGGGCGCCGGGTAGCCTTCGCGTTTCATTGCCGGGATCAGCACCGAGCCGAGCGCGGTGGTATCCGCCGTCGGAGAGCCGGACATGCCCGAGAAGATCAGCGATGCGAAGATGTTGACCTGCGCCAGGCCGCCGTGGATGTGGCCGACGCAGACCTTGGCCAGGTTGATGATCCGGTCGGTCAGCTTGCAGGCGTTCATCAGCTCTCCGGCGAGGAAGAAGAACGGGATCGCCAGGATCAGGAAGCTGTCGACCGACGAGGTCATGCGCTGCGTGAGCAGGGCAAGGTTGATGTCGGAGAAGTAGAAGTAGACGGCCGAAGAGGTGCCGATGGCGAAGACAAGCGGCAGGCCGTTGAACAGCAGGACCAGCAGCAGCAGGATGATGAGAGTCGTCAGCATGGTGGGGCCTTACATCGCGTCGTCTTCGACATGGACAGGGTCGATCCGGCGCAGGCCGGGGCGGCGGTAGAAGATGCGGGCCAGGATCGCCACGATCATCAGGCCGCAGCCGATGGTGGCCGCCAGCCGGATGTGGCCGATCTTCAGCGGCAGGGCGGACATGTCCTGCATCATCTCGATCTTCACCAGCGTGATGGAATGCCACCCAAGGACAGCCAGGAAGCCCAGCGAGATGACGGCGTTGGTCAGCCGCATGACCTGGCGCAGGCGCGGCGGCGCCGCCTTCAGGAAGACCTCGACGTTCAGGTGGCGGCCGTCGTAGCAGACCGCCGAGGCCCCGATGAAGGTGATCCAGACGATCAGCAGGCGGACGAACTCCTCGCTCCAGATCAGTGGCGCGTTGAAGGCGTAGCGCATGAGGATCTGGGCGAGGGTCGTGGCGACGACCACGATCAGCAGGCCGGTGACGATCCATCGGACCGGCAGGAAAAGGTCGATTGGTTCTTTGGGTTGCATGGGCATGTCCTGTTGGTTCCGACCAGTCGAGCAGTGTTGCATCTTCAGGTCCAATATATGAATAATATCCATTATTCTGCTTTGGAGAATAATGGATGAAAGGTATAGAAATCCGCCATTTGCGCTACTTCATGCGGGTCGCGCAGGAGCTGCACTTCGGGCGGGCCGCTGAAATTCTGGGCGTGAGCCAGGCTCCGCTGTCACAGCAGATCCGTCAGCTGGAAGAGCGCATCGGCGTCCGCCTGTTCGACCGGACGACGCGCACGGTGACGCTGACCCCTGCCGGCCGGGCGCTCTTCGAGAAGTCGGGGGCGGCGCTGGAGGGCTTCAAGGAGGCGATCGACGAGGCGCGGACCGTCGGCGGTCTGAATGCCGGCAGGCTGCGCATCGGGGCGATGTCGACGGCGGTCCATTCGGTGCTGCCGCAGGCGCTGCGGCTGTTGTCGGAACGGGCACCGGCGGTGCAGTTCGACATGACCTTCGCCACCACCGAGGGGCAGTTGCCCCTGCTCGCCGACCGCAAGATCGACGTGGCCTTCATCCGCCCGCCGCGCTCGATGAGCGGATTGCGGACGCTTGAGGTTCACCGGGAGGGGTTCTCGGCCGTGCTTCCCGCCCGGTCGCCCCTGGCCGGGAAGCCGGACCTGGGCATTGGCGACCTGCGTGGCGAAAAGTTCATCGGCTTCAGTGACATCCGCGGGATCGGCTATCAGGACATCGTCTTCCAGTACTGCCGCGCGGCCGGATACACGCCCGAGATCGTGCAGCGGGTCAGCCATACCAAGGCGGTTGCGGTCCTGGTCGCGGCGGGACTGGGGGTCGGCGTACTGCCCAGTTGGGTCGAACACGAGCCCATCGAGGGGATGACGGTCCGGCCCTTGCCGGAGTTGCCCGAGGCGATCTCGCTGGTGGCAGCCTGGCGGGTTGACAGCCTGAACCCCTTCGTCGACATCTTCGTGCAATGCCTGCAGGCTTGCCTGTCGGCAAGGTCGCCGGGCAGGGCGTGACCCTGCCCGCGACCCGATGAGACGCCCCTTGGGGAGCTCAGCGCAACAGGCGGGCCAGCCCTTCGGCGATGGCCAGATGCGCCTCTTCGCCCAGGTGCACCCCGTCGATCGGAGAGGCTACCGCCACGCTGCCGGCATCGAAGAACAGGGCATCGAACTCGCGCGCGACTTCGGCAAGGTACTGCGCCAGCCGCCGTGACTTGGCAGCACCGCCCGCAAGGCTTTCGCCCCAGGCCCCGACCTCGTCGATGGGCACGGGAGAGATCACCAGCAGGGCAGGGGGGGGGCCGTTCCGCCCCGGTGCCTTCTGCTGCACCAGGGTCAGCAGGGTGCGGATGCCCTTGGCGATGTCGAAGGGGGTCAGGCCGAAGTAGGCCTTCAGGTCATTGGTGCCCAGCATCACGGCGAAGAGATCAAGCGGCGCATGGCATTCCAGCGCCACCGGCAGATGCCGCAACCCGTTCTTGTGCGGCCCGTCGAAGGGGTTGTCGTGGCAGGTGGTGCGGCCGGGTAGCCCGTCCTCGATCACATGCCAGTCCCCGCCCAGCAGGGTCGCCAGACGGCGCGGCCAGCGGGTCTCGGGGCCATAGCGGTGCCAGCTGCCGTCGGGCAGCATCGGCGAGGTGCCGTGGGTATTGGAATCGCCGTAGCAGAGAAGCGTCTTCATCACAGGTCTTTCGGTCCGGGTTACTGGGCGGCAGAGGCGGCAATCTCGCCCTGGTAGCCGAGCGCGGCCGAGGCCTCCTGCCCGGCGTCATGCAGCAGGGCGATGTATTCGGCACGGCGGCTCTCGTCGAAGCGGAACAGCGGGAAGGCGATGCTGATCGCGGCCACGGTCTTGCCCATGTGGTCCAGCACCGGCGTCGCCATGCAGCGCACCCCCGCCTCGCTTTCCTCGATTTCTTCCGAGAAGCCCTGGGCGCGGATCTGCGCCAGCTGCGCCCGCAGGGCATCGCGGTCGGTGATGGTCTTCGGCGCGACCTGGGTCAGCTGCATCGCCGCCAGCCGTTCCTCGACCTCTTCGCCATCGCGCCAGGCCAGCAGCGCCTTGCCGAGAGAGGTGGAATGCAACGGGTTGCGCAGCCCCAGCGTCGATTGCATCGAGAGGCTGTAGTAGCTGTCATACTTGTGGATGTAGGTGACCTTCTGCTCGCGCTCATCCATGACGCCGAGGTTGACCGACTCTCCGGTGGCGCGCGACAGCTTGCCCATGACCCGGTCGGCGACCCGCATCAGGTCAGAGCGCCCCGACAGCGACTGCGCCGCCAGGCTGAACAGCTTCAGCGTCAGCGAATAGCGCTCCGTGTCCGCGTCCTGCTCGGCATAGCCCAGATCGACCAGCGTGTTCAGCAGCCGGTGCGCCGTGGTCTTCGAGGTCATCGCCTTTTGGGCAATGTCGCTCAGGCTGGCGCTCTTTTCCTCGGCCAGGGTCTCGAAGACCGCGAAGACTTTCAGAACCGCCGCGGCGTTTTCGGTTTTCGTGGAGGAATCAGACATCGTCGACATTCTTCTTTTTTCGGAACCACGTTCCAACATAGCTGAGCGAGCTCGGGCGTGCCCCGCTCAGGGTTCTTCGCAGTCCGCTGAAAAGACATGATTTTTTCAGTTTCTCGCTGCTCACAAAACCCTGTTGTCATACAAGTTGGTTTGTGCTTTCTTTAAAAATGGAACCAGGTTCCGAAAAAGTCAACACAGCATTCAGGATCCCGTGAGCACGATGCATCCCCTTCTCAGACAGAAAGACCACCTTCTTCCCCGGGGGGATGTCTGCGCCCTGATCGACCGGCTGACCGAGAACCTGGTCAACATCGAGGACACCACGGGCGAATTCCTGCTGCGGCTGGAAGATGGCCGGGTGATCGACACCAAGGGCTGGGCCGGATGGGAATGGACCCATGGCATCGGGCTCTACGGGCTTTACAAGTACTGGCGCACCACCGGCAGCGACATGGCGATGCAGGTGATCTCCGAGTGGTTCGAGGCGCGGCTGGCCGAGGGCACGCCGACCAAGAACATCAACACCGTCGCGCCCTTCCTGACCCTGGCCTGCCTTTACGAGGACAACCCCAACCCCGTCTGGCGCACCTACCTGGAACGCTGGGCCGAGTGGGTCATGTACGAGATGCCGCGCACCAGGCAGGGCGGGTTGCAGCATATCGTCTACAACTCGGTCAACGATCAGCAGATGTGGGACGACACGCTGATGATGTCGGTCATGCCTCTGGCCAAGATCGGGCTGGTGCTGGACCGGCCCGAGTTCGTGGAAGAGGCCAAGTACCAGTTCCTGGTGCATGCCCAGTATCTTGCCGACACGTCGTCCGGTCTGTGGTTCCACGGCTGGACCTTCGACGGCGATCACAACTTCGGCCGCGCGCTCTGGGCGCGGGGCAACAGCTGGATCACCATCGCCATCCCCGAGTTCATCGACCTGCTGGACCTGCCCGAGGGCGACCCTCTGCGCCGTCACCTGCTGTCGCTTCTGGCGCGCCAGGCCGAGGCGCTGAAGCGGACGCAGGATGCAAGCGGCCTCTGGCACACGCTGCTGGATGATCCCGAAAGCTACCTCGAGGCCTCGGCGACGGCGGGCTTCGGCTACGGGCTGATGAAGGCGGTGCGCAAGCGCTACCTGCCTGATGATTACCTCGAGACCGCCGAGCGCGCGGTGAAGGGCGTGATCGACAACATAGACGACAAGGGCGAGCTGCAGCAGGTCTCCTTCGGGACGGCCATGGGGCCCGACCTGGACTTCTACCGACAGATCCCGCTGACCTCGATGCCCTACGGCCAGGCCATGGCCATGCTGTGTCTCAGCGAGTTCCTGTTGACCTACATCTGAGCCCCGACGGCTCGCCACCCATTGCGACGGCAAGGCCGCTGAGGAGAGACGGCCCCGGATCGCGATACCACAGAGGAGGAGACCACAATGAAACTGACCCGCAGAACCCTGCTGGGCACCATGGGCGCCGCGGCCGCTGCCAGCGCCCTGCCGTTCAAGGCAATGGCCGCCAGCCAGTCGATCCGCCATTTCTGGTGGGGCAACCCGACCCGGGATGAACGCACCTTCAAGGTGATCGAGATGTTCCAGGCCAGCCACCCCGATATCGCCGTGCAGGGCGAGACCATCGGCTGGGGCGACTACTGGACGAAGATGGCCACCCAGACCGCCGGCGGCAACATGGCCGACGTGATCCAGATGGCGCATACCTACATCCACGAATACGTCCAGCGTGGCGGCGTGGTGCCGCTGAACGACTACATCGGCAACGGCATTGACCTGTCGCATTACGACGCGGGCGCCAATGACATCGGCACCATGGGCGGTGACCTCTACGGCATCAACATCGGCGCCACCTGTCCCTCGATCCCCTACAACAAGCGCGTCTTTGAGGAGGCCGGTGTCGAGTTCGACCCGCTGGCCTGGACCACCGATGACTTCGCCGCCGCCTGCGAGAAGATCACATCGTCCACCGGCGGGGCCGTCACCGGCTCTGAAGACCTGTCGCTCTACATGGAGACCTTCGAGATCTTCTGCCGCCAGTCGGGCGCGGATTTCTACACCGCGGACGGCAAGCTGACGATGCCGGTTGAGGAAGTCGCCGCATGGTGGCAGATGTGGAAGGACCTGCGCGATGCGGGCGTGGTCGAGGGCAAGGACCAGACCGTCCAGCTCGACAAGGGCATGGCCGACCTCGGCCTGATCCGCGGCACCACGGCGACCACCTTCCGCTGGGCCAACCAGACCGGCGCCCTGCAGGGGCTGATGCAGGATCCGCTGGGCGTCGCCATCGTGCCGCAGCGTGCCGGCATGCAGTCGGGCCACTTCGTGCTGCCGTCGATGTTCCTCTGCCTGTCCCGTGACGCCGGCGATGTGCCCGCCGCGCTGGCCTATATCGACAACTGGGTCAACGACGAGGAAACCCTGAAGGTGCTCGGCATCGACCGGGGCATCCCGCCTAGCCAGAAGGGCCGCGACATCCTGGCCCCGCAGCTGAACGAGACCGACGCCATGGTGGTCAAGTACTTCGGCGATACCCAGTCGCAGATCCTGTCGACGCCGAACATCGGGCCCAAGGGCTCGGGCGAGGTACGCGACAGCTTCATGCGCACCGGCACCGAGGTGGTGCTGGGCAACATGTCGCCCCAGGACGCGGCGGACCAGTTCATCCACGATGCCGAGGGCATCCTGATCCGCGCCAGCCGCTAGGTTCCTCCCTCCGGTCCTGCCCTCGTGGCGGGGCCGGGCTTCGGCCCCCGTCGCCCGGCAAGTCGGCGGGGGCCTGTTGTCATCCCCACGAAGGCCCCGCAATGCGCAAGTTCTTCCGCAGAAACACCGCCGGTTACGTCTTCCTGACGCCCTGGCTGATCGGTTTCTTCTTCCTGGCCCTGGGGCCGATCCTGGTGTCGCTCTACCTCAGCTTCACCCGCTACGACATGGTGTCGGCGCCGGTCTGGGACGGGCTGGGCAACTACCAGTACATGTTCGAATACGACCGCCGCTTCTGGAAGGCGCTCGAGGTGACCTTCACCTTCGTGGCCTTCTCGGTGCCGCTGCGCCTCGCCGCAGCCCTTGGCGTCGCCATGCTGCTGGACAAGGGGCTGCGCACCATCGGGCTCTACCGGGCGATCTTCTACCTGCCCTCGCTGCTTGGCGCCTCGATCGCCATCGCGCTGCTCTGGCGCGAGATGTTCGGGCTGAACGGTGTCATCAACCAGGTGCTTTCGATGGTGGGCATCACCGGCAAGGGCTGGATCACCGATCCCGATACCTCGATCTACACCATCGTGGTGCTGGCGATGTGGCAGTTCGGCTCGCCGATGCTGATCTTCCTGGCCGGTCTGCGCGGCATCCCGCGTGACCTCTACGAGGCCGCCGAGATCGACGGCACCTCGCGCTTCCGCCAGTTCCGCCGCATCACCCTGCCGATGCTGGCGCCGGTGATCTTCTTCAACCTCGTGCTGCAGACCATCGAGGCCTTCAAGACCTTCACCTCGGCCTTCATCATCTCGAACGGCACCGGGGCCCCGGCCGACAGCCTGCTGTTCTACACGGTCTATCTCTTCAACGAGGCCTTCAAGTTCTTCCGCATGGGCTATGCCTCGGCGCTGGCCTGGGTGCTGCTGCTGATCATCGCCGCCTTCACCGCGCTGGCCTTCGCGACTTCGAAATACTGGGTGCACTATGAAAACGAACGTGATTGAGGCCGCGGTGATCGCGGACCCCGACGCCCGCCTCGCCCACGAGATCAAGGAGCGCCAGCGCGTCCGTGACAAGCGCGCGAAGCTGCTGAAGCACCTCTTCCTGATCGTGCTGTCCTTCGTGATGATCTACCCGCTGCTCTGGCTGGTGGCCTCGTCGCTGAAGCCCGAGAACGAGATCTTCGGCGATCTCGGTCTCTGGCCCTCGCGCTTCGAGTGGTCGAACTACACCGAGGGCTGGAACGCGCTGCCGGTCAGCTTCACGGTGTTCTACAAGAACTCGGCCATCGTCACCGTGCTGTCGGTCATCGGCAACCTGCTGAGCTGCTCTTTCGCCGCCTATGCCTTTGCCCGGCTGAAGTTCAACGGTCGCACCTTCTTCTTCGGGCTGATGATGATGACGATGATGCTGCCCTATCACGTCGTGCTGATCCCGCAGTACGTGCTGTTCCTGAATCTGGGCTGGGTCGATACCTACCTGCCGCTGGTGGTGCCGCGCTTCCTGGCCGCCGACGGGTTCTTCATCTTCCTGATGGTGCAGTTCTTCCGCCAGATCCCGCGCGAGCTGGACGAGGCGGCGATGATCGACGGCTGCTCTCCGTTCAAGATCTACTGGGCCGTCATCCTGCCCCTGTCGCTTCCGGCCATGGGCACCGCCGCCATCTTCTCGCTGATCTGGGTCTGGGAAGACTTCCTCGCCCCGCTCATCTACCTCAACGACGTCAACAGCTACACCGTGCCGCTCGCCCTGCGCATGTTCATCGACCAGGAGGGCCAGTCGGCCTTCGGCCAGATGTTCGCCATGTCGGTGCTGTCGCTGGTGCCCGTGCTGATCTTCTTCGTGGCCTTCCAGAAGCTGATCATCCGCGGCATCGCGACCTCGGGCATGAAATAAGGAGTATCCCCCATGGCAGGCCTTACCCTCCGCAATGTCGAAAAGTCCTACGGTCCGCTGACGGTCATGAAGGACATGAACCTTGATATCCACGACGGGGAATTCCTGGTCCTCGTCGGCCCCTCGGGCTGCGGCAAGTCCACGCTGCTGCGCATGATCGCGGGCCTGGAAGAGATCAGCGACGGCACGCTGTCGATCGACGGCAAGGTGGTGAACGACCTTCCCGCCTCGAAGCGCAACCTGTCGATGGTGTTCCAGAGCTACGCGCTCTACCCGCATATGTCGGTGCGCAAGAACCTGGCCTTCGGCTTGCAGAACCTGTCGATGCCACGGGCCGAGATCGCCCGCCGCGTCGACGAGGCGGCGCGCATCCTGCAGATCGAACCGCTGCTCGAGCGCAAGCCGCGCCAGCTGTCGGGCGGGCAGAAGCAACGGGTGGCCATCGGTCGCTCCATCGTGCGCGAGCCGGGGCTGTTCCTGTTCGACGAGCCGCTGTCGAACCTCGATGCCGAGCTGCGCGTGCAGATGCGCGTCGAACTGGCGGCGCTCTACGAGCGGCTGAAGACCACGATGATCTACGTCACCCACGACCAGGTCGAGGCGATGACGCTGGCGACCCGCATCGTCGTGCTGCGCGCCGGCAGGATCGAGCAGGTCGGCACCCCGGAAGAGCTTTACACCCGGCCCGCCAACCTCTTTGTCGCGGGGTTCATCGGCTCTCCGCGGATCAACATGCTGGCGGCGCAGGTCGAGGGCAGCGGCGCGGCGCGCCGGGCGGTGCTGGCCGACTTCCGGGCCTTCGCCTTGCCCGATCTGGCGACAACGGACAGCGCGCTGACGCTCTGCCTGCGCGCCGAGGCGATCCGGCTGGGCGGGGGCGAGGTGCAGGCCGAGGGCCGCATCAAGCTGGTGGAATACCTTGGCGCCGAGCGGCTGGTGCATATCGTGCTGCCCTCCGGGCAGACCCTGCTGTTCCATGCCCAGGGGGCCGACAGCCACCGGGCGGGCGAGACCGTCACCCTGGGCTTCGACCTCGCCGACCTGCACTATTTCGACACCGCCGAACAGCGCGTCGAGACCGTCGCGGGGCAGGGCGCGCAGGCCCTGACGGCCTGATCGTGACGCCAGACCACGGCTGCTCCGCCGCCGTGGTCTGGACATCCGGCCTCTCTTCGGTGCCAATGGCGCCCGGCGGCACGGGCGGGGAGGCCCTGCCGCCTGATGCCAGCCCCGGTGCAGGGGAAGTCGGAGGAGAGACATGGCCAACCCGCTTTACGACACGCTGTTCGGCTGCCATCGCGGCAGCGGCAGGACCTTCCTGATCCGCCCCGACGGCGCGCGGCTGAGCTATGACGACTTCCTCGACCTCGCGGGGCGCTACGCCAATGCGCTGGTCTCGGCCGGGCTGGTGCCGGGCGACCGGCTGGCGCTGCAGGTCGCAAAGTCCCCCGAGGCGCTGGCGCTCTATGCCGCCTGCGTGCAGTCGGGCGTGATCATCCTGCCGCTGAACACCGCCTATACCGGCGCAGAGCTGGCCTATTTCGTCGAGAATTCCGGCGCCCGGCTGCTGGTCGGGGATTCCGGAGACACCGCCGCGCTGGCGCCCATGGCCGAGAGCTTCGGCGCCGGGTTCCTGACGCTGGACGCGAGCGGGCAGGGCAGTTTCGCCGATCTGGCTGCCAGCCAGTCGCCGCAGTTCGCCACCGTGACGCGCGACAGGGATGATCTAGCGGCCTTCCTCTATACCTCGGGCACGACGGGCCGCTCGAAGGGCGCGATGATGACGCAGCAGAACCTGCTGTCCAATGCCCTGACCCTGGTCGAGCTCTGGCGCTTCAGCGAAGACGACGTGCTGCTGCACGCGCTGCCGATCTTCCACACTCATGGTCTGTTCGTGGCCACCAACGTGGTGCTGGCGGCAGGCGCCTCGATGATCTTCCTGCCGACGTTCGATCTTGAAGAGGTGCTGCGCCTGCTGCCGGGCGCCACCAGCCTGATGGGCGTGCCGACCTTCTACACCCGCCTGCTGGGGGACGAGCGCTTTACCCGTGATCTGGCAGGGCATATGCGGCTCTTCATCTCGGGGTCCGCGCCGCTTCTGGCCGAGACGCACCGCGACTTCGAGGCCCGCACCGGCCACCGCATCCTGGAACGCTACGGGATGACCGAGACCAACATGAACACCTCGAACCCCTATGACGGAGAGCGCCGCGCCGGCACCGTCGGCTTCCCGCTGCCCGGCGTCGAGCTGAAGGTCACGGATCCCGCTACCGGCGCCGAGCTGCCGCGCGGAGAAGTCGGCCAGATCGAGGTGCGCGGGGCCAATGTCTTCAAAGGTTACTGGCAGATGCCGGAAAAGACCGCCGCCGAGTTGCGCGCGGATGGGTTCTTCATCACCGGCGATCTGGGTGTGCAGGACGCGGAGGGTTACGTCACCATCGTCGGACGCGGCAAGGACCTGATCATTTCGGGCGGCTACAACATCTATCCCAAGGAAATCGAGCTGGTGCTGGACGATCAGCCCGGCGTGCTGGAAAGCGCGGTGATCGGCGTCGCCCATCCCGACATGGGCGAGGGGGTCGTGGCCGTCCTGGTGCCCACGGGCGAGGGCCCCGACATTGCCGCCATCGAGGCCGAGGTGGCGCGGTCGCTGGCGCGCTTCAAGCATCCGCGCCGCTATGTGACCCTGCCCGAGCTGCCGCGCAACACCATGGGCAAGGTGCAGAAGAACCAGCTGCGCGAGCAGTTCGCGGACCTGCTGGCCAAATGAGCGGGCCCAATGACCAAGCCCGGACCATAGGGTGACGTGACCTGAACAGCTGATCGGGGACACCTTGAAAGATAGAGCGCCGGAGACGGGGGACAGTCTCCGGCGCCAGTGGCTCGTCACGAGGTAAATGCACGAGGCCATGTCCGATGCGAGGGGTCTCGGGGGACAGTTACATCGGTCGAAGTGTCAACGG